>DAIQQE010000176.1:0-2104 GCA_036786905.1 Candidatus Nezhaarchaeales archaeon | reverse complement strand
TCCCTCGGGGCCGACGACCTCCAGCTGGCCCGTGAGCGGATCGGGCTTGAGTCCTAGGGTTTCGAGGGCGTAGACCCCTACGATAGGCGTGGGGACTTCGAGCTCGGCCACGAAGGCGGGCCCCCTCCTGCCCCCGGCCTCCACCTCAGCCAAGTAGAGCCTCGCCCTAACCCTTCTCCCGTCTGCGAGAGTCAGCTCAACGCTAAAGGGCGTCTCGAGGAGCCCGATTTCAGAGATTGTCTCGGGGTCCACCACTATGTAGGCCGACCCCGTGTCGACCAGCGCCCTAACGCTCTTCGAGTACCTCCCCCTGAGGACGAGGTCTACGTAAACGTAGCCCACCTCGACCACTACCCTTAGTGCCGGCAAGGCTTATATATGCTCGTCGCACGACCCTCCACGTCGTACGTTCTCCTGCCATCGAATAACTAAGATGACAAAGCGCGTGCTGAGCGGCTAGTCCTAAGACTCTAATCCCGAATGGGGATGGCATCTCTGATCCGCTGGAGCTCCAAGGCCGTTTCCAAGCACCTCGCGGAGAGAGCAAGCCACACGGCCAAGGAGACCGTGGTCGCCACTGTCACGTACTTTGCGACGTCCTTGAGCTTTTCGTTGCGCGGGTGGAGCGCTTGTGACAAGAGGCACGCCGCCGGAGAGATCTTGGACGTCACGCCCAGCGTCAGCAGAGGCGCGAAGGCGACGGGCCTCGAGCTCAGCAACGCGGGGTAGCGACGCCAGCGCAAGATCATGAGAAGGGGTCGAAGAGGCCGTACCAAGCTGGGCCACTACAGCGAAGGGATTCAAAGTCCACAAGACCTGAGGAGTCAACGCTCTTCGTTGAAGCTAATTGAGGCCTTAATTTTGGATGGACCAAGTCTCCATGCGTGACTCTAACCTTTCCACGCAACCCACGAAATCCGAAAATAGAGTACTTAAGTCCTAGCCTCACGTAAGGCGCTTTGTACAGCGATAGTGTGCCCACCTTCCTCTTTGCGAAGGACCCTAAGCGCAGGCCATCGTAAACGGCCCTTGCGAGTGCGCGGCCCCTCGTACCATCAATCGCGCACAACAAGCTGTACAAGACGAGCCTACTCAACAGACGCGCGGGTACCACAGCTTTAAAACGCGTCTCCACAACAGTCATCAGGGCCGCTTCCGCTCTTGCGGCGTAGTAGTAGGAAACTGTTTTCGCAGTCCTGCGAGCGTAGTGTAGCCCCGCTTTAACCGGGTAGTACCTGACCTTGTAGCCCCTATTCCACAGCAACAGCCCTAAGAAGTAGTCATCGAAGTACAAGAAAGCCTCGTCGATGAAAGGCTTCCCATCAGGGCATGCACTTCTTATGGCGTCTGCCTTGACCACCATGTAGGCGCCATCAGCGTAGGTCACATAGTGAGGCCTTTCCTTTCCGTGGCACTCAGAGCAAGGGACGTTCCAGCAAATGCCTCTGGCGCTCCAGAACTCCGTAACAAAGCCGCCAGCCGAGTATATCGTCCTGCCATCGCCGAAGAATATCAAGCCGCTCGCGGCCCCCACGTCCTCGTCGGCCCCCATGTACTCGACGATCTCGCGGAGCGAATCGGGCTCGACGATTAAGTCGTTGTTGAGGAACGCCACGTACTTGGACTCGGGGTCTCGCGCGCTCCAGCCCAAGTTCATGCCTCCAGAGTAGCCTCTGTTCACGTCGCTCCTAACGACCTTGACCTCGGCCTTGCTAGGCCCTCGGCCTTCGACGAATTTCTTTATGGCTTCGAAGCTACCATCGTTGGATGCGTTGTCCACTACGACGACCTCGTAGTCTTCATAGTCCAGCCGGAGCAAGCTCTTCAAGGACCTGAGCGCTAGACCCAAGAAGCTCGAGCTGTTGTAATTGAGCCAGACGAGGGTGGCCTTCGGCCTCATTTAAAATCAGCCTCGCTAACTACGCGGTAGACGACCCTAAGCGACCTCTCCACGTCTTCTAATCTTTCTAAGCATATGAGTTTGAGGAGCGGGGTTCAGCTCTCATATAGGTTTATATAATTTGATGTGATTTTCATCGCTTCATCTCGTTTCCCCTGCATCCCGCTCGGGTTCTCATCGGGCTTAGGGGCGTTCAGGGGCACC
>DAIQQE010000004.1:0-43387 GCA_036786905.1 Candidatus Nezhaarchaeales archaeon | reverse complement strand
AAGAGGGCGTCCTCGGCCGCGTAAGCTATCGGGTGGGTTCTCGGAGAAGCCGTCAAGGCTGGGTGGGTGCCGTACTGGGAGAACGCGACCTCCTCTACGGTCATCCTCCTCTCTATCATGATCGAGACTATGTTCGCGAGCTCAGCAGCCGTGACCCCTCCCGCAACCTCTCCGCCTATTATAACCCTCGAGGCCCTGTCGAATATCAGCTTGACCTTCAATTTCTTGGTCCCGGGCATGGCCCCAGGATGCTTGTCGACGGTAGTCGCGGTCCCCACAAGCACATCGAAGCCAACCTCTCGAGCGGTCCTCTCGATCAGGCCCGCGACCCCCAAGCCTAGGTCTCCGACGACGGTCGCGAAGCACCCTATAGCCCCCGAGTTCTTCACCCTAGGCTGGGAAAGGTTCGCGGCCACGATCTTCGCCTCTCGAGCGGCTATCGAGGCGAGCCTCAAGTTCGTCGGCTTCTTCGTGAAGAACGAGTACTTCTCAGCGCAGTCGCCGGCTGCGAAGATGTCTTCATCGGACGTCTGCATGTACTCGTTCACCCACACCCCGCCCATCTCGCCTATTTTCAGCCCGGCCTCTCTCGCAAGCGTCGTCTCCGGCCTGACGCCCACAGCGACGAGGACGATGTCCGCCTTGAGCCTCTCCCCTCCCGCGAGCCTTACCCCCACGACCTTCCCGTTCTCCCCCACGACCTCCTCGACGGTCTCCTTTGTGATGACTCGAATCCCCAGCTCTCGGAGCTTCTCCTCGGCCATAATGCAGTATTCATCGTCAAAGTTCAGTTGGAGGCAATGCGGTAGGAGCTCGACTATCGTAACGTTCAACCCCCTCTTCCTGAACTGCTCGGCGAACTCCACTCCCACGAAGCCCCCTCCTATTACGACTACGTCCTTGGCCCCTTCGAGTTTCAAGAGCAACCTCTGCAAGTAGTCGGGGTCCTTCTTTGCAAAGAACACATTCTCGAAGTCCATTCCAGGTACCGGGGGCCTCACCGGCGTCGAGCCTGTGGCCAGCACCAACTTATCGTAGCTCATCTCCTGACCATTAGAGAGGACTACGACCTTCTCGTCCCTCCTTATCGACTTCACCTCACCTATCACGAGCTCGATGTTGTTGTCGGCCAACAACTTGTCGGGTAGCAAATCTTTCTCGATGCTCAGGAGCGTCCCAAAGATGTATGGAATACCACACGTCACTAGGGCCTTTCTCTCCCTCCTTATCACCACTATCTTCGCGTCTTCGTTGAACCTCCTCGCGGCTAAAGAGCATATGAAGCCAGCCGTGCTGCCTCCAACTATCACGACCTTCATGCTCACATTTCACACCCTAGCATCACCGACCTCTGAAATCGATATAAAAGACTTCCCCCAAGATCTTTAGGGGTTTAAGCATGAAGCTCTTTGAGGGGCCCAGCAACTCTAAAGTTTTTATGGGACCGCGAGCAAGAGAAAGAGGGGGCTATGGTTCAATACAAGTGCTTTAAGTGCGGTAAGACGTTTACGCGGGACGAGATGGTAGAGAGCTTGGGGGTTAGATGTCCTCATTGTGATGGAAGAATTATGTTTAAGCTACCTACGCCTGTTGTCAGGAAGATAAAGGCTCGGTGACGAGGCGCTCTCAACGGGCTACGTAGCCTTCGCGCCGAAGGGTCATGTCCACGCGCCTCGCTACATCACCTCCTAGTTCTTGAGGTCGCAGAAGGTCTAGTCCATTTCCTCGATTAGTTGTTGTCGAGTCTTGATCTCCTCGGTTTGAAATGTATTTGCGATGCTTGGCCTAGGTGATGAAGAAGCAGTCGAGAACCTCGGAGTGATGACTGAGCGATTCGCGGCTGATTGCGCGGACGGGCCCTCGTAGCCTCCGGTACACGAAGCCCTTTGAGCACAACAGATCTCTCAAATCTTCAACGCAAGGTCTGCGGCCTCGTGGGTTGCGTCTATGGCCTTTCTTGGACGCACGCAGTCCCCTATCTTGTAGACCTCTGCCACCTTGCCCACTAGCTCGTCGTAGAGCCCGTCGTTCGGCTTAGTCCCCACGGCGAGCACTATGGTGTCGCAAGGAATTTCGCTCCTCTCCTTGCTCCTAGTATCCTCGACCACGACGGCGCCCTTTTTGATCTCCACGGCCTTCTTGTTTGTCAGCATCTTAACACCCCTCTGCCTCAAGTACATTAGGACGGTCCAGCGAGTTGTTATTCCTATGTCCTCTCCTATCCTCGGCAACATCTCGACTATCGTGACGTCCCTGTTCTCGGCAGCGAGCTTCGCAGCGGTATTGCAACCTACTCCTCCACCTCCTATCACGACGACGCTATTGCCCACATTTGCCTTGCCCGTGAGCACATCGAAGGCCGTGACCGCGTTCTCTACTCCGGGTACCCGTGGAATTAGAGGGGACGCGCCCGTCGCCACGATCACAACGTCGGGCTTCTCGGCGAGCACTCTTGAGGCGTCGGCCTCGGTGTTGTAGTACACTTTTACGCCAAGCCTCGGCAGAACGTTCATGAAGTACTTGCCTACTTCTGCGAACTCGTACGCGAGAGGGGACTCGGCAGCGACGTTCAACTGCCCGCCGAGCTTGTCGGTCCTCTCGAACAGCAAGACCTCGTGGCCCTTCTTGGCCAAGAGCTCCGCCGCCACGCATCCTCCGGGCCCGCCGCCGACTATGACGACCCTCTTCTTTCTCTCTGCCCCGAGATCCCTGAACTCCGCCTCTCTACCGACGGTCGGGTTCACGAGGCATGTTATGGGCTGGCCACTGAACACTTTGTCGAAACAGCCTTGATTGCAGGCCACACATATGCGTATCTCGTCGAACCTCCCCTCCTTGGTCTTATTGGGGAACTCGGGGTCAGCCAACAAGGCCCTGAACATGGCTACCATGTCGGCCATGCCCTCGCGCAAGATCTTCTCGGCCGTGAGCGGGTCGTTGATCCTATGAGCTATCATCACCGGGACGCTGACGACCTTCTTTATCTCGGCCGATAGGTATGCAAAGCCGCCACGGGGTACGAGCATCGTGGTGAGAGGCCTAGGAGACTCGTGCCAGCCGGCCATGACGCTTATGGCCGCGACCCCCGCGTCCTCTAATATCTTCGCGATCCGCTTCATCTCGCTGACGGTGTTCCCTCCTTCGATGAACTCGTCCCCGGGTATCCTTATCAGAACGGGGTAGTCGGCCCCGCACTTCTCCTTTATCCGCCGGACTATCTCTACGGCGAAGCGGGCCCTGTTCTCGATGCTCCCGCCGTACTCGTCGGTCCTCTTGTTGGTCGCTGGGCTGAAGAACTGCGATATCAAGTAGCCAGCGGAGCCCGCAAGCTCGACCGCGTCGAACTCGGCCTTCTTAGCCCTCAAGGCCGCTTGCGCGAACTCCTCCTCTATTTGGAGGATCTCCTCTTTCGTCAGCTCCCTTGGAACTCTCCTCGTGAATATGGGCGGTGGTATCGGCGAGGGCGCGACTGGTTGTCTACTGGAGTCCACCGATATCTCGTACCTGCCAGGGTGCCATAGCTGGAGAGCGCACTTGACGTCATACTCGTGGAAGACGTCGGCTATTCTCTTGAGGCTTGGAATGTACTCGTCGTCGTGCGCTGCGAGGCCGCCGGCGAAGTGTCCCTCTATCTTCGCTATCCCGACGATGGCTAGGCCTATCCCTCCCCTGGCCCTCTCTCTATAAAACTCGAGGAGCCTATCAGTGACGCCTCCGTCGGGGGCCTCGAAGTTCGTCTCGCCTGCGGACATCACTATGCGGTTCTTTATCTTCACGCCACCTATCTCTATGGGCTCGAAGAGCTTCATGGTGATCATATATCCTCTACCAAGGAACATAAAAGAATTTCGAGAGGGCCGAGGACTTGCCTGACGAAGAGGCTTGATGCGCTCTTATAAGGACGCAACCCCTTTTAGGGGACCTTCTAGGAAGTACTCTTGATATGAGGCCTTGGGCAGGCGACGTGGTGAAAGAAGCGGTCGAGGAGCGCGAGGCGATGACCGTAGGCCTCGCAACTGAGAGGTTTAGTGACGAGGCTCGTCGTCGAGGAGCCCGCGACCCGAGCCACGTGCTTAGCCAGATGTACCTAGCTGATGGCCTGACGCGGGCGCATAACCGACGTTAGCCGACCTGTGGGCTCCGCCAATAGCTCTCAGCAAAAGCAACTCGACGCGTCGAACGCCTTGAGGGTGCTACTCATGTCTTCAGAGGCCTTTTTGGCTTCGCACTCGTCCAAGTGCTTTTGAAGGGCTACCTCGTTGGCAAATTCGTGGCTACAGAATGGACGCAGCACGTAATATCGCCGAGATAATGGTGTCGTATGACCCCATATAAAAGGTTCGCCGCGCGCTCAAAGGGTCACGGGATCCTTAGGGGTTACTATGAGGCCTACGTTGAAGTCGTCGCGAGGAAGGCTACCAGTAAAGCCTTTATTCGCCCTAGACAAATCCTCTATGGAGGATGACTTTTGGGGCTCTGAATAAGATGATGAGCTTAGCCGCTTCTGACGCCATGCATACGTGCTAAATGCCTCTCTGGTCGAAGGCCGTAGGACGAAAAAGGTCGAGCGCCAAACGTCCGAAAGCATAAAAAGACCGTTGACAAAACAACGGCTCTGGTGGCCCCCACTTGACCCTTTTGGTAGTGCTGGGCTCTGGTGCTGCAGAAGGAGTTCCGGCTTTGAACTGCAAGTGCAAAAGCTGTCAAGAGGCTAAGGCCATGCCCATCGCTAGGAGGATGCCGACTTCCATCTTCGT
Source organism: Candidatus Nezhaarchaeales archaeon (assembly GCA_036786905.1). Taxonomy (GTDB): domain Archaea; phylum Thermoproteota; class Methanomethylicia; order Nezhaarchaeales; family WYZ-LMO8; genus WYZ-LMO8. Next base: position 38,630 of record DAIQQE010000004.1, on the reverse strand, counting down.
CGCCAGCAAGGTCAACTTCCTAGTCGACGCGGGCTTCGACGTCATATATAAGATGGGCGACGTCGACGTCGACTTCATACTCTTGACCCACTGGCACCCCGATCACTACGCTGGCCTCTTCAGGCTGAGGTGGTCCCCCAAGCCAGTGAGCCTCTACGCCCCTAGAGGAGGGCTTGCTGATTGGATTGCGACAGAGCTCAAGAACTTGAGACTTAGGTACGTCGCGCCTTACGAGACTTTCGAGCACGGAGGCATTAAGATAACCCCGGTGCCCCTGAACCACAAGGTCGAAACCCTAGGCTACCTAGTCGACGACGGAGAGGCCAGAATCGCCTTCCTCTTCGACGGAAAGGGGCTCGCGAGCAAAGACTGCGATCTAGTCAGGGGCTTCGGAGCTCATGTCGCCTTGGTAGACGCTACGGAGCATCCTAGCTCCCAGAACTCTAACCACAACAACGTCAACGAGGCCGTCGAGCTTGGCTACAACGTAGCCGCCGATAGAATTGTCCTGACGCACATAGCCCACCACAACATGCCGCTCGCCGAACTCGCGGCTTACGTCAAGAGGTTCGAGAGGGTCTCCCTGGCACACGACGACATGGTGATACAGCTGTAGACCCAGTCGACGCCCAGTGCTAGGTCTACCGTCAAGCCAGACCGTAGTCTTCCAAAATGCTCTTAAGCCTATTGAGCTCCTCGAGTAGTCGACGGCCTTCCGAGGTCAGCTTTATCATGAGCGACCTATGATCGTCTTCCACGCGCTCTACCTCTACCAAGCCTTTCTTGTTGAGGTCTTCCAAAATGCTCTTAAGCCTATCGTATGAGAGCTTCACCATCAAAGACAGCTCGGTTGCGTGCAACTCGCCGTGTTCGTCGAGGGCCTCAAGCACCTCCATGACCATCTGCAGTCTGCTCCTCTTCTTGGGCCTATTCACGGCCAACGACCCTGCTCACGTGAAATATCGCAAAGGGCAATGTCGCCAAGGCCCTAGCGGCCTCCGCCAAGGCCAGCAGTAGGGCGCCCGCGCCTGAGTAGAGCAAGAGGGCGCTGAGGAATCGGAGCAGGTGGACCATCGAGAGGGCCACTAAGTACGCCCTAAGTTGCCTGCCTTCGCAAATCACAGACGCCGTAGCCGCTAGCGCACAGGCCAAGAGATCCGGCGCTGATATGGCGAGGGGGGCTACCACAACTGCCTTCTTCTCCTCCGATACCGAGGCGATCACCAGGAAGAACGAGGCGGCCGCAAGGGACGATGTGAGTGTATAGAAGGTCAAGGAGAGCCTCGCCGACTCGACTACGGTCGAGAGCACGGAGGACACTTGGCTAAGAGCTAGCAACAAGAAGGAGGCAGAGAGGTACAGAAGGCTCCTAGCTCGAAGCCTCCTGTACACGCTTAGAAATGCGCTGGCTATGTAGCTGAACAAAGCTAAGCAGGCGGAGCACGAGAGCAGGACCACCACTTCATAAAGTCCCAACATCGCGGCTACCGCCTTTGAGGGGCCATGACGTAGCGCTCGCCGCCCTTCACGACCTCGACGACGATGGCATATGAGCCCCTCCTGGTCGTAAAAGCGACCACCTTGATCGTCATGTCCCCTCCTTGAGATATCAGCTTGGCCAAGTACCCGCTCGAAACAGCCTTATTCGTCGAGGCCTCCACGTAAAGGGGGGCCAAGAGCAGCAGGCCCCTTCTATTGCCGTCGAGCTTGATGAGCAAGTGATCGTCGTAGTGCTCGACCACTGGCCTTTGGATGCTCGCTGCCTCTATCATCGAGCCGTAAATCACGAAGCCCACCAAGAACTTAGGAGGCCTAAACGGCATCGGTTCTATGACTCTCTCCTCGAGGATCACCTCCTCCTCTGACGAGGGGCTCGGATAAGAGGCATACACATAAAGGGGAGCAATCACTATAATCAACGCCACTGCGATCGACATCAACGCGATCTTAAACTTCAAGGCTTCGCACCTGCTACGAGCCATAGAAGTTCATTTTGTGAAAATAAAAATAGCGTAGGAATTGGCATCATCGACGCTTGCTTAACGCCCTGTGCCGCGAATGCTAGGGCCACGCAGCTCTTTCAAGAGGCCCGTGTTAATCGTCGCTATGTGCGTGACCGTCCCAGAGCTTATGTCCACGAGATACGTTATTGTAGTGCTACCATTGCTCAATACGACTAAGGCTTGCTGGGCCTTGAAGACCACAGTCCCATCGCCCTCGACGCAGGCCCTTATGATCGGCTTCACGAACACGACTCTATAGCCCTGCCCCAACAATCTCGAGGCCTCCTCATTCGACTCGAGGATCCCCATTACCGTCTGGTTGTACTCCGGAGAAACCTGAACGAATCCCGGAGACGGCCTCCATCTCCACTTGGACCAAGCCCGTATCTCGAGGCCCGGCGGTATGATGCGCGCTTGACCGCGAATCTCATAGTTGGTGTTCTGGGCGCTGGCCGTAGCCATAGCTCCTCCGATCAACACCGCCAGCACTATCACTGCTATGACCCCATACACGACCTTCCTGTTCAAAGCCCTCACCCCAGAGGTGGGAAGCCAAACCATCACTTTTAAGGTTAGCTCTCGAAAAGAGAGTCTCTGGAACAGCACGGCCCTTCTTGGAGGGCATTTTTGCAACCAGTCTAGCGCTTTAGACGCGATGGTTCTTAAACGTTGGGCCAGGTTCAAGGCTTTACTCGTCGATGGTTCGATGGTTTTGGCGAAGCCTTAAGCGTAGCTCTTCGCACCAGAATAAATCGTAGGCGAGGGCCGTGCGAGCGACCTTGAGCTCTGTGGAGATCACGATACTCGTAGAGGAGTGCGCCGGCTTCACCGAGCTTCTAGCAGAGCACGGCTTTAGCGCTCTGGTATCCTTAAAGTACGATGATGGTGAGGTCTACAAACTACTCCTCGACGTCGGGAGGACCGGTAGAGTCCTTCTCGAAAACGCCAAAACCTTGGGGTTGAACTTAGGGGACGTAAAGGTCGTCGTGCTCTCGCACAGGCACCACGATCACGCAGGAGGGTTGCCCAAGCTCGTCGATCCCCTCAAGGGGAGGCCGTTGATAGCCCATCCAGAAATAACCAAGCTCTGCTTCGACGTCTCTCAAGGCTTCACCAAGTTCGACGTAGGCCTCCCCCCTGAAGCTAAAAAGGCCCTCAACGAGTTCGAGGTGGTAATGGTCAAGAGGCATCTTGAGCTCGCGCCGAACGCGTTCTTCTTGGGCGAGATAGACAGGTTTTACGATAGCAGCTATGCTGTCAAGAACTTCAGAACGGTAGTGGACGGAGAGGTGGTCGAAGAGCCTATGCACGACGACACGGGGCTCGCGATCAGGGTAGGGGACAAGGTCGTGGTGCTGGCGGGGTGCTCGCACTCAGGAGCACCGAATGTGATCAGGCAGGCCAAGAGGGTCGCAGAGGCCAAGAGGGTCATATTCGTAGGGGGGCTCCACCTCATTGCCGCGGAGGACGACGTCGTAGAAGAGGTTGTAGACCAGATGCTGAGCGAGGGGGTCGAGGAAGCGCACGTGGGGCATTGCACTGGGCTCAGAGGAGAGGCCAAGCTCTTGGAGAGGTTGGGGAGCAGGATGCACAAGATTCACAGCGGCTACAGACTGAGAGTAAGTTAAAGGCGCTTCGGCGCGTATCAATGCGAGTGCTAGAGCCGGTAGTAGCCGGGCCGAGGGGCGAGCAAACGAGGGGTACTCAGAGCTCTTTTCTAAGTCTTCGTCGAAATAAAGGGGATGGCGGGGGCCGCTACGGCTTATAGGTCGTCAAGACCTCCTCTTCGGGAGGTGGGGGCTTTATGAGGCCCGCTTTCATCAGGGCCTCGAGCGACTCCCTAGCCTCCTTGATTATCGTCACTGCCCTCTCCCAGAGCTCTTCTCTGCTCGGCTTTACCCTAGCGACCCCCTGCCTTATTGCCTCTAGAGCGCAGGCGACGGCCTCCCTCGGGTATACCTCCCACTCCTCCATCGTCGGCACTATGTAGTCCTCGTGGATCCCCTTCTCCTCGGCGAACTCCGCTATCGCCTTCGCAGCTGCTACGCACATCTCGTCGGTCACGGTCTTGGCCTTGACGTCGAGGACCCCTCTGAATATGGCCGGAAAGCCTAGGCTGTTGTTTATCTGGTTGGGGAAGTCGGACCTACCGGTGCCGACTATCCTAGCCCCCGCCTCCTTCGCCTCCCAAGGCCATATCTCTGGGATCGGGTTGGCGCAGGCAAACACTATCGCGTCGCTTGCCATCTTCGCGACCCACTCCTTCTTTATCACGCCCGGCCCAGGCCTTGACATGGCTATGCAGACGTCTGCTCCTTCGAGCGCTTCGGGGATGCCCCCTCTCTTGCCCACGGCGTTGCTCTTCAAGGCCCACTTCCACTTCCACGGATCGTTCTCCTTTTCGAGTATGTCCTTTCTCTCGGGCGAGAGCGTGCCCTTGCTGTCGACCATGATTATGTTGCCTGGCTTAGCGCCTGCGAGCTCGAGCACGTCCGCTATCTTTATGTTGGCCGCCCCCGCGCCTATCAGGGCTATCTCTACTTCGCTGAGCTTCTTGCCCACAATCTTTAGGGCATTGATCAGGCCCGCTAGGACGACGGTAGCGGTACCCTGCTGGTCGTCGTGCCACACAGGAATTTGGAGGCGCTTCCTAGCCTCTTCTAATACGTAGAAGCACTTGGGCTTCTCTATGTCCTCCAAGTTTATCCCGCCGAAGCTGGGCTCTATCAGCTCCAGGAACCTGACGAGCTCGTCAGGGTCTCTAGCTCTGGTGACGAGAGGGAAGGCGTCGACCCCGCCCAAGTACTTGAACAGCAGGGCCTTGCCCTCCATAACAGGCAGGCCGGCTTCAGGGCCTATGTTCCCGAGCCCCAAGACCCTAGTCCCATCGCTGACCACGGCTACGTAGTTCCACCTATTCGTGTACTCGAAGCTCGCATCCGGGTTCTCCTTAATTATCTTGCAGGGCTCGGCCACGCCTGGGGTGTACCAGATGTCGAAGTCTCTCAGGGTCCTCACAGCACACTTGGGCATGACTTGGATCTTTCCCGCGTAGAACTTGTGGTAGGCAGGAGCTAGCTTGGCTGGCCGCTTGGCCTTCTCTAAAAGCTCCTCAACAGTCACGGGCTTTATGGACAAAGAGGTCCCCCCGCGGAGGAGCTGTTGCTGCTCCTTAATTAAGCTTTTTAACACGTCAATCCGGGGCGTAATTTCAAGACGAGCTCAGTGAGGGCTAATGGGATAAAGCAATAACAAACGGCAATTAAGAAAGCTTAGGAAATCGCGGCCCTTAAGCTCTCGACGGCTTCCTTATGCTTTCGTACCTCTCCTTTCCAATGACCTTAACCGCCTCGGAGCCCATAGCTGCCACTGCGAGGAGCTCTGTTAGGTCCGCATTTGCTAAGCTGTAGCCCTTCATCTTGACCGCGTCTTCGAAGTTGAAGCGGCAGAACGGACAAGTGTGCACCGCTATCGGAACGTCTTTGGGCACGTCCGTGCGTATCCTATAGGCGGCGACCTCCCTCGCGACCTCGCGGAAGCCCGACCTCACCCCACCTCCAGCCCCGCAACACATTGACCTCTCACGGTACCTGTCGTTGAGCATCTCGCGCAGGTCCACGCCTATGGCCTTGATTATCTCTCGGGGCGGATCGAAGACTCCCACGTGCCTCCCGAGGTGGCATGGATCGTGGTACGTCGCCCTGAAGCCCAGTTCCTCCTTCACGTTGAGGGCTCCCTCCTTTAGGTACCTGCTGAATAGTTCTGAAGAGTGTAGCACCTCGGCCCCAAGCTCTACGCCAAGCTTCGTCGGGTAATCGACCTTGAAGGTCCTGAAGCAACCCGCACAAGATGTCACTATCGTGTGCACGTTCTTGAACTTCTTGAGCATCTCCTTCATGTACAGCGCGAAGGATTGGGCTTGCTCCATGTCTCCTATCCTGAAGAGGACTGAGCCGCAGTCGCGCTCGTAGGGGCCCAGAACCGTGAATCGGGTCCCCGCGAGCTTGAGGAGAGCGGCCGTGGCCCTTGCAACCGTCTGCATCCTCCAACTCGCCATGCATCCTAGGAAGTACAGCACCTCCGCGTCCTCTTTGGCCACGGGCACGTCCAAGGATGGGAGGCCGTTCCATTCTCTTAGGCAACTGCCCCTAGTATCAGCCGCTTCTCCCAGCGGGTTGAAGTTCCTCCTCATGCTCTCGGCCACGAACTTGTGACCAGGCCTCAGCAGGTTGCGCTTGTTGTAGGCTATGTAGCGCATTCGACCGACGGCCTTCTCGGGTATGTCGATCTCCTTGGGGCACACCTCCTTGCACATAGCACATTGAGTGCAGGCGTTTAGGCCGTCCAGGAAGGCCAGCAGTACGTGGTCGAAGACGTTCCTCTTATCGAGGGCCACTTTCGCTATGCTATTCATGACTATCGGGCCGCCGTAGACGTCCCACGCTGCCCTCACGACCGGGCACATCGACACGCAACACCAACACTCGACGCACTCTCTGAGAGGCTTGACCTCCTCTATCTCCCACTGATACACTATCTCGGGCCTCTCGTAGGGCCTCCCCCTATGGACGTAAGGCCTGACCTTCAGGAGCCGTCGAACCCCCTTCTCCACGTCGACCACTAGGTCCTTGACCACTGGAAATACCGGGAGGGGCTCGAGGACTATCTCCCTATCTTCGGGCGATACCAGCGTCTGGCATGCAAGCCCCGCCTTCCCATTTATCATCATCCCACAGCTTCCGCACTGGCCCGCCCTGCACTCCCAGCGATAGGCCAAGGTGCTGTCCAAGTGCTCTTTGACGTAGTTCAAGAGGTCTAAGACCCTCGCCCCTTCGACGTAGGGTACCTCGTAGACGTCGTAGCGAGGCGCGTCGTCTACGAGGGGGTTGTACCGGAAGACCTTTAGCCTTATCCTCTTCTCCAAGCCTCTCCCCTCATGTCGTCGGTTGCTTTATCAACGTCATGACCACGGGCTCGAACTTGTACTTAAGCACTCCGCCATCAAAGTACCAGACGATGTGCTTGAGCCAGTTCGCGTCGTCTCTCTTCGGGTAGTCGAGCCTCCAGTGGGCGCCTCGGCTCTCCCTCCTTATCCTAGCCGATTTGACCAGTATCTCGGCGACCCTCACTAGGTTGAAGGTCTCCAAGACCTCCACGATCTCCTTGTTGTACCGCAGGGTGCTCGTGTCAGCTGGCCTTAGCCTCGGGAGCACCTCGGCTTTCACGTACTCTATCTCGTTCTCCGTCTTGGCCAAGCTCTCCTCATTCCTCGCGATCCCAGCGCCCTCCCACATGGCCTTGCCGAGCCTGGTACGGACTTGAGCTACGGTCACCCTATCGTCACGGGGCTTAAGCAACTCACCGAACTTCTGGAGCTCGAGCTTCACCTGAGACTTGTCGACAGGCTCCCTCATGGCCTCTTTCGCGAATAGGGCCGCGCTCTCTCCCGCGCGCTTGCCGAAGACTTGAGTGGCCAGCAGAGAGTTCCCTCCCAATCTGTTGGCGCCGTGCACCCCACTCATCTCCTCCCCGGCTACGAAGAGCCCCTTGACGGCCGTCCTCCCGTTCACGTCGGCCCTCACGCCGCCCATGTAGTAGTGGGCCGCGGGGGCCACTTCCATCGGCTGCTTGGTTATGTCGACTCCTGTCAGCAAGAACTGCTTGTACATTGTCTTTAGCCTCTCCTTCACTCTCTCGGGAGGCAAGTGCGCGACCGACAGGTAGACGCCGCCGTGCTCGGTCCCTCTCCCTTCCTGCACTTCCCTCCATATGGAGCGCGCGACAACGTCACGGGGCGCCAGCTCGAGCAGTTTGTGGTAGCGCGCCATGAAGCGCTCCCCCTTGGCGTTCAACAGTATCCCCCCTTCGCCGCGGACGCCCTCCGTCACGAGGATCCCCTTACAGGAGGGCGGCCAGACCATGGCAGTTGGGTGAAACTGGAACATCTCCATGTCCTCGAGCTCGGCGCCAGCCTCTAGCGCCAATATCTTCCCATCGCCCGTGGCCGAGGCAGGGTTCGTGGTCACCTCGTACATGCGCCCAGCGCCCCCGGTCGCCAAGACCACCGCCTTGCTCTTGAAGACTATGAAGGCCCCGGACTTCATGTCGAAAGCGAAGGCCCCGGCCACTGCCCTACCGTTCGTCAGTAGCTTGCTGACGAATACCTCCTCCATGACCTTAAGCCCCAGCCTCCTGACCTCGTCGCATAGCGTGGCCATGATCTCGTGGCCGGTGTAGTCTGAGACGAAGCACGTCCGAGGGTGCCTGGCCTTCCCGAAGGGGCGCTGGGCTATTTTCCCATCAGGCGTCCTGTCGAAGACCGCCCCCATCTCCTCGAGGTCGTAGATCCTGTCGGGGGCTTCTTTAACCATGACCTCCACCAAGTCTTGGTCGTTGAGCCAGTCGCCCCCCTCCACTGTGTCTAGGAAGTGCTCCATCCAGTTATCGTTGGGGTCGACTGTTCCCAAGGCTGCGTTTATCCCGCCCTCAGCCATCACCGTGTGGGCCTTCCCTAGAAGTTCCTTGCACACCAAGAGGGCGTCGACGTTATGCCTAGCGACCTCTATAGCGGCCCGAAGGCCTGCTCCGCCGCACCCAATTATCAAGACGTCTGTCTCCACGGTTTCGTAGTCCAAAGGCTTCACCTCCCCAGCAAGCTCTCGAGCCTGCTCTTTACCTCCAGCTCTAGCCTTTCATAAAGGCTGTTGCCTTGAGAGTCCATCGTGACCAAGAGCGGCCCGAAGTCCTCGACCTCGAGTACCCAAAGGGCCTCGGGCACCCCCAAGTCCAGCCACTCCACCTTCACCACGCGCTTCACGCACTTGGCCGCCAAGACGGCGGCCCCTCCGGTGTAGTGGCAGTAGACGGCGCCGCGCTCCTTCAAAGCCTCAGCGACCTCCCGGCTCATCCCTCCCTTCCCCACGATCATCCTCACCGGATAGTGCTTCAAGAGGAGAGGGGTCACCTTGTTCATCCTGCTACTCGTCGTCGGGCCTGCCGACACAACTTCCCACTCGCCGTCAAGCTTCCGAACCACGGGGCCCGCGTGGTATATAACTGAGCCGTCCATATCCACTGGAGGCCTCTGGCCCTTTTCCGCCAACTCTACGAGCCTCTTATGTGCCATGTCCCTAGCGGTGTAGATTATGCCCGACACGTAGACCACGTCCTCGACGTTCAGCTTTCTCACGTCCTCTTCTCTCAGCGGCGTGGTGAGCCTGTACTCGGCCACATCAACCACCTCCTAGCCCAAAATCTCCCAAGACCCGTCCGGATAAATGCGGGCTGTGGCCCTCCGATCTGCCCAGCACTGGATGTTCACGCCAACCGGCAGGCTCGCCGTGTGGCAGTGGGCGTACTCTATCTTCACGTCGAGCGCGGTCATCTTGCCGCCGACGCCCATGGGCCCTATACCCGTGGAGTTGATGAGGGCTAGGAGCTCTCTTTCGAGCCGGGCCACCTCCTCCTCTGGATGCCTTGCACCGAGGGGCCTCGTCAGAGCTATCTTCGCGAGCTTGAGCGTCAGGTCCACGGTGCCGCCGACGCCCACGTTCACGACTATTGGGGGGCAGGGCTGCCCTCCGGCCCTGACGACGGTCTCCAAGACCGCGCGCTTTACGCCGCTCACGCCCTCGCCGGGCGAGATCATGTAGAGGGCCGACATGTTCTCAGAGCCTGCGCCCTTCAACACGACGACCAAGTCGATGTAGTCTGTGTCCTCGTATATGTACGTGATTCCCGGTATATGTGCTCCCGTGTTGTCCCCCGAGTTCTCTCTAGTCAAGGGGTGGACCGCGTTAGGCCTTAAGGGCACCTCCCTCGTCGCCCTTACGGTAGCACGCCTCAGGGCCTCTTCAAAGGCCTTGTAGTCTAAGCTCCTGCCCTTGATGAAGAACGAGACTATGCCTGTGTCCTGGCAGACCGGCCTGTCCATCTGCTCAGCAACGACTACGTTGTCCAAGATAGTTTTGAGCTGAGTCTTTCCCAACTTCGAGCTCTCTTCCTCGTAGGCCCTCCGGAGGGCCTCTTTGACGTCCTTTGGAAGCGCTATAGAGGCCCTCTTGATTAACTGGAGTGCTACTTCCTCAACGACGCTCGTCTTCAACAAAGTCGCCCCACGAGGGATCCGGCTTTTGTAAATATTAATCTTACGGCTCACGTGCTTGCCCTCTGATGAGCGATGGGCTCTGCATCGTCAGTTCGAGGGTTCTCTAGCGAGGAGGGCTCAAATTTAAAGACGTCGAGCAATTCAGGAAGGGAGCCCACATTTACGGTCCTGCTCAGGGCTTGGAGGACCCTGTGGGGCGTCGCTATCATACACCCGACTTGAGCACCAGCTATGGCATCGCTTCGACTGAAGCCCACGTAAAGCACTTCGCTGACCCTACAGCCCAAGCTGTCGCAAACCCTCGCTATCTGCGGGGCCTTCTCAGGCTCTTCGTCTCTTGTCAACACGACATCGAAGAACTCGCCAAGGCCCATCTTCTCAAGGGCCTTCTCCGCACTCTTCCTGCTCCTCAAGGTAACGAGCGCGAGCTTGACGCCTATGGCCTTTAGCGTGCACAGGGCCTCTAAGTCCTCTTGGCTTATCGAGGCCTCCTCGGCCGTCCTATCCTCGAACTCGCTTAGGACCCTGTCTATCTCCTCGGCCTTTGAACCGTCGGAAGACCTGAGGATGGCCTCAGCGAGCAAATCCCTCAAGTCGCCTTCGACGCCGAGCAGGCTCCTGAGCTTGTGAACGAGAGAACTGACGTCGGCCTTTAGGAGCACGCTGTCTAAGTTTATGACCACCGCCTTGACTGGCACCGATACCGTGATAGCGATCACCCAAGTCTAAGAGTGTTTTCCCCTTTAGGATGCGGAGGGGGTAAATAAGGGGTTTGGGGATTTTCACGGCTTATAGAACGGATGGACGGCCGAATCCTTCTTCTCCAGTATCTCCTCTATCTTGGGCTCTCCGCTCATAGCCCTCTTGATCGCCAGCTTAGTTGCCTCGTAATTGTACTTAAAGACCTTGTCCTTGTCCTTGGCCGCGGGGTGTATGAACACCCCGCATATTATGACGAGGTCGTCAGCCAATTCCTTGGGCACAACGCCTTCGGCAACGCTGTCGGCTACGGCTCTTGCCACGGCGTACTGCGCTGGGCCGAATATTAGCTCGGCCTGCTCCATGCTCTTTATAGTGACCTTGGGGACTATGAGCGTGACGGGCTTGACCAAGAGGTTCGGCGTCAAGACGGCAAAAAGCTTCGTGTGCCCGTAGCTCTGATGCGCGAGGCCGAACGAGAACCCAACGCCTGCCGGGCCGTCCTTGTCCCCAATTATTAGGTCTATGTGGGCTACCTCGTCCCCCTCGCCCACGAGGGCTTCTCCAAACCTTATGCCTACCTTGCTCAAAGCCCCCACCGAGAAGAGAGAAGGTGGTAGAGCTCAATAATGGTTCCCCGGAGTGTCGAGCACCGCGAGAAAGCGCTCAGGCGGACTTCAAATATTTAACTGCTATGGACATTATCTCCGTGCCCTTGATAACACCCAAGGCCCCTCTCCTGCACGACTCCTCGTCGAACTTGCCGACCCCATCGGGCTCCACTCCCCCGCCGGCTATCACTATCGGAACTGGGTCGTCGGAGTGCGCCTTTAAGGTACAAGGGGTCGCGTGGTCTGACGTGACGACCACGACCACGACGTCGAGATCCAAGTGCTCTACCAAGGCCCCGAAGAAGTACTTGTCTATGTCCTCCACGGACTTGGCCTTGCGCAGAGGATCTCCGTCGTGGCCGGGCTCGTCCGGGCCCTTTAAGTGCACGTAGACCCCATCATATCTAGACAAGGCCTCGAGGGAGCTCTCGGCCCTGAGCCTATAGTCGACCTCGACCTCACCGGACATGGACGGTATTGGGATCACCTCCATCCCCGCGGCCACGGCTATTCCCTTCTCAACCGGCATTTCGGCTAGGCAAGCCATCCTCAATCCGTAGAGCTCGCTCATGGACTTGAGCCTCGGTCTCTCGTGGCCAGCGTCTCTGCAAAGGATAGCGTTGGCCGGCAGGAGCCCCCTGCGCCTCCTCTCGGAGTTTACTTGGTGCTTATCCAAGACCTCTATGGCCTTCACTGTGAACTCGTTGACGAGTCTTGCCGCCATGGCGGCCTCGGGGCTGTCGTCGAGCGGCCTGCACATCGACACCTTAGCCTCGATCTTGGCCTTGGCGACTCCCAAGCCTCCGACCTTCTCGTAGGCTGGGTCAGTGTTCGTTATGTTGCTCGAGAGGGATCCGTCGAGCCTCCTGATCACTAATACCCCTCTATGACCTACCGTGCTCTTGAAGGTGAAGGTAGCTCCCTCAAGCTTTACCTCTTCGTTTATCGCTTTGGAGAGCTCGGCGGCCTCGGACGTAGTAAGAGTCCTGCCGCACCTCCTGTCCACGATCCTGAGGTCTCCGTCCACTGTGGCGAAGTTGCACCTAAGCGCGAGCCAGCCGTCCTCGAAGTCCATGCCGGCGCCTAGGGCCTCAAGCACCCCCCTTCCCGTGTGGTAGGCAAAGGGGTCGTATCCCAAAATGCTTAGGACGGCCACGTCGGATTCGGGCGCGATGCCCTCGCCCACGGTGTAGACGAGCCCCGTGATCCCCCTATCGGCCAGCCAATCTATGTTGGGCTTATGCGCATACTGAAGAGGGGTCTTGCCCCCGAGCTGGGGATTAGGCCTATCGCCAACGCCGTCGAGGACAACGTAGAGCAGCTTCCTCAAGCTCAGCACCAGTTCTTGAGGTTACCGATAACCCATATAACTTTTAACTTCGCATGTGAAGTGAAGATAAGAGTTAAAAGCCCAGCCTTGGAACAGTACTTGAAACCTTAGGAGGTTTGATGCTTGGCACAGGGCTCGAGGGACGCTAAGACAGGTGTTTGGGTGGCCATAATCATAATAATAGCAATACTAGCAGCCTACGGCGGCTACCACACCGGACTTGAAGAGGGCCTCAAGCGCGCACAGCAAGACCTTCAAGAGGGCCCGAGCGTTGGTCCGACATCGCCCTCAAGCATAAAGGTGGGGGTTATAGTCTCCGACGTCCCCCACGCCTCCGAAGTCCTACGCGGCGTCCAGCTGGCGAGAGACTTATTGAGCAACAAGAGTTATGCGATCTCGAGAAATGTGACCCTCTCGATCAAGCACTCGGATAGAGAGGACCCAGAGAGGGTCAAACACTTCGTTGCATCGCTCATAAACGAAGGCGTTAAAGTGATGATTGGGGCCCTTTCGAATTCGGAGGCCAAGGCGGTGCTACAAACGCTTCGCGAAAGCAACGCGGTCTTAGTTCTCGTCTCGAGAGAGACCTACGACGACGATGTTTACGATGAGGTTCGGATCGTCAAGATGCTCGGAGGACCCGACGTAGAAGCTCGCGCAATGGTCGACTTGGCGCTAGAGATAGGTAAGGCCGACCTCAGAGTAGCCGTCATAGCCGTCAACGACTCCTACTGCAAGAGGTTGGCCAAGGCCGTCGTCGAGGGCCTTTCCTCGAGGGGTGGGCGGGTCGTCTCCGAAATGGTGTACGACCCGGAGATGACCGATATAAGGGAGAGGCTCGTCGATCTTAGCCGCTCGAGCCCTACGATCGTCATCCTCGCTGGGCGTGAGGGCGATGCCTACGAGATATTGAGAAGCGCCAGCGACGTGAACCTTAAGACGACATGGATCTTGTCGAGCACTCTAGCCGAGGCGGACTTGCTCAGTCGCTCAGACTTGGCACCCTACTTAACCGGCTCCTACCTCGTCATGAGGCAGAACGCCGTCCTATCGCCGAGCTTCGAGAGCTTCGCGGAGCTGTACAGAAATGTACATCGCGGCGAACCGCACGAAATGGCCGCTTACGGCTTTGACTCGCTTGTGCTCGCGGCCTTGAGCTTAGCCTATGCCGGCAAGCACGACGGCTCGGCAGTGAAGGAGGCCATGGATGTGCTCTGCAACTTCGTAGGCGTCGCTTGGCCGAAGTTCTTGGACTCTAAGGGCAACGTGCTCCAAGAGCACGCAATCCTGAGGATGGTCGAGGTTGAGGAGGGCTACAAGTTCGAAGCAGTTGGTCGTTGGGTTCCGATAGACGTCGAAAGAGCGCTCGTAGAGTGGTTGCCTAAGAGTTGAAGTGACGGCTCCTACGACCTCCTCGAGGGCCGCTCTGAAGGTCGATGAAGGGCCCTGATAGCTGAAGCCTCTTTAACACATCCAAGAGCTGGTGCTCGTGAGCCGTCGTCTCCAGCTAATAGAGCTCTTCGATAAGAGAGCGTCCCGCTTGGCATTCTTAGGCCACATGTTCATGGCCGCCCCTCACCCGATAGCTACGTGCGTAGGATCTTTCATGGCCGGCATCGGCTGGCTCTCTTCAAACGCAAGGTTCAGGCGCTCAACAGGCATCCTCCTAATAGTCTTTGGCTCACTGCTCACCGTAAGCATCCTAGGGCTTTGGTTCATGTCCCCCGGCGAGGCGCTCCATAGTCACGTCGCCAGAGGCTCTTCATTGCTCGCCGTGTTGGTCATCGCGGCCAGCGCTATGCTCTACGGCCTCTTAGCGATGGCGCTACTAGACCTCGGCAAGAAGCTTAAGGAGCCCTTGTTCAGGCTCTCGGCGGCCTTCTTAGCGATCGCGGCCTCGGCCGTGCTCTCTCTATGCCTAATGGCATCCCTCTCCCTCACTTGGAGCTATGCGCCAAACACGTTGGGGTTGCGCGAGGCATTGGCGTTCTTCGAGGGCTTAGCACTCCTATCAATCGTGAGCAACTCTCTAGGCAACGCCTTAGCTGGCGCTGGCTTCGCGAGGAGGGCTAGGCTTATGAGGGCCATTCCGGAGAGAGATCTTTGGGTGGCGCCTGTGGGCGTCAAGGTCAAGTGGCTCGGACACGCGGCCTTTCAGTTAGCGTTTAAGGGGAAGAGGCTATTAATAGACCCTTGGGTATCTAACCCGCTCAGCCCACTCAAGCTCGAGGACTTAGAGAGCGCAGACTACGTGGTCGTGACGCACGACCACTTCGATCACCTGGGAGAGGCCGAACACATAGCCAAGAAGTTCAACTCCACGGTCATAGGCGTTCCGGAGCTCGTCGTGCCCTTGGAGGACAAAGGGTTGTGCGTGCTCGGCATGAACATGGGCTCCTTCGTCGACGTCGACGGCGTATTCAAGATAGCCCTCGTCCCAGCCCTCCACACGTGTAGCGCTGGCCAACCAGTCGGCGTAGTGCTGGAGGTCGACGGCCTGAGGCTGTACCACATGGGCGATACGGGCTACACATCGGAGTTCCAAGCCGTCAAGGAGGCCTACAGCCCCGACGTCGTCTTCGTGCCCATAGGCGGTCACTACACCATGGGACCTAGAGAGGCCGCTCTAGCGATCAAGGTCTTGAGGCCTAAGATCGCCATACCGATGCACTACGCCACATTTCCGGTGCTGGTCAAGACGGCCGACGACTTCGTCGAGGCTGTTAGGTCCGCGGCCCCTGAGGTCAAGGTGCTAGTCCTGAGGCCGGGAGAAGAGGTCGAGCTCTAATAGCCCCACTTTCCCTTGACGACCTTCTTCAACGCCTTGCACGCAAAGCTGAGCACGTGGACTAGGGGGCTCGACTCAGAACCAAGGACCCTCGTCGATCCCTTAATCAAGGCCTCTCTAACGTCCTCCTCGCCCGACCCCTCCATTATCGTCACTGCCCTACCCACCTCGAAGGCCAAGTGGGCGTCGCTCCCAGCGCAGATCGCCTTGCTGAGCCTCGACGCCATCTCTCTAGCCTTCGAGTTCGCGGACCTGCTGGACCTAGCGTTAAGGACCTCGATCGCCTGCACCCTCTTGGCCAGCTCTTCGACCACTACACGCTTCCTGTACGGATGGGCAAGCACCGTTATGGCGTCCACGCTCTTGGCGTAGTCGAGGAGTTCGTTGAAGTTCTTGGCCTTGACCTCTTCGCTCACGAAGAGCAGTATAACGTCCCCCACGTCAGTACGGACCTCCACGCCGGGTATCGCTATGAGGTCTCGAAAGCCCTTGGACTCCTCCACTAGCTCGAGCCCACCTCTGATCGTGTTGTGGTCCGTGATGGCGAGACAGTTGATGCCCTTCGCCAGAGCGGCCCTAATTGCTACTCGAGGGTCTAAGAAGGAGTCCTCGGAATGATGACTGTGCACATGGAGGTCCGCAACTATCATCGTCGCCCCTCGGCCCCACTCATCGCCACAACTAAGATGGCCGAAACCTCGTTCTCTGCGACAGCTCGTGCTTGAACCTAGCGAGCTCTAGCAGCCTCTCCTCTAGTTCTCTCGTATCGACTCCCTTCGCCAAGGCTTCCTTTAACTCCTTGACCTCCCTCTTGATCTCCGACCTTATCGACCTCACGCGCTTCTTCTCCCTCTCGACGTAACCCATTTCCTTCTCTACTCCTTGAACTCTAGTCGCCCATTTAAAGCTTGGGCGCGCCTCGAGCGCGATGTCGAGGCCACCAAGAGTTTCTCGGAGCTTCCAGACTTAAAGTCTTTGAAGCCGCTGTTCCTCAATTTTTTGCGGTGGAGGACTTAGGATGTCGAGGGCCAAGGTCTACTTCTACGAGTTTAAAGGGAGGTCCATGCCTAGAGTCGAAGAGGCCATAGAGAGGTTACTGGACAAGGTCGTCGAGGAAGAGCCCCTCAAGGGGATCGTCGGCATCAAGGTTCACATGGGCGAGGAGGGCAACGTAACCCACCTGCGGCCCGAGTTCGTTAGGTGTGTGGTGGACTACGTGAAGGAGATGGGGTGCGAGCCTGTGGTCTTCGACACCACGAGCCTGTACTCCGGCCCTAGGAGCAACGCTGTGAGCTACCTCAACCTAGCGGCCAAGAAGGGCTTCAATTACGCCTCCCTCGGCGCTCCAGTCGTCATAGGCGACGGCATTAAGGGAGCGAGCGGCTTTACGGTCAAGATAAGGGGCTTGGAGCTCGAGGAGGTAGAGGTCGCGGAGGTATTGAGAGACCTCGACTCCATGATCGCGTTCTCGCACTTCAAGGGCCACATCACCACAGGCTTCGGCGGCGCCATCAAGAACTTGGCAATGGGGTGCACGACCAAGAAGGGGAAGGCGGCTCAGCACAGGGCCCACATGCCGACGGTGGCGGAGGAGGCTTGCTTGGGCTGCGGCTCTTGCGAAGAGGCGTGCCCCTATGGCGCTATAAAGGTGGAAAGTAAGAAGGCGAGAGTGGACTACAGCACCTGCACCGGGTGTCTTGAGTGCTACTTTGCATGTCCGAACAGAGCGTTGAGCATCTCAGCCGAAGGCATCGAGAAGCTCCAAGTCAGGCTGGCCGACGCGGCTCTAGCCGTGCTCAAGGCGCTTAAGTTCAGGCCGCTGTACCTCAACGCCGTAATCAATGTGACCGCCAGATGCGATTGCTTGGGCTGCGCGATGAGACCTGTAGTGGAGGACGTCGGATTGTTGTCGAGCATCGATCCGGTGGCTATAGACCAAGCGTCCCTGGACCTCGTGGCGACGGCCTTCGGGGGGCGGAACCCGTTCTTGGAACTCAACGGCGTGAGCGGAGAGAGGCAGCTCGAGGCTGCAGAGAGGCTTGGCTTGGGCTCGCGATCCTACGAGCTCATCAGGGTCGACTAAGCGTATGTAGAGTGTAGCTACTTAGAACCCCCTCAACCCCCTCTCTTATCATCGCTATCGCGATGGCCGCCAGTATCAGCGCCATTATCCTAGCGATTACGAGGGAGCCGTTCTTTCCGAGGACCTTGAAGAAGACGTCGCAGTACGTCAATATGCCCCACGCCGCTACTACGTTAGCCGCTATGGACACTAGAGTGGGCCCTGGGCCGTAGCCCGCCTCCATGAGGTATATGACCAGCGATATGCTCCCGGGGCCTGCGAGGAGCGGGGTCGCCAGCGGGACCACGGCCAGTTGCTCGGACCTTATCTTCATCGCCTCGACCCTGCCCAAGAGCCCCTCTATCGCGACTATGAAGAGTATGGCCCCTCCCGCTATCCTGAAGTCGTCCAAGCTCACTCGAAAGAAGCTCAACACAAGCCCTCCTCCAAGCGCGAAGAACAGCAGTATGGCCCCGGCTATGATCACTGAGTTCTGGATTATCCTCCTCCTCTCCCTGAACTCCAAGTGCTCGGTCAACGAGTAGAATATGGGGACGTTGCCGAGCGCGTCGAATACCACGAACAGCATTATGAAGGCCGTGAAATATTGCTGCAAGGCCTCCAACGTCATGCTAGTAAGCTCCACGAGCCATGAAAAGTTCTCTCGGCTCGCATTTAACGCTTCTCCTCGCAGGTCTTTGTGGCTAAGCTTTATCAATTAAGGCGCCTTACGCTACTCTGGTGGCCTGCGTGATCTCGAGAGCCGATATAGCGAGGGTGGTAGAGAGGTACGACTTAAGGGACGTGCACATAGGGGTCTTGGGCAGTCACTCGGCCCTCGACGTCTTAGACGGGGCCAAGGACGAGGGCTTCAAGACCGTAGTCGTGTGCCAAAGAGGCAGAGAGAGGCCTTACTTAATGTACAAGAGGCTCTGCGACGAGATAATAGTGCTGGACAAGTTCGCCCAAATAGTCGACGATAAGGTCCAAGAGAGGTTGAGAGAGCTCAACACGGTCTTCGTGCCCCACAGGGCCTTCACGACCTACGTCCCCTACGAGGACATAGAAGAAAGGTTCTTGGTCCCTCTCTTCGGAAACCGAGCCATATTAAGGGCCGAGGAGAGGTGGGCTCCTCGAAACCAGTATTACCTGCTGGAAAGGGCCGGCATAAGGCAACCCAAGAAGTTTAAGTCGCCCGACGAGATCGACAGGCTGGTCATAGTCAAGGTCCCCGAGGCGAAGAGGAAGATAGAGAGGGCCTTCTTCACGGCCTCGAGCCCCGAAGACTATTGGCGCAAGGCCAAGGAGAGGATGGAGAAAGGTATCATAACCGAGGAGGACCTGAAGAACGCGGTCATAGAGGAGTTCGTCGTCGGGACGTACTTCAACTTCAACTACTTCTACTCGCCGATAGACGACGAGCTCGAGTTCCTCGGAATAGACAGGAGGCTTCAGACGAACCTCTACGACTTCGTCAACCTGCCAGCTAGACAGCAACTCGACGTCGACGTCGCCTTGCAGAACATAGAGGTCGGCCACATGCCAGCGACCATAAGGGAGTCGTTGCTCGAGAAGGTGTTCGACATAGGCTTGAGGTTCGTCGAGGTCACGAAGAAGGAGTACCCTCCGGGGATAATAGGCCCCTTCGCCCTCCAAGGGGCTGTCACAGTCGACCTCGACATAGTGATATTCGACGTGTCGCCTAGGGTCCCTGGTAGCCCAGTACTCATAACTACGTCGCCCTACAGCAAGTTCAAGCACGGATTCGTCGTGGGCACCGGCAGGAGGATAGCCATGGAGGTCGAGAAAGCCATAAGCTTAAGAAGGTTGCTCGACGTGGTTACTTGAGCTCCAGACTCAGCGAGGTAGCGGCGCCTTGAGCTCGCCGAAGATCACGATAGCGACCTTGGGGTCGCACAGCGCACTGCAAATACTCAAGGGGGCCAAGGATGAGGGCTTCAGGACGGCCCTCGTCTGTCTAAGGAAGAGGCTGGGCCTTTACAGCAGGTTCAAGAAGTTGATAGACGAGATGATATTGGTCGACAGCTTCGCGGAAGTTGCCTCGCCCGAGGTCCAAGACAGACTCTTGGGCTTAAACTCGATCCTGATACCCCATGGATCGCTCGTGGAGTACGTGGACCTCGAGACCATCGAGAAGAGGTTCAAGGTGCCGATGTTTGGAAACAAGTACATCTTGAGGTGGGAGGCCGATAGAGAGCTCAAGGAGAGGCTCTTGAGGGAGGCAGGGGCTAGGACGCCGAGGGCCTACTCGAGCATAGACGAGGTGGACGGGACGGTGATCGTCAAGCTACCGGGCGCTAAGGGTGGGAAGGGGTACTTCATAGCCTCGAGCCCTAGCGAGGTTAGGAAGAGGCTCGAGGCTATGAGGATTAGCGAGGACCAGGTGTTCATCCAAGAATACATCTTGGGCGTGACTGCTTACGCCCACTTCTTTTACTCACCCCTCTCGGGGGAGCTCGAGCTCATAAGCATGGATAGGAGGTATGAGACCAATGCCGACGGCCTGGGCAGGTTGCCCGCTAGCGTCCAGCTTGAGACGAGGCCCGTGCTCTCCTTCCTAGTCGTGGGCAACATACCGATAGTGCTCAGGGAGTCCCTGCTCGAGGAGGTGTTCAGAGTAGGAGATGGGCTGATCGATGCCTCGAAGAGGCTCGTGCCCCCCGGCTTCATAGGCCCCTTCTGCATCGAGGGGGCTTACGACGGAGACGGCAACTTCTACGTCTTCGAGTTCTCCGCTAGGATAGTGGCGGGGACCAACATATACATACACGGCTCGCCGTATACTTGGCTCGTGTACGACGAGCCCATGAGCATGGGGAGGAGGATAGCTAGGGAGATCAGGCGAGCCAGCGAAGAAGGGAGGCTTGAGGCGCTCTTAACGTGAAAGGGCGATAGCCGTTGAGCGATAAGTTCACGACCTTAGCCGAAATGGTCAAGGCGAAGGTCAAGGAGGGAGGGAGGGTAAGCTTTAGAGAGCTGGCCAAGTGGGCGGAGGGTACCGAGATTGGCTCGCTCTTCGTCCTCTACGCCATAGTCAAGGACTTATTGGATCGAGGAGAGCTGGTCGCGCCGGAGGGCTACGAGGAGCTCCCAGAGCTCATGATGTGGCCAGCGCCCAAGGTGGTGGCCCTACCCGAGGCCGTAGAGGGGGTCGAGAGGTCAGAGGTCAAGAAGATCACCGAGGAGCCTCAGAGGCCCAAGATGGAGCTGGACTTCGAGAAGCTCGACGACGATCTGAGGAAGGCCCTCTATTACTTTTCGGAGTACTGGAGCGTGGGTGAGATCAGGTTTAAGCTGGACTTAAAGAGGTTGGGGGTTCAAGACCCCGACAGGGTCCTCGCTAGGCTCTTGGAGATGGGCGTGGTCGAGCTGACTGCTGGCGGGGTCGTGAACTTAAAGGTCGAGCTCCCAAAGTTGAAGAAGAGATCCCCGCTCTCCGGGCTACTCTAGAGTTCAGCTCGGGACGAAGTTCGCTGGCGTGTAGACCGATATCCTCGAGCCCCTAGCCACACATCTCAGGACCCCCTTGCTCTCAAGCTCCTTCAGCACGTTCTTGGCCACGCCTATCTTGAGGCCGAACTTCGAGGCTAAGACGTATGGCGTTAAGCACTTGATGTTGTTCAGCTCGCCCTCGAGCTGCTTGACCACTTCCAAGGGCAGGAGCGGGCTCGAGACCTTCTTCTCCTTCTTATCCTCTTTCTTCTCCTCCTTGACCTTCTTCTCCTTCATCTCTCGGAGCTTCTGTTGCTTCTCCATTGCCGTAATGGACTTCTTAGTCTTACCGCCCATAGAGCGGCCCCCACTTTCCCTTCATCGGGGTCTCGTTAAAACTTTTCTCGCCTACTTGACATACTATCGCTCTAAAGGCGGAGCTCTCAGGCGAGGGCCACCCGCACTAATGCAACATGGTGAGCAACAAGCCGGCCAGTAGAGAGATTATGAGCAGGACGAGCAGCACTATGGAGACGAGCTGCATCGTACTCACTCGGGGCTTCTTGACCCTGTGCTTGCTCGACATGGGTTTCCTCGAGGATACTGAGGGCTATATAAGATAGATATACGCTTTACGTCTCGAGGTCTAGGCCGTACCGCAATATCGCCGCTATACCTCCCATCGACTTTAATTGCTGGCCCGGCTCCTCCAAGCTACTGAATATCTTCACCCTCGCCCCTCTCCTCTCAGCCATGTCTATAACCTCCTCGACTACACCCCTCAGCTCCAGATCGGGTGACCTCAAGAGCTCGTCGAGGACCAAGAGCTTGTCGATGGCGCCGCACTCGGCCGCCCTTCTCACATCTTCGATCCCGTACGCCGCCTTGCCGTTGCCCTTCGACACATGTAGCAAGAGTTCTTCGATCAGCTCGGCCTCCTCGACCACGTCAAAGTCCCTCAGCACCCTCCTAAGGACGCCTCTCCTGATGGCCTCCTTGACGCCTTGATATCCCCCCGCCGAGGCCGAGTCCACGTATACCCTAGCTCTAGTGCTGGAGGCCACCTCCCTCGCGAGGTGATCCTTTACGAAGCCCGGCCCGACTATCGCAACGGCCTTCAAGTCCAGCCTCTCGACCAGCTCCTTCACCTTCCCGCTTATCTCGCGGATCCTCTCTTCGAGGACCTCCTCCCTCTTAGAGGGCTCGTGCTTCCCCGGCAGGTCAAGCCTAGCCTCGGCCACTAATTCAAGCCCGTAGTCGTGTGGCAACACCAAGGCCACTTCGTCCGAGTCGATCCCTACTAGGAGCGCCTTGAGGGGCTTCTTTGACGAGGCCCTGAAGATCCTGTCCAGCTCGTGCTTCGACCACCTCTCCTTCTCTATCAGAACCTCAGAGCCCTCGCTGACGGCTATCGAGTGGTGGGAGCCCACGACTCCGAACTCGTCGGGTCCCTCGACGACCACGCCCCTGATCCTTAGCTTGTCGGTGTACGGCTGGAACTCCACCTTCTCTACCCTAACCTTCAACGTCATGGGCCTTCGGGAGCTCTTGTCGTTGACCTTCACTTCCCTCAGCGTCTTAGCCGTGACCAGGTCCCCGGGGTTCAGGACGTTATACAAGCACCACAGGTCGTCGTGGCTCTCCACCTGCAAGAGCATCTTGCCGTGCTTCTCGTCCCAACCGATGACCTTCAATTAGGGCCACCACTCGAAGAGGACGAAGGGCCGACCTTCTCGGCCTGGCCACGCTTCGAGGATACTTACCTTCGAGGCATAAGTTTTAAAAATTCACCTGAGGGCCCTAGTCAAGGGTGATAGCATGGCTGGGAGGCCCCTAGCAGCAATCGTCAGCGCTGGGCTGTCGAAATTCGGCAGGAGGGAGGGGCTCTATTGGAGGGAGCTCTTCGTAGAGGCCGCCAGTGAGGCCTTTGAGAGGTGCCCCAACTTAGACCCTAGAAAGGACGTAGAGGCAGTTTTCGTAGGCCACATGGGGGAGTCCTATGAACATCAAGGGCACGCTGGCCCGACTATAGCTGATTGGCTCGGGCTGACCCCCGTAGAGGGGTTTAGGCTGGAGAGCGCTTGCGCGTCATCGGGCGCGGCATTGAGGTGCGCTGTGATGGCCATAGCGTCCAACATGGTCGACGTGGTGCTGGTAGGCGGGGTCGAGAAAATGACGCACAGATCAACCCCAGAAGTCACGGAGTTCCTAGCCATGGCGTCTGACTTCCCCTTTGAGCAGTGGAATGGCCTGACCTTCCCCGGGCTCTACGCATTAATGGCCACCGCTCACATGCACAGATACGGAACGACCGAAGAGCAGCTCGCTATGGTCGCGGTGAAGAACCACAAGAACGCGACCATGAATCCAAAGGCCCAGTTCCAGAAGGCCATAACCGTAGAGGACGTCCTCAGATCGAGGATCGTCGCTTGGCCGTTGAAGCTCCTCGACTGCTCTCCCATAACCGACGGCGCAAGCTGTGCGATATTGGTAAAGCCGGAGCTGGCCAAGAGGTTCACGGACACTCCGGTGTACATAATAGCCTCGGCCGGGGCCACTGACAAGATAGGGGTTTACGAGAGAGACGACCTGACGACCCTGCTCTCGGCCAGAGTAGCAAGTCAAGAGGCGTATAAGATGGCGGGGCTCGAGCCCAAAGACGTCGACGTCGCCGAGGTGCACGATTGCTTCACGATAGCCGAGATAATGCTGTACGAGGACTTGGGCTTCTGCCCCAAAGGCTATGGCGGCAAGTTCGTAGAGGAGGGGCAGACGGAGATAGGAGGCAAGATACCGATCAACACCAGCGGAGGCCTCAAGGCCAAGGGGCACCCGGTGGGGGCTACGGGCGTTGCGCAGTTGTACGAGATGTACTTGCAACTGACGAACCAAGCGGGGCCGAGGCAAGTCACGGGCGCTGAGGTAGGCCTGACTCACAACATGGGCGGCTCGGGAGCCTCCGCTTTCGTCCACATATACAAGAGAGGTGACTGACGTGTCTGGGCAAGCCCCTCCAACGATAGAGTCCTTCTACAAGTTCGTAGCCGAAGGAAGGCTGATGGGGGTTAAGTGCAAGAAGTGCGGCCACATCATGGTCCCTCCAAAGCCCTTGTGCGACAAGTGCATGTCCAAGGGGGGCGAGTGGGTTCAGCTCAAGGGCGAGGGCGAGATAATCTCGTTCACGATAATAAACGTCCCGCCGACTCAGTTTGCCTCTATAGCCCCCTACGCCGTGGCCATCGTGAAGCTAGACGAAGGGCCGAAGTTGCCCGGGATCATCAAAGGCGTTACCCAGCCGGGTCAGCTCAAGATAGGTATGAGGGTGAGGGCAGTCCTCGAGACGGCCCCCTCGCAACAGTCATGGCCTCAATGGCCGAGGTACTACTTCGAGCCTATCTAAGCCCACATCTTTTGATGTCAATAACTCAAAAAGCTTAAGCTAGGTTACTTCAAGATTTATATTCGAAGCACTGTGAGGGAACAAGAAAGGCAGGGCATGAGAGTCGAGCTCGACTTAGACAAGGACGTGCTGTACATAAAGGTCAAGGACGAGGTCGTCAAGGGCTTGATAAGGATGTCAGAGGATCTATACTTGGAGCTGGGCGAGGGCGGAAGCGTCGTCGGCATTCAGCTCAGGAACGCGAGGAAACACGTCGTCGAGGGGATAGCTCAGAGGGTCAAGAAGCTCATAGAGGAGAGTGGCAACCCTGAAGAGATCGAGAAGAGGGCTGATAACGCCTCCTAGGGCCTACACGTCGGGAGAGGTCGCTGTAATCAAGGAGATGCAGGCTAGGGGTTTGACGTTCTTTACTCAGCGCAAGATATTCGTAGGAGAGAGGACGTTCGTGGTCGACATATTCGTACCGCCCAACGTGGTCGTCGAGATAGACGGCCCTCAACACTTTAAGGGCGTCAGGGCCTCGCGCGATAGGGTCAAGGACGAGGTCTTGGAGAAGCTAGGCCTCAGGGTCTTGAGGTTCGACCACTCCTTGGCTAAGTCCCAGCCGTCGAAGATCGTGGACGAGGTGTTGAAGGCCTTGAAAGGCCATTAAGAGTCGTCGCGCCTCGCCTTCCACTCCTCTATCTTCTTGTCTATGTTTCTCGTCCGCCACCTGACGTACGCCAAGAACAGCCTGAGCATCCACCTGAGCGGGGCGCGGCCCGGCCCCTTCAGATAAAACTTGCTCATTATATCGTTCGCCCAATAAAGGGCGTGATCCAAGCACCTCTTCATGACCTCGATGTGCTCGTCCCTTATCTTGACCCTAGTGAACCAGTCATGGGTCTTGAAGTAGCCCATCGGGACGAAGAACATCGGGACTATTAGGCTCCTGTAGGGCCTGAGCCTGTCGAGCAGCTCCGCAGTCTTCATGACGTCGTCCTCGGTCTCCTCAGGTAGGCCCAAAATTAAAGTGGCTGCCGGGATTATGTTGTTCTCGTGCATTATCGCAAAGGCGTCTTCGACGACTTGGGGCCACATCCCAGCAGGATAGGGGGCCGACTTCGCCGGCATTATCTTCTTTGCTAAGTTGACTGATCCCGTCTCGATGCCCACTTCGACGCCCCAGTAGTCTTGGTGATCGTCGCATATTATCTCCCTGACCTTGGAGACGAGCTTGTGCTTCTCCTCAGCCCTCTTGATGGCAGATAGGCTAGCGTGGCTCCAAGAAACCCTCCTGTAGTACGACTTTACGAGCCTGTGCAGCTTGAGGACGGCGTCAGGCTCTGGCTCTACGCTTCTCGATCCATAGAGCAAGACGTCTTCGGAGTGTATTAGCCCCTCAGTCACCCCCTCGGACACGTTGACCTTTAGCTCTCGCTCTATCATGTCAAAGGTGTAGTGCCTCAAGGGCCTAAGCGTGACGGAGCAGAACTTGCAGTTTCGAGGACAGCCCCTCGTGACCTCTATGAGGCCATTTATGCTCGCGTGCTTGATCGTCGGGATCTCCTCCAGCCTCGGAACCTCATCCACCCCCACGTAGACGTACCTAGGTAGCGGTTCGCCGTTGAGGGCCTTCGATACCAAGTCTACCACGACCTTCTCGGCCTCTCCGTCTACTACCGTATCGACCCCCCACTCAATCCACTTGTCTGTCTTCCAGAGCCACTGCCACGCAGCTGGCCCGCCTGCAATTATCTTCAGTCCTCTCTGCTTGGCTTCTCTGAGCGCTGGCCTCTCCATAAGCCTCCTAAAGCTCTTGGCATTGACGGGCTCCTTCCTAGTTATGGACCACCACTCGGAGCTCGGAGGGCAGAGGGCGAAGTAGTCGTGGTGGCTCAGCAACAGCACCTTGGCGTGTTTCAGGTGCCTGTCCAAGTGGTCAGGGTCTATGGTGGCGACCTTGAAGCCAGCATCCATCAGGACGGACTCTACCTTCCTCATACCGTAGGGCGCTTGCCACGCCCTCCCTACGTCGTCAGTCTTCATCTTGGGCGCGCAGATCCACAACCAGACGGACTCTGGCAACCCCAAGGCTGGCCCAGTAGCCATGAACCCTAGGAACTCCTTGCCATGGTGGTTAGTCATCATGGTCCTGTCAGTCGTTAGTATCACATCGAACAAGTTCATCCCTCGCTACTGCTTGTCGATCTCCTTGAGCTACCTATTACGCTCAAGGCTTGAGACCTTAAAGGCTCTTCGTCCGAGATTACGACGACCTCCTTGCCCTCCCTGACCAATTGCTCAAGCGAGCTGTGCACTTCGTTCAAGTCGTGCTCGTATAGCCTGACGGAGGTTACCATGTTTGCAAGGAGGACGTCTCTCAATACTTCAAGATACCTCAAGGGAGCGCTTCGAACGAAGACCCTCAAATTGACCCTCCTAAAGCCCTTGGACCTAATGGTGTTGAAGCTCTCAAAGAGGGTCCTTTTTACGTTATCGGTTACCTCACCGATAATGACCAGCTCGATTTCGACGCCCATAATCGCTTCGACCTTAAACGAAGCCTAAGATATAACTTGTCCCAACGAATCTTTTAAGCGTTAAACTTATTGCCCTGAAGCTTAACGAGTAACTCTTCGACTTTCGCCACTACACCACTAACCGCTCGCTCAACGCTCGGGCTAAGCCTAGTTGACGGTTCCACTCGCTCTGGTTGGACGCCAACTATGTAGACCTCCAAGGGCCTTCCAAAGGCCCTCCTCATCAGCTCGACGACCTCGCTTACTCGAAGGGAGTGAGAGGCCCTGACGTACCTCTCCTCCACGTCATCGAGCTTGGCCACCAAAATCGACCCGGGCTCGGCGCTCCAGTCCACGGCGTCCACGATTATCAGGAGGTCGACCTGCTCCGCCCGCGTCATCACCGGCGACAGGTCCGAGCCGCACGCGATAACTTCGTGTCCTCGCCTAACGAGTTCACCGGCTACGACGATCCCTACACCGTCATCGCCCATGAGTGAGTTGCCCAAACACGCTATTACGTACTTCACGCACACACAAAAGTAAAGGGTTCGGAAAAGGTTAGCGCGTCTTCACTACCTTGATTAAGTGGACCGAGCAGGATATGCAGGGATCGTAGGCCCTTACGACGAGCTCCAAAGGTCCCTCGAGAGCCTCCTCGCCCATCGACAGGAGCCTTTCGGCCGAGATCTTGATGTACTTCTCCATGTTAGCAGCATTTTGGGCCGTTGGAGTCACTATGTCTGCCTTCGCGACTCTGCCCTCGTCGTCGAGCTCGTAGCAGTGGTAGAGCAAGCCTCTAGGGGCTTCGACGGCGCTCACGCCCATGCCCCTCCTTGGCTCGACCTTGACCTCGACATCTCGCTTTAAGCCCTCGTCAAGCAACTCCTCTATCACCTCGATAGCCCTCTCGACGGCGTAGACCGTCTCTATCGCTTGGGCCAAGTTATTGGTAAGCGGGTTGAGCACGTCAAGCTTCGGCTCTAGATCCCTCAGCATCTCGGCCGCCTGACCCCTCAGCTTCTTCCCGTTGAGCAATAGCCTAGCTAGCGCCCCCACCATGAAAGGCCTGCCCTTATAAGAGGAGTGCTTGGCCGTCGAGTGGGAGACGGCGACCTCGTTAGTGAGCTTCTTGTACTCCTCGACAGGGTACCTCTCACCACTCGACACTAAGACGTAGTCGCCTGTGAGGCCATAAGTCTCGCCAGAGTCGATAGCCATGAAGACGTTCTCGTCTCTAGCAAAGTCCGGGTACTTCAAGGAGCTGAACAGCTTTACAGCTAAGATCGCTCCGTTCATAGATCGCTTCAGCAACTCGCTTAGACCCTCTAGCTCTGAGGGCTTCGGCGTCCTGGTGTAGCCGCCGGGCTTGACCGTACAGCCGTGGACCGATCTACCAGACAAAACCTCCTTAATGGCGTTTCCGGCCCTCTTGAGCTCTAGGCCCATTCTAATCTCTCGCCCATACTTATCGACCATGCTCAAGGCGTCGGGGTAGCCCAAGTAGTCCGGCAGGGCCAGCAGATAGAGGTGCAACGCGTGGCTCGCTATCAAGTCGGCCAGTAACTGGAGTTCGCGGAGCATCTTGGTCTGTCTGTCGACCGATACCCCCAAGGCCTTTTCTATGGCCTCAACCGAAGCCACTTGGTGGGGCTCGGGGCATATAGAACATATCCTGGCCACTATATCAGGAACCTCGTAGTACATCCTCCCCACTAGAATCCTCTCTATGAAGCGGGGTCCCTCGAATATCTCGAACTTTACCTCCTTAACCTTTCCATCCTCTATTAGGACCTTTATGCCTCCATGGCCTTCTATCCTCGTCACGTGCTCTACGACTACTTCCCTAACCATCCGCATCACCTCTTTATGAGCTTGGACACGTCCTTGTACTTGGCGGCGAATAGCTTTAGCCTGTTCACTATGTCCTCCTCCTTCCAACCCTTCTCCAAGAGCATCGAGAGCTCTCCGGCTACGTTGGCCTCGTCCTTTATCGGGCCCCTGCACCCTATGCACGGGGCGTTGTTGTAGGGACAGCGGGCTCTGCAGCCGCCCACCGTTATCGGCCCCAAGCACGCCTCTCTCTTCTCGATTATCAGGCACGGCACCTCCCTTATCTTGCACTCCACGCAGACCGGATAGTCCTTGAACTCTGGGAGGACTCCTCTGAGGACGTCTATCAGCAACTCGATAAACTCGTCCGCCTCAATGGGGCAACCGGGGAGCTCGTAGTCCACCTTGACGACCTCAGAGACCGCCTTGTGCTCGCCCAAGAAGCCGTAGTAGTTCTCCTCCGTGCTGTACACAGACCTCATGAGCTCTTTCATGTCTACACCCGTGAGGGATGCTTGGACGCCGCCCCAGACAGCGCAGTCACCCATGGCGACCAGCACGTTGCTGTTCTCCCTTACCTTCTTGATGGCCTCGAGGTCCTTTTGAGTCGACACGGAGCCTTCGACGAACGCCACGTCGACCTTGCCATGCATCTTCCTGCTACTGGCTAATGCGAAGTCCATGACTTCCACTTTGTCAAAAATCTCAAGTAGCTTATCCTCTACGCTCAAGATCGTAAGGTACTCGCCCGCGCAACCCGTCAGCGAGTAGAAGCCAGCCTTCAACCTAGCCCCGGCCATCACACGAGCCCCCTAACAGCTAATACGTCTGAATAAGTGAACACGGGGCCGTCCTTGCATATGTATTTGATGGCCGTCGCCCCTCCGACGACGCAGTGGCCGCACTTTCCTATGCCGCACTTCATCCTCCTCTCCAGCGTCAAGTATATCCTCTCAGGCGGCACCTTTCTCTTCGCGAGCTCCTTCAATACGAACCTGTACATCACCGGTGGGCCGCACACGACGACACAGGCCTCGTCCGGCTTTATGTATGGATCCGCGCACTCGAACAAGACCGTCACCACCCCCTTCCTCACGTTCTGAGGGTGATCTTCCATCAACTTCACGAAGACTGGGTCTTCCCTCTCGAACGACAGAAAGGCCTTGATGCCCGACTTCTCAGGATGCTCTATTAAGTCAATTGCCATTTCCCTGAACAGCGCCTCTTGATAGCTCCTCACTCCGTAGAGCAGCATTACTTCGCCGTAGTCCTCGCGCTTGTCAATTACGTACTGCAAAACCGACATCAAGGGCGCTATGCCCAAACCCCCAGCTATCAGCAGTATGTCGTAGCCCTTCATCTTCTCCATGGGAAAGCCGTTGCCAAAGGGGCCGCGGATCCCTACCACGTCGCCCGGCTTCAGCTTGTGGATGGCGTTTGTGACCCTTCCGACTCTCCTTATGAGCAACTCCAAGGGGCCTGGCCTCGTGGGGGACTTGCACATGGATATCGGCGACTCGCCGACCCCAGGGACGCTTACTGTGACGAACTGGCCGGGCTCATAGGAGAAGGCCTCGGCATCTCCTTTGTCGACGAACTCCAGTCTAAACAGCTTCTCTATGGCCGTCATCTCGACGGTTTCGATGAGCTTGGCTGGCCTGGGCAAGTAGGGGTTCCTGCTCATCCAACCAACCCCCACAGAGAGTTCAAGACGGCCACGTGGTCGATTCCAGCTGGGCAGAAGGCGCTGCACCTGCCGCAACCTACGCAGAAGAACGTGCTGGTCTTGGGCTCTATGGAGCTCTTGCAGTTGTACCTGTGCCTGAACCTGTCGAGCCTCGTGGGCCTGAAGTTGAGGCCTCCAGCCACGAGCGCATGGCTCCTCGTGAAGCACGAGTCCCACTGCCTAAGCCTCACACCGTCCTCGAGGTTCAGCTCCACCCTCTCAAACGCGTCATAGCACCTGCAGGTCGGGCACACCAAGTTGCACGAGCTGCACCCCAAGCACCTGTCGGAGAACTTCGCCCAGACCTCACTCTCATAAAGCGAGTCCACTATGTCTGGTAAGAGGGACACGTTAAGCTCCTTCTTAAACATCTTAGACCTCTTGAGCTCAAGATCTCGGAGCTTGACGAAGTCGTCTCGCGTCGGCTCGCCGACGATATTCTTGATCGACTCCACCAAGGCCTCTCCTCTGGTGCTGCCGACCCTTATCAGGTAGGCCTCGCCTATGTCGTGGAGGAATAGGTCGAAGCCCGCCCACGCGTAGTCCGTGCCCATGGACTTGCAGAAGCAGTACTCGTCTGGCTCGCAGGACAGGCCAACGATGAAGGCGTTGGCCCTTCGGGAGCGGTAGTAGGGGTCCTCCGGCTCGTCGAGGTAGACGCTATCTAAGACCCTTATGGCATTGATGTCGCAGGCGTGGAGGCCCAGCAACACTATCCTCTTCGGCTCTTCGACTACTGGCTCGTAGCCCTTGCCGACCTTGACCTTTAGGATCTCCTCGAGCGGCCCTACGAAGTACTTCTTAGGCGGTAGCATCGTCCTGCTGTAGTTCAGCGAGGCCTCGTCGAGGGTGCTCACCTTGGCGAAGGAGAAGGTCCTGCCCCTCTTCACCGGCGCGTGCACCTCGCCAAACCTCTCCAGAGCCTTGAAGAGCTCGTCAGACCTCTCCTTCAGTAGCTTCACGTACCTCAAGGGGCTCACCTTTAACGCACTTAAGGCAGACCCGTACGCACCTCAACTGGGTCACCTTATAACTGTTGTGGGATGGTTATGGCCGCTTCAGAGATCGTTACGAAGAGGCCCTTGGTGGCGGTAGATGCCGTCGTCGTCAGGAGAGGAGGGGGCGTAGTCCTGGTCAAGAGGATGAAGCCGCCTTACGAGGGCTACTGGGCCCTGCCCGGTGGGTTGGTTGAGTACGGCGAGACCGTCGAGGAGGCAGTCGTGAGAGAGGTGAAGGAGGAGACGGGCCTCGATGTCGAGGTCAAGGGCCTAGTGGGCGTGTACTCGAGGCCGGGCCGAGACCCTAGGGGTCACGTGATATCAATAGCCTTCCTAGTCGTCGAGGTCGGCGGGGAGCTTAGAGGGTCGAGAGAGACCGAGGTCGGCGAGTTCTACTCGACCCCCGAGAGGCTCGCCTTCGATCACGGAGATATACTTAGAGACGGCATAAAGCTCGCGAGAAGGCTCGGCATAGACGTTAAGGCGACGCTCTAGCGTAGATGTCGGTGGACGGCGAGGGTCGAGAGGCTTCGAGATAAGACTTATATTTTATGGCCTTCTCTTCACGCCTCTGCTGGCCGTGAGGGAGACGACGTGGGCTCATACAGGGTCGCCGTCATAAGGGGGGACGGCATAGGTCCTGAGGTCGTAGACGCTACGATAGAGGTTCTAGAGGTCCTTCAAGATGCGGTCAAGGGGCTAAGCCTCTCATTCGACTTCGTCGAGGCTGGTGATAGCTGCCTTAGGACTAGAGGGGTCGCTCTGCCACAGGAAACCGTTGACGCAATCCTAAGGGCGCATGCCACATTAAAAGGGCCCGTGGGAGAGAGCGCGGCAGACGTGATAGTGAGGCTGAGGATGATGCTCGACCTCTACGCCAACATAAGGCCCTTTAAGTCCTATCCAGGGGTTCCGTGCCTCCGCGAGGGCATTGACTTCGTCATAGTCAGAGAGAACACGGAGGACCTCTACAAGAGATACGAGTTCTTGCTGGACGAGGGGAACACGGCGGTGGCTCTCAGGGTCATTACGAAGAGAGGATGCGAGAGGATAGCAAGGAAGGCCTTCGAACTCGCATCGATTAGGCCTAAGAAGCTTGTCACCGTAGTCCACAAGTCCAACGTGATGGGCTTGACGTGCGGGCTCTTCGCCAAGGTCTGCAAAGAAGTCGCGAGAGAGTACCCAAGCGTTTCCTACGAGGAGATGTACGTGGACGCCTGCGCCTACAACTTGGTCGTGAGGCCTGAGAGATTCGACGTGATAGTC
Source organism: Candidatus Nezhaarchaeales archaeon (assembly GCA_036786905.1). Taxonomy (GTDB): domain Archaea; phylum Thermoproteota; class Methanomethylicia; order Nezhaarchaeales; family WYZ-LMO8; genus WYZ-LMO8. The sequence goes on along the minus strand of DAIQQE010000004.1, from coordinate 5,853 downwards.
ACGACCAACATGTTTGGGGACATATTATCCGACGAGGCTGCGGCCATCAGTGGGAGCCTCGGGATCGCACCTGGCGCCAACATAGGCGACAGGTACGCGATATTCGAGCCCATTCACGGGGCGGCCCCGGACATAGCCGGCAAGGGCATAGCAAACCCCTGCGCCACCATGCTCTCGGCGAAGATGATGTTGGAGTGGCTCGGAGAGCTCAGAGCCGCCGAGGTCTTGGAGAGGGCCTTGGTGAGGGCTTTGAGCAACAAAAAGAACTTGACTCCAGACTTGGGCGGCAGGGCGACTACCAAGGACTTCGCTAAGGCTGTTAAGGATGCCATCGTGGAGGGGCTGTTGAAAACTAGCACTCAAGAATGGTGAGGGTGAGAGCTGGCGCGAGTTGTTAAGAGGCTTCCTTTGACCCTTTCCACTATCTCTACAAACTCCCTGTCGCTCAGAGGGGACCTCCTCTCTTCACTGAGCGACTTCACGAGCTCGACTATCCTCGAGACCTCCTCTTCCGTAGCTGGTATTCCGAGCTCGGCCAACTTGGCCTTTATGGCGTGCCTCCCAGATAGCTTCCCTATGACCAACCTCCTCGTCTGACCGACCATCTCAGGAGGATAGGGCTCGTAGCATATCGGGTTCTCCAGAACCGCGTGCTGGTGTATGCCGCTCGCGTGAGCGAACGCGTTCGCGCCCACGACGGGCTTGTGGGGCGGTATCACGAAGCCGGTTATCCTCTCGACCTCTCTGCAGAGCTTGTAGAGTTTCTCGGTTCTGAAGTTCCCCAGTCCATACAAGTTCCTGAGCGCTATTATTACCTCCTCGGTCGGGGCCAATCCGCACCTCTCGCCCAATCCCAAGACCGACGTTGATAGGACCTCGGCCCCCGCCTCTACGGCGGCTAGGGTGTTGGCGACGGCCAGCCCGTGGTCGTTGTGGCAGTGCACCTCTATGGGAACCTTCTTCTTCAGCGATTCCCTTATCCTCTTTATCAGAAACCTCATGGCAGTCGGGTGAATGCAACCGAGCGTGTCGACGATCCTCAGCCTGTCGCAACCAGCTTCTACTATGCCATTGAACACTTCTATCAGGAAGTCAAGGTCGGCCCGCGTGGAGTCCTCGGCGCTGAAGGTTATGTAGAGGCCGCGGTTCTTGGCGTACTCGACGAGCTCTACTGCCCTGCCGTAGTACTCCTCTCGACTAATCTTGAGCTTGTACTTAAGCTGTATGTCTGATGGAGGGAACGACATGACCAATCCATAAGCGCCAACGTCAGCGACCGCGTCTATGTCCGACTTGACCGCTCGAGCGAACCCGAAAATCTTAGCGTTAAGCCCCTCCCTGACTATCATCTTCAAGGCTTCACGCTCGCCCTTGGAGGCCGCCGGAAAGCCGGCCTCTATTTGCTGAACCCCGACTTCATCGAGCAGCTTAGCTATGTAGAGCTTGTCCTCGGGCCTGTAGACGACACCTGCTGCTTGCTCGCCTTCTCTGAGCGTCGTGTCGTGGATTATCACATCGCTCGGGAGCTCCATTAGCCCCCTCACTTCTGGGAGGAAGTTGTAGTAGCTCACGGACAGCTCCACGTACTTCATCGAATCACCTTTGACTTTCAACAACACTTCCCACTTTTACGATTGACCCCTTTAAAAAGGTTTCTCGGCTTCCTTTACAACGGCTTATCAGGGCTTAAGAGATACGTGCTTAGTTGCTGAGGATTCCTAAGCAACATTCATAATTAAACTGAGGAATTCTTCACGTAAGCCCAAAGAGCAACAACGATGATATCACGGCTAACCCGTAGCCCGCCAGCCCTAGGTCCCTGAACATTCGGACGGCCTTGTGGACTAGGGTCTCTATGTTCTTGTAAGCGGAGTCCCCAAGGACCTTCGCCTCAACGACGACCTTCTCGAGGGCTATGCTAACCTCAGAGAGGTCCCTTTCGGCTTCATTGATTGCCGTTTTCAAGGCTTCGAGAATAGCTTCGATGCCCGCCCTCTCCCCGAGGATGTAATACCCTCGCCTCGACTTCACGCCCTTTAAGTGAACCACCGCGTGGTTGTCCGTCGTGAACAGCTCGCAGTCCTCGTAACCCATCGACTTCACCACCGATCTCACCGCGTCCCTAAACCCCTTACTCGCGTTGTTCGCGTCCACGACGATGTAGCAGTACTTCGCCCCCTGGAACTCCACCACCAAGGCCCTGACGCCGGAGGGCCCCAGGCCCCGAACTTCGCTGAGGTCTGCGTTCTTCGATGCGCCCACGCCGATTCTGACAGGCTCGTAGGACGAGCTCTCGAAGGCCATGCACACGGACTTCAGTAACCCCTCCTCCAATCTCTCTGAGTCCAAGCTGGAGTCCTCTTCGTACGAGTTGTGCGCGTTTATCAGCAGAGGCTTAACGCCGTAGGCCCTCCTCACCGATTGCTCAACTCTTGCCCTGACGCTCTCGGGTACGTCGTCGATGCCCTTCTTGTCGCCCGAGACGAATGCCATAGGTATGCCATTAACCAGCTGGCACCCCACAGACAGCCCATCGACCTCGACCCTCATTAAGCGGCTCGAAGGACCTCGAATGGCCGCGCCAGGTCCTCGCGATACCGCCTTCTTCAATTGTTCTAAGAGGTTTCGATAGTCCTCAGAAGAGGTTATGTCGGAGGCGTGCGTCACGAATCCGTGAAACACTATGGTCCTTGCATTAAGCGACGACTCAAGGGCTAGGACCACGTCCGACGGCAGGGAGCTACTGCCGAAGCCCCTGAGGGGACCGGGATGCACTTGGGGCACGACCACTACGCCCTTCATCTCTCCGCTCGGGCCGAGGAGGAAGAGCAGATCGCACGATACCGTCGAGTCCTTGCTCAGATTGTTAAAGAAGGACTCGAGCTCTTCCCTGACCCCCATGAACCAGTTCGTCGCATATGCCTTGAAGGCCTTTCTAGAGCTCATCCCGACGAGCTTTTCACTCAACTTGTCTATGCTCCTCGAGATCGCGACCGCGGGCAAGAGCATGAAAGAGAAAGCAAGTAAGAGCTTGGCGTAGTCCGCTTCGACGATTTCGACGCGCAATATTGTAGATACGATGACCAGCGTTAAGAGGGGCCATAACACGGAGATGGTCCCAGTTATCGCTATGCTCCTATCGGCGATGTACCGATGCACTAAGGCGTTGATAGAGGCTGCTAAGGAAGTCCCAACGAGCGCTAGTTCCTTCGCAGAGATCTCGAGGCCGATCAGGCGGGCTGCGTAGCCGAGGACGTAGACCGAGAGGGCGAGGGTCGCGAGAGCGGAGAAGTTGTTGAGTATTCTCTTGAAGTTCATCACCCCGCCGCTCAACAAAGGGGCTTGAAAAAGCGAGAAGGCTAGGGCTGAGAGCCAAAGGCCAGCAATGCCGAGCATTAAGGCTTCCAAGGCGTCGGAGCGCTTCTCTACAGCAACGAGTAGGAAAGCCGAGAGTATCGACGAGGCGAGGCCCGCAGAGCACACGACCGCTGTTCTAGGCCAGCCCGATGCCAAGACCCACGCTCTCGAGCCCTTCGTGGCGCTCACCAGCCCGGGTGAGTCGTCTATTGTGAGCTCTAATCAATTTTGCTAACAAGCCCCAGCGCGGGCAGCTCGTCTAGGTGGGCCTCGAGCTCCAGCAAGAAGTTGTTGAACTTGAGTATCGGCACGACGAACACGCCGTCAAGAGGCTTCTTAAAGCCCAAGTCCATCAACGTCACCATGACCGGGACGATGTACGAGCCTCCGTAAATCTTCAAGCCAGCCTTCCTGAGCGAGTCGGCCGATAGAGCGAGCCTCAGGCACTTGTCGAAGTGGTTCGCCGCGGCGTCCTTGACCTTGCTCCTCTGACCTCGCTTCGTCTTCCAGTGCTTGCAGTCGACGCAGAGCAAGACCTCCCCCTTATGCGCCACCACGTCCACTTCGTATTTCTTGCCATCCATCTTGAACCTGAAGGGGGCCACCACCTCGTAGCCGTGGCTTCTCAAGGCCTCTACGCAAAGGCCCTCGAAGTCCTTCCAAGTGAGCAGTTGAGAGACGGCCTCTGCGTCGGCACCCAACCTCATCGCCTCGATGGCTAGGTTTATGGGATCGACTACGCGGAGAACCTCTCGGTCTAGGTACACGATGTTCTGTCGGAGCAAGTGGTCCAACAAGTCCTCACTCAATTCAAGGCCCGATAGGTGATCGACACTGAGCGACCTACGCTCTAAGACCTTGAGGAGCGCTCTAGACGCGGCGTCGTTCATCTACGTCATTCCTCTCGCAACTCACCCCGAGCCAGCTCTTTCATCTCCTCCACGTCCTCTTCTCTGCCCTTGACCACCAGTACGTCGCCGGGGTAGAGCTTCACGTCGTCTCCTGGGTTCAGCATCCAACTCCCTCCCCTCCTTATCGCTATGATAGACACTGGCGGGCGCTCGTCCTCGAGCTCTGACAGGCTCTTGCCAGCTAGGCGCGAGCCCTCTTCGATGCTGATTCTGCGCAGGGCCTCTTCGGCCTCGCTCATGACCAGCGCGAGGACCTCGTGAGGTCTATCCCCCCTCAGTATCGGCTCGACCATCTCTCTAGCGGCGTCGGCCAAGGCCTCGACTACTAGCCCGACCCTTAGGGTTCCCAAGAACTCTGACGGGTTTTCGCTCTGCTTCGCTAACTCCAAGACCGCCGCCTCGTAGCGCGTGTGCAGCTCGTCTATGTACTCCTCGAGCCTGTCGACTTCTTCGGCCAGCTCCCTGCTGTTGATAAGCAACGCGGTGTACGCCAAATCGACCATGAACTCCGAGATGTTCTTCAGCTCCTTGAGCATGTCCCTGATTTGAGAGAGCAGGTCTTTGCCCATCGCTACACGCCCCCCTCAAGCTTCTCGGCGACCTCTTTGCTGGCCTTGATGATCACCACGTCGCCGGGCTCCAAGACGAAGTCCTCTGGGGGATTGATCAGACGCCTCCTCCCCCTGCAGACTATCAAGGGGGTTACGGGCTCGCCGAGCTCCTCGCTTATGTCGGCTAACCTCTTGCCCGCCAGCCTCGAGCCCTCCCCTATCTTGGCTGAGACCACTCTCTCCTCTACTTCCTTAAGCGACTCGTAGACTATTGGGTGGAGCCTGAAGCCCTTGAGGAATATCTTCGCCAGATCGCCGGCAACGTCGGCTATGCTGTCCATCGCCGAGGCTATAAACAGTAGTGGCGCGAGCCTTTCAACGTCGCGGGCCGTCTCTGAGGCCATCAGAACCCTCACGTACAGTAAGTAGAGTAGATCGTCTATGCGCTCCTCAAGCCTCAGCACTTCGTGGGCCACGTCTTCTAAATTGAACATGAACGAAGAGAAGGCCAGATCCACTATCCTCTCGGTCACGTTCTTTATCTCGATTAACAGCTCTCTAACGGACTTAGGCTCTTCCAATCCGAACTAATCCTCCATAATTGGGTTGCGAGCACAGGATATATATGTTAACACCTCAAGACTTAAGGTACGTCGCGATTGAGGGGGAATCCATGGTGTTCAAGCGGACAGTGCGAGAGGGCTTTTTGTCAGAGATCGTCATACGAACCTTCGCCATAGTGGCAGGGATAGGCTTAGCGTCCATGAGGGGGATGCTCGAAGAGTTCCCGGGCATGTTAATAATGATCCCAGCGTTCCTCCAGATGAGGGGCGCCATAGGCGGCACGCTTGCTTCAAGGTTGAGCTCCGCGCTGCACACAGGCATCATGGAGCCGAGGCTCAAGCGCTCGAGAGAGCTTTCTCAAAACCTCATCGGCACCTTCGTGCTAAACGTCATACTATCGGGGCTTATAGGTTGTCTGGCGCACTTCATGTGCCTGCTCTTCGGGTTCAGGTCATCGGGGTTGCTGGCCC
>DAIQQE010000175.1:0-2118 GCA_036786905.1 Candidatus Nezhaarchaeales archaeon | reverse complement strand
CCCACGCCCTGTCGCTCTTGGTTCCTAGGCTTAGGAAGGCGCTCTTGCCCAAGAACCTATACGAGTTTGCGCGCCAGCTCATGGACCTCAGGGGTGAGGAGCAGGAGCTCGCTAAGGAGCTCTTCGAGCGAGAGACAGCCGACCTCGCCTTCAGGCTTTGGATCGCCTTCCCAGCCGACACGAGGCCCGGTCACAACACCTCGAGCTTGATAGCCCACTTGCTGATGACGTCCGCCATCGCTTGGGCTCTCGAGCGCAGAAGGGGTGGGGTCAAGGAGGACGAGGAGGCCAAGGTCAGGCTAGCCGCTCTTCTCCACGACCTCGGCAAAGCCGTCGACCCTGAGAGGCATTGGGAGGCCTCAGAGAACTTGGCCAAGAGGCTCTTGAAAGGGCTCGTCGACGAAGAGCTCTTGGGGGGCGTAGTGGCCGCGATAAGGGAGCACCACCGCAGAGCCGAGCCCAGCCTCGCCCTCAGACAAGCCGATCGCTTAGCGTCAGCGGCCGATAGGCTTGAGAAGCTAGTCGAGAAGGCGATAGGGGGCAAGCTGAAGGAGATCAGAAGAGTCGTGGGCGAGGTAAAGGACGAGTGGGCCTTCTGGCGAGCCGTGCACGAGAAAAGAGAGGAGCTGACGAGAGCTGGCTTGGTGAGCGACGAGCCCTTGAGCGACCTCACTAAGGAGTTCCTCGCTAAAGTCGAGGCAATTGCCAAGGACTTGGAGCGAGAGGGGCCCGTCGAGCCCTCTCTCGATTTATCGCTAGTGCTGGTTGACGTCGCGTCGATTCAAGACTTCGTGTTGAGGAGTCAAGAGCTCAGGGTCGTTGCAGCTGCGAGCCACTTAATAGAGCTAGTCGTCCACGCCCACTTCCTCGAGTACTTGCGGAGCGAGGGCTTGCGAGTGCCGCCCGAGGCGGTCATCTACGCCGGCGGCGGGAACATCCTAATGCTCTTGCCCAAAGAGATGGTGGTTAGAGTCGAGGAGCTGGCCAAGGAGTACAGCGAGAAGAGCGGGCTGAGGCTCGTAGTGGCATCGGCGCCCTTCTACGACAACTACGCCTTCGCCTCAACGCTCCTCGCCAAGAAGATGTTCGCGAAGAAGCACGATGTCGAGCTCTCTGACTCGCTGGGCTTCCAAGAGCCGAGCCCGCAAGGCCTCTGCAAGGTGTGTTACGGCGACTGGGCTCGAGGAGTTGTGGAGACGCCTGAGGGTCCGCGGGACGCGTGTTCAACGTGCAAGGAGCTCTACGACGTCGGGGGCGAGCTCCACTTCAAGCCCAAGTGGGAGGCGGTGGTGGAGGTAGCGGGGGACTCCTTCAGCGCGCACGAGGCCTTCGGCGTCGAGTGGGAGAGCGCATCGCGACGGATCGTAGAAGTGATAGCTGGCCACGACCCTGAGGAGCTCGAGAGAGGAGAGGTCAAGAGGACAAGGGACTACGCGGCGGTGAAGTTCGACGGAAACGCCATGGGGGCCTTCATGCTCGAGTCCCTCTCCTTCACCGACGCGATAGAGAGGAGCTTCCGCATCGACATGGCGCTGAAGAGGGCTTACTTCAAGGCCCTCGAGGCCATTTACAGGGGCGTGAAGGAGGTAAGGGGTCGTGAAGGGGCGCGAAAGGAGGTCTCTCGCGTAGTCCTGGGCACGATATACATAGGAGGCGACGACGGCTTCGTTTTAGCGCCCTCTTGGGCCGCCGTGCCCCTCGCCCACTTCATCGCCGAGGAGTTCTCTAGGCAACTGGGCCTCGCTCGAGGCCTGAGGGTGGCGGTGGCCGCGGGGCCCGCCAAGATGAGCGTGTGGGCACTCTTGGACTGTGCCTCTGAGATGATGAGCAGGGCCGGAGAGGTCCTTAGGAGAGAGGACCCGACGGCCAAGGAGGTCCTCGGGGCGATAGCGTTTGACGTGTTCGAGACAGGCTCTCCCTCGGGGGCCAGCGCGGTCGAGAGGATGGAGAGGTTCTCCAAGAGGGTCCAGGGGAGGGCCGAGCCCCGCGACGAGGAGATAGACGGCCTCCAGCCCTACTTCATCAAGAGGCGAGACCTCGAGGGCTCATCTCCTCCAGAGCTGTGGAGCGCGCTCGTGCCCTTGGTCCTCAACATGACCTTACCCAGCGAGTGGACCG
>DAIQQE010000174.1:0-2160 GCA_036786905.1 Candidatus Nezhaarchaeales archaeon | reverse complement strand
TGGTAGGCGAGGCAGAACATGTCGGCGGCGGCCTTAGAGGCTGCGTAAGGGGACGAAGGCTTGAGCCTGTCCTCCTCCTTGTATGAGCCGACGAGTATGTCTGAGTAGACCTCGTCGGTGGAGATGTGGACTATCCTAAGCCTTGAGTTGTTCAGCCTAGTAGCCTCTAAGAGGTTGAAGGTCCCGATGGTGTTGTTCTCCAAGAATGCCCTCGGATTGGCTATGCTCCTGTCCACATGAGTCTCGGCCGCGAAGTTGACAACGGCATCAACTTCCTTTACTAACCTTGACACGAGGTCGAAGTCGAGGAGGTCTCCCTTCACAAAGCTGTACCTCTCATTACCCTCTAGGTCTTCGAGGTTCCTCGGGTTTGACCCGATCCCCATTTTGTCTAGGTTTACGACCTCGACCTCTTCGCGCTTGCTCAACACGTATCGTATGAAGTTGCTTCCTATGAAGCCTAAGCCGCCTGTGACCAGAAGCCTCATGAGAGTTCCTCCTTAAGCGTTTTGAGGGCGACATCGGTTGAGTGGAAGTCCGTCTTGATCCTCCTCCTCGTCTCGTCGCAGTTGAGGCTGGAGTCCTTGGGCCTCTTCGCCACCCACTTCATGTCCTTCATCTCGGCCCTCTGTATGAGGGACTTGTCGAGCCCCAAGGCCTCGGCCACCTTGATCGCAAATTCGTACCTGCTCATCCTCTCGCCCACCACGTGGAACACCCCCTCCATCTCCTTTTCGACGATCTCGAGAAGGGCCTTGGCCAAGAGCGAGGCCTGGGTGGGCGACGTATATTGGTCGACGAGGGCCTTGACGGGCTCCCCGGCCCTCAGCTTCTCCACGAGGTACTTCGCGAAGTTCGTCCTCCCGGGGCCGAAGCCGTATATCGAGCTGGCCCTCACTATGGCGTAGCTGGGGCAGGAGGAGAAAGCAACCTCCCCCATCAGCTTCACGAGCCCGTAGTAGTTGACGGGGTTCGGGACGTCGTCTTCTCTGTAGTTGCCCCTCTCCCCGTCGAAGACGTAGTCCGTAGAGAGGTAGACGGCGAAGAAGCCTAGCTTAGAGGCGAGGGACGATATCTCGACGCTCGGCCTGACCGTCGTCTTCCAAGCCAGCTCCTTGTCCCTCTCGCAGAGGTCCACGTCACCCAAGGCCGCCATGTGCACGACGACGTCGGGCCTCTCCTCGAGCAACAAGCCCCTGAGCTCCTCAGCCTTAGTTATGTCTATTGACGCCTTCTTCAACCTCTCGTTCTCTATTGGTATCGGGTGGCTGTGGTATAGAGCAACTACCTCGTGCCCCCTCCTCAGGGCCTCCAGCGTAGTCCTGTAGCCCGGGAGGCTGCTCGCCCCCGTTATCAAGACCCTCATGGCACAACCCTCACCTGTGAGGCGGGTGGAACCAGTCCCAAGGCCTCCCGACCCTGGGGTCGTCCGCCCTCCCGTTTATGGCCACCGGCACCACGCTTGGGTCGTTCCATGGCCTCCTCTCCTCGTCCGGGCTCGCGTAGTCGTAGAGCCTGTTCACGAAGTACACGAGGTAGGCCGGCTCGTGGCCCACGACCTTGAACCCGTGCCAGTACCTCCCGGGGACCCTCAAGACCTGCGCCCTGACCTCGCTCAAGACCACCTCAACTAGGTGGCCCCTCGTCGGCGAGCCCTCCTCGTCGTCGTAGGCGCACACCTTGATCGAGCCCCTCACGACCAGGAAGTAGTCCGTCTGGCCTCGGAGGTGCCTGTGCCAAGCCCTGACCACGCCCGGGTACGTCACGGATAGGTTCGCTTGGACTACGTCGTCCTCGCCGAGCAGGTCCCTCCAGTCGGCGCGCATTATCTCGGTGAAGACGCCGCGCTCGTCTGGGAACCTGGCCAAGTCAGCTAGCTTGACGCCCGGGAGTGGTAGTTCTCTGACGGCTGTCAGGAGGGGCATAACAGTAATGTAGTTTTTGCTCCTTGCTTTTACTTAAAAGCCTAGCGGCAGTTTAGAGAGCCTCGACATCGCAATCTCTAATGAGCTTAGGGCTCCCAAGAACCTGCCAACATCGTCTCTAATTTCGCGGAAATTGCCAGAGCTTTAAGCAATGCATATGCGTGAAATTTCCATTGTCTAGTTAACGTTCGAAGGCACACCTCCAATAGTCGGTATCTTGTAAGACTGTACCAAA
>DAIQQE010000173.1:0-2177 GCA_036786905.1 Candidatus Nezhaarchaeales archaeon | reverse complement strand
ATCTTCTCTAAGCGAAGATATATTAGAAAGCGGGAATGTCATAACCCTGGAGCCTGGCGTGTACATCAAAGGAAGGTTTGGAGTGAGGCACGAAGACGTGTTCTTGGTTACGGAAAAGGGTTGCGTAAAGTTGTCGTGAAGGTGAGGGTACATGAGGTTCTACCTGAGGGGTTACATGGTCTTTAACAAACAACTTGATGAGGAAGCCGTCAAGAGGCTCTCAGAGCTAATAGAAGAAGCGAATAGAACGCTGTTGATCAAGGGGGCGCCTAAGGATAAAGGGGGCGAGGCGGCGAGGGTAGTCAATTGGTCAGCAAGCGGCGAGAGGGTCTGCGTCGAGATCGAGTCTGGCAGGTACGTTAGGGCTCACGACGCATTGCTTAGGCTGAAGAACTACTTGGGCTCAGCGCTGGGGAAGGAGTTCAGAATAGGCGTAAGGGGTCTCGGTGCGTCGGCTTATGATATCGAGGTGCCTCGCTTTAAGGGCGACGTCCAAGAGGTCTTAAGACTTGTGGGCGACAAAGGTTTCGTAGAGAGGACAGGCGGGGGGCTCTTAATAAAGCTCAGGGAGTTAAGCGAAGAGGATCTCGAGGCGAGGCTCGTCGACAGGCTCGTGAGGAGGGTATTAGAGGGCGTCGTTGATGTTTCGGCTGAGGAAGTAAAGCTGGTCCCCTTCGGCTTCGTGCTCGAGCAATCGAGGCCTAAAGACGTAAAGGTGAAGGTCGACGTCGCAGCAATGGCCGAGAAATTAGGATGGATCAAGAGGTTCCCGGCAAAGGGCCAGTGGATCTTCACGGCCCCCATGGTTGGCCTCTTAAAGGTCATGAGGGACTTGATCGTAGAGCACGTTTGCAGGCCTTTGGGATTTGAGGAGTGGATGTTCCCGAGGCTCATACCGATGAGCGTATTGGCGAAGCTCTCAAGCTACGTCGAGCACCTTCCAGAGGGCATGTTTTACGTCTGCGCGCCGCCCAGGGACCCCTCGGCCTTTGACGAGTACAAGAGGGAGTACGCTCTTAAAAGGGTCATACGCAAGGACTTATTGAAGGAGATATTGAGCGAGCCTGAGTACGTGCTCGACGCAGTTCAGTGCCCGCCTTTCTACCAGTTCTTTAGTGAAGAGACCGTCAGATTAGAAGATCTTCCGATAAGGGTTTACGAGTGTATGGGTGGGTGGACGTGGAGAAACGAGGCCGGCGGGGTCGAGGGGCTAGCCAGGACCAACGAGTTCTGGCGCATGGAGATGGTCTACTTGGGCTCTCCGAGCGATGTCGTCAGGATAAGGGATGAGGTCGTCTCGAGGACCGTGGAGTTGGTCGACAAGGTCTTGGATCTCGAGTGGAGGGTAGTTGTAGGGGCTCCCTTTTACTTATCGAGCGAGGAAGCCAGCAAGAGGAGGATCGACATCTCCTCACGAGAGAAGATACCCACTTTGGATGTGGAGTGCTACCTGCCATATAGAGGTGAGAGGAACGAGGCTGAGTGGCTGGAGATAACTGCGGCGAGCGTTCACTATACCCACTACGTCTCAGCCTTTAAGATAAAGGAGGTCAAAAATCGAGAGATATGGACTGGCTGCGTGGGCCACGGACTAACGAGGTGGGCTACGGCCTTCTTAGCCCAGCACGGCTTTAATCCTGGTGATTGGCCAAGTAAGGTCAGAGAGCTTTACGAGAAAAACGGTCCCTACAGGATCGTCAAAACGCTGGAGTGGCCTTCAAGCAAATAACTACATTGCCTCTGCTGAGAAGCGCAGGTCACAGATCTTAAGAAACGACGTTGATTCGAATCGATAGTAAGCGGTCTAGGGGCGTCAGTCCGCCCATCACATGTCATTGCCTATCGCTCTTAGACCGTCATCTCTTCATCCGCCGCGAAATAATCAGCTAAGGGGTTATATAGGCTTTTACATGAAGGCGGAAGCGATCAATAACATTAAATTCTGTGCATCGTTAAGAGTATTACAGATGCCGACTGCGGTGTTGAAGATTGTCGTACGAAGTGAGCGTGGGAGCGATAGCCGATGTCCACTCGCCCAAGTACTTAGAGGACTTCAAGAGAGTGCTGAGCAATAGCCCTGACGTGGACCTGATGCTCCTCGCCGGGGACATGATATACAAGGGCCGAGTCGAGGAATATGAAAACGTGTTAAAAGCCATCAGGGATAGATACTATGG
>DAIQQE010000172.1:0-2180 GCA_036786905.1 Candidatus Nezhaarchaeales archaeon | reverse complement strand
AAGTTGCTCGCTTGTAGCATGGCTAGCGCTAGCCATGCTACAAGCGAGCAACTTGGTTAAGAGATTCGGGGGGATAGTCGCCGTGAACGACGTCTCTTTAAAGATAGACAGGGGCGAGGTCGTGGGCCTCATAGGCCCAAACGGCTCCGGCAAGACTACGCTGATAAACTTGATATCGGGCTTCTACAAGCCCGACGGCGGGAGGATAACCTTCGACGGCGTCGACATAACGAAGAAGGATCCCGATGAGAGGGTCAAGCTGGGCATAGCCCGCACCTTCCAGATACCCAGGCTGATAAGCAACATGACGGCCCTGCAGAACGTCACGTACGCGGTCATCGGAAGCAGGAGGTTTAGGGAGAAGAAGATGACCCTTAGCGAAGCCGCTATGGAGGCCCTCTACTACTTGGACATAGTCGGCCTATTGAGGAAGAGGGACGTGCTCTGCAGGGACTTGGCACTCTATGAGTTGCGCCTCTTGGAGCTCGCCAGGGCACTGGCCACGAACCCCAAGCTCATCATGGTCGACGAGGTCATGGCCGGCCTCAACCCAGCAGAGGCGGACAACGTCGCGATGCTCGTGCAGAGGCTGAGGGATGAGTTCAAGCTGACGATCGTTTGGGTCGAGCACGTCTTGAGGATAATCATGAGGTCTGTCGAGAGGGTTTTGGTGATGAACGAGGGGAAGCTCATCGCCGACGGAACCCCTCGTGAAGTGTCTAGGGACGCCACGGTCATTAAGGCCTACATGGGCGAGGAGGTAGTAGTCTAATGTTGACAGTCGAGGGCCTCGAGGTCTGGTACGGGAAGGTCAAGGCGCTCTGGGGCGTCTCCTTAGAGGTCCGGAAGGGCGAAGTAGTGGGTCTCATAGGCCCGAATGGCGCTGGCAAGACGACCACGCTGAACGCCATAATGGGGATAGTCAAGCCGAAGGGCGGCAAGATACTGCTAGACGGAGAGAGGATAGACGGCAAGGAGACTCACGAGATAATAAGGAGGGGCCTCTTCATAGTCCCCGAGGGCAGAGGCCTCTTCCCCTTCCTGACCGTGGAGGAAAACCTGCTGTTGGGCGCGATCCACGGAGGGGCTTGGAAGAGGAGGCACGAGTCCTTGGAGTTCGTCTACAAGCTCTTCCCGTGGATGAGGGAGAGGAGGAAGCAGCTCACAGGGACCTTGAGCGGCGGCGAGCAGCAGATGCTGACGATAGCCCGAAGCCTCATGTCGAGGCCGAGCTTGTTGCTCATCGATGAGCCGAGCCTGGGCTTGGCCCCCAAGATAGTTTCGGAGGTTTACAAGACCATAAGGTCCCTGAGGGACGACTACAAGATCACTATCTTAATCGCGGACCAGAACGCCCACAGGGTCTTGGACGTGTGCGACAGAGCTTACGTGATCGAGAACGGCAGGATAGTCATGGAGGGCACTCCAGAGGAGCTTAAGAGAGATAAGAGGATTAGGGAGGTGTACTTGGGCCTATGAGCGACTACTTCGAGTACGTCGAGAAGCTCTTCAAGGGTGGGGAGAAGCGCGACCTTCCCCTCAAGGGCATAAGGGTGCTCGAGATGACCCACTACATCTATGGACCGACGGTCGGCGCGGCCCTAGCCAGGTTCGGCGCTGAAGTGGTCAAGGTCGAGCCCGTGGGGGAGGGGGACAGATTCAGGCTGGGAGCGCTGTGGATGAGGATGTTCAAGAAGGCGAACTTGCACTACTTAGTGCTCAACGCGAACAAGTACCACATAACTCTCGACGCCAGGATCCCCAAGGCGCGGGAGATACTCTTCAAGCTGGCCTCTCGAGCCGACGTCTTCGTGGAGAACCTGAGGGCCGGCCTCGTAGAGGCCCTCGGCCTCGGATACTCCCACCTCAACAAGGTAAACCCCAAGATAATTTACGTGAGCTGTAGCGGCTACGGCCAGTACGGCCCCCTCAGCAAGGCCCCGAGCTTCGACGTCTCGGCGCAGGGGGTAATAGGCTTGGCTATGAAGACCGGATGGCCTGATGTGGACGAGTTCTACAAGTTGCCGGACTACTTCGGGGACTACTTCCCGGCCATGGTAGCCGTAGCCGCGGTCTTGGCGGCGCTGTACCATAGGGAGAGGACGGGGAGGGGCCAGTACATAGACGCGACCCAGGCCGAGTCCCTCTTCAGGTTCTTCTACGACGTCGCGTACCTGAGC
>DAIQQE010000003.1:7264-45003 GCA_036786905.1 Candidatus Nezhaarchaeales archaeon | reverse complement strand
TGACGAAGACGGTTCTCGTCGGCGTCCCCGTCGAGAGGCCGGTGCCGGCGAGCTACCTTAAGTTCCTCGACGTGACGGGCGCCGAGAAGAAGGTCGGCAAGGTCGGCGAGACCGTGATGCTGTCCGCGACGGTCAAGAACGTCGACGTGTTCGAGAGGGAGTTCACCGCGATATTCCAGGTCAAGGACGAGAAGGGCGCGGTCGTCTACATAGCCTGGATAACGGCCAAGCTGGCTCCGGGGACCTCCATGACCCCGGCGGTCAGCTGGACGCCCACCGCTGCAGGGGCCTACACTGTCGAGGTGCTGGTCGTCAAGTCCATAGCCGAGCCCACTCCGTACTCTGACAAGATATCCGCGTCGTTCACGGTGCAGTAGGAGGGCTGGAAATGAAGGCTAGCCTCAAAACCCCCTCCCTTTTCTTGTTAGCGCTCCTCGCGTGCCTGCTGCCCGCGCAGGTCTCGCTGGCCCAAGCGCTGACGGTAGCGACCGACAGGGACTTCTACGGGCCCGGCGAGAGGATAGTGGTCAGCGGGACCGCCGTCCCGAACGCCGACGTGACGGTCCAGCTGTTCAACCCGAACAACGAGCTGGTCGCGATCGACTACACTAGGTCTGGGGCCGACGGGAAGTACTCGATGAGCTTCGTCGTGCCAGCGCAGCTACCCATGGGGAAGTGGATCTTGGGGACCTACACCGTCAGGGCCTTCGTGGCTGGGGCCGAGGCGAAGAGGACGATAACGATAGGGCTCAAGGTGGTCGCCGTCGGCAAGGTGGTGGACGCCAAGGGCCTCCCGATAGCCGGGGCGACCGTGGTCATCGGTCCGGCCTCTACGACGACGGGGGCCGACGGGGCTTTCGAGGCCTCGCTGGCGGCTGAAGGAACATACACGATCAAGGTGGAGAAGGCTGGCTACTACGCCTACACCGGGACCGTGACGCTCAAGGTCGGCGTGAACGACGTGGGGACGATAAGGCTGGTCAGCTACGAGGACAAGATAAGCGAGCTCGAGAGCAAGATAGCGGGCCTCGAGAAGTCGATCAGCGACCTGAGGAAGAGCGTCGAGGCGCTGACGTCCACCGTCGACAAGTTGAGCGCAGCGCTGGACTCCTTGAAGAAGGACCTGGACGCCGTGAAGAAGGACCTGGAGGCTGCCAAGGGCGACATCAGGGATCTGAGGGGGATGGTCGCGATAGCGGCGGATCTTAAGAAGAGCGTCGAGGCGCTGACGTCCACCGTCGACGGGCTGAAGAAGAGCGTTGACGCTCTGCAGCCGATGGCGATGCAGTTGCCGATACTGTACGCGCTGGCGCTGATCGGCATAATAATAGCGATAGTGGCCATAGTCCAAGTCTATAGGAAGATAGCCAAGTAAGCTTGAGTGGTATTTAAACCCTCCATCCCTTTTTTATGCAGGTAATCGACGTAGTTTACGAGTTTTCCCGCTTTTAGAACGGCGATTGAGGCATGACGTCTTAGTCCCAGGCCTTGAGGCCACGCTCCTTCGAGGAGCCTTTAACTAGCCGCAACGCTCACCCCCCTTAATAATGCGTCGCGCTCATGAGGGCTTGAGGGGGTCGAGGACTGTTGCGAGAGGCCGCTCGACCATTACTCGTACCCCGCGCGATTGAGCTCTCTCGGCCGAGCTCAGGGCCCCGCCCTCCCCCATCTCAAAGCCTCATCGGGCTGTTCCACTTGATGGACTTCCCTAGCGCCGTCCAAGGGCTAACCGTGATTTGGGGGCTTATTAAGACCAAGCCCGATCCCCTTATGGGGACCCTTGAAGCCCACGATAGCCTCACTCACAGCACTCGCGCTATTCACGCTGTTCCTCCTCAGCTTAGGAGGCGTGGGCGCTCAAGAAGTCGATGTCAATCAAACCCTGAAGTCGATGTACGAGGACATAGTGAGCGGGGTGAAGAGGTCGATAGACAGGTTCATAGCCGGAGCTCAGGAGCTCCTCCTCTACGCGATTCGCAGGGGGCTCGAGGCGCTGATAATGATCGCTAGGGCCTCCTACGTCGCGCTGGGGTTGCTGGGCCTGGTCCTCTGGGCCACGGGGATATCGCCTTATAGGGGACGGCATCTAATAGTAGGGGCGATAGTGCTCGCGATCATAGCAGAGGTAGCGCGCGGATTGCTGGGTTGAGGAATGGAGCTCAGGTTGCTGAGGGTCGAGGAGCTCAAGGGGCTATGGAGCAGGGTGTTTTCGATACCGACTGGGTGCAAGGCCCTCGACAGGCTCTTGGGAGGAGGCCTCCCCTCGTCTCACGTGACCCTGGTCTACGGAGAGAGGTCCTCGGGCAAGACCCAGTTGTGCCACCAAGCGGTGGTGCACCACTTGGCGAGCGATCCCAAGGCCCTCGCCGTCTACGTGGACGTCGACCTAGCGTTCTCTCCGGAGCGTGTGGCCAGCATGGCCAAGCGCTACGGGATCTCTAGCCCGAGGGACGTCCTCTCGAGGGTCCTCTACTACAAGCCGACGACCTTCGAGGAGCAGGACCGAGTGGTGGACCTGCTCGACGAGGTCTACGAGAGGGCCCCCCACGACCTCGTCGTCGTGGACTCCCTGTCCTCTTTGGCCAGGGGGGAGTACGGGGCTGCGGTCGTGGAGATGCAGAGGGCCCTCTCGAGCCACGTGAGGAGGTTGCAGGGATACGCGAGTAGGAGGAACGTCGTCGTGATAGCGACCGACAACGTCCGCCTGGTCAAGGCTCAGGACAGGGAGGTCCTGCTGCCGGTCTCCTCTCAGGCCCTCGAGCTCTCGATCACGCGCCTGAGGCTCGTCAGGGGACCGGGCAACCTGAGGGTGTGCCGGCTCGAGGCCTCGCCGATACTGCCCGAGGGAGAGGTCGCCTTCCTCATAAAGGAGGAGGGCCTAGTCGACCTGTAGCCGGTCTGGGGTCTGCGGCAGAGGCTATTCGCACTGCCACAGGGCTCGAGGGCATCCCCGCTTCGCGGGCTCACTCCGAGATCGAGTACTCTCCCCTGCACTCCTCGCAGAGGAAGTGGCCGTTGACCTCTCTGAGGTCGTCGGACCACTCCCCGCAGACCTCGCAATAACCAGCTTGCACCTCCTTCACGTAGCCCTCCTCGATCTCCCTCCTAGACGTAAGGACCTCGATCAGCGCCGGCGCGACCCTGAGCACGTCCTTCTCGGTGACGACTCCAACGAGCCTCCCCCCGTCTAGGACCACGAGCCTCCTGACCCTGTTCTTGACCATCTTGTTCATTGCCGTGGTCAGCGGGGCTTGGGGCTCGATGGTTATTAGGGGGCTCGACATTATCTCCCTGCAAGTGACCTCGTCGGCGTCGAGCCCCTTGGCGACGACCCTGGACACCAGGTCCCTCTCGGTTATGATACCCACGGGCCTGCCGTGGGAGTCCGTCACGACCACGCACCCTATGCCGTGCTTGTCCATCAAGGCGGCGGCCTTCCTGGCCTTCTCGTCGGCTCTTACGACGACCACGTCGCTCGTCATGACATCTGCCACTGTAATCTTGGGCGCTGACAACTTCGCTATGCCTCCCAACTGTTGAGAGCTTCTCAAGAGGTGCTTAAAAAAGCATCGCCTCAAACCCTCATGTACCAACATCGCCTCCTCTCAGCGACCTCTTCTCCACGATCCTGGCGGTCCCCGGCGGCAGGACCTTGAGCACCTCGTCCACTGCGATAGCCCCTCCGAGCCCCGAAGCCTTTAAGTGCTCGCTGAACATCTTGGCTATCCTCCTCGCCGTGCGCCCCCTCTCCTCGTCCCCGGGGATCAAGGTCACGTAGGCCGCGGCCTCCTTCGCTATGGCTGATGGAGGGCCTGACACGACGAGGGCCTCTCCGCCTCGTATGACGAGGCCCACGGCCAGCCTGAGCTCCACCCCCCTCAAGTAGTTCCTGTCGCCCCTTATCATGAACGAGCCCTTTGGCAAGTACTCGCCAGAGGGAGGAGTCTTGGAGACCTGCTCCCCGTAGACCCAGTACACGTCTATAGACGCGAACCCGGCCTTCCACGCCTTTGAGTGGCAAGCGGCGAACTGGGCGGCCTCGTCTATCGTGGCCCGAGGCACTTCCTTGCCCTCGCTCTTCACTATAACTGCCGCCGCCCCTACTATGTCCGCGTGAAAGAACAGGTCCCCGTCCTCCAAGTACCTCCTCACTAAGGCCTCGTTCTGGGAGGCGTCCCTGCCGGCGACGACGAGGAACCCGTCGCTCGACCTGAACCAGAGGTACCTCTCGTACCAGTGCTTGGGCTCCCTCCTCTTCCTTATCCTCCCCTCGACCTCTTTGACCATCTCGACCTCCCTCTCGGCCAAGCTGACCATCTTGGCCTCGAGCTCGGCTAGAGCCCTTCGGCTCGCCTCTAGCCTCCTCTTGAGCTCCTTCAGCTCGTCGTAGAAGCTCGACACGTTGGCCATCAAGCTCTCGTGGGGTCTGAAGGAGAGCTCGAAGCCCTCGACCTCGACCCTGACAACCCCTCCCCTCCTGTCGACCTCGACCACCCTAGCGCCCTCCACTCGCGGCTCGGGTCTCGGCCGAGCCCCTCCCTTGGCCCAAGCCCCTTTGAAGGCCTCGAGGAGCTCTTGAAAGCTCTCGGCGTTCTCCTCCACGAAGCGTATGGCCCTGCTCAGCCTCTCGATATTGGCCTCGGTCTCGGCTATGGCTTCTCTGACCTCCTTCATGGACGCTTCGACCCTCCTCCTCTCCTCCTCGATCTCCTCCTTGCCCTCGAGGAGGCCCTCCTTGACCTCCTCGTAGAAGTAGTCCGCTACCGCGTCGTAGAAGTGCTCGTAGGCCCTCTTCTCGCAGTCGGCGTATATGGCGAAGTCAACGGGCACGACGGAGAAGGGCTCACCGCCTACGTAGACGACGCTGGGCTTGGGGCTCTCCAGCGACGCCAAGAGCTCTCCGGCCTTCTCGACGACCCTCTTGACGTCCTCCTCTGAGCGCACTTCGCCCTCCGGGTCGATGGAGCACCTGGCCAGCACCTCGTAGGCCAGCTCGGGCGAGCCCACTAGCGCCAGGGCCGCGTAGAAGGCCTTTGGCTTGCGGTCCCTGAGAGCCTCTAGCGCCCTCTTCTCGTCTATGTCGAGCAGGACGTTGGGAGGAAGCCGGTACTTGGTCCCCCTCTTCAAGGCCCTGTCCTTGTACTCGACCTCCCTGTAGGCGCCCAAAATCGTCGCGTCAGAGTCGCAGACGAGCACGTTGCCCTCCCTCACTAGCTCGACCACGAGCTCGTGAGACCCCATAGCCCCTTCGGCCCTCATCCTCACTATCCTGTCAAAGCCCACTTGCTCGAATGACGCTATCCTCGCCCCCCTCATTAGCTTCCTCAACAACATGCAAAAGGCCGGCGGTTGTACGGGCTTCTCGACGTCGTAGCTCGTCAAGCTAATCCAGCGAGGGGGCCTGATAGTTAAAATCCTCGAGACCCCGTCGACGCACCTTATCTTGAACAACAACATGTCCCCTACCATGTAGACGTTGACGATGGTCCCGCCCACTATCAGCTGGCCGATTTCCTTGGCCAAGGCTCTGAGGTCTAGCGCGGATAAGGAGCCCTTTCGCCTCAGCTTGAGTGGCAGTGCCGGCATCTCTTGCTTGAAGCCTTTATTAGGAGGGCTGGGATTAAAAACTCGCGAGGCCACATGAGGCCTGGGTCGAAGGTCTACGCTACCAGGATATCTTTCGCGATAATAGCTGGACTGCTTAGCTCTCTCGTCAATCCCGTGGCGCTTGACGTGGGGCGTCACGGAGTTGTGGCGGCGATGGTCCCCGTCGTCATCGCCACCTTGCTGTATGCGGCCTCATATTACTTCGCAAAGACGGTCATCAGGGTCTCGCCTCCCTCCCTCAACGACCCCTCGTACATGTACAAGGGAGGGGTCTTCACCTACGTGGTCGTGTGGATAGTGACTTGGTCTCTCGCGGCTACGCTTTGCTGTCCCTCGCTACTACAGCCTGGGTAGGAATCTATGAGGACCCTCATACGCAACTGCAAGCTTCACGTCGATGGTGGGATCGTCGAGAACTGCTTCCTAGTCATAGACGCCCCCTTTATATCAGATTTCGGGGTGGACCACGGCCTTCACTTAGCATACGACGCCGAGTTGAACGCCGAGGGAAGGCTGCTGCTCCCCGGGCTCGTAGACCCCCACGTGCACCTCAGGGATCAGAAGCTGTCCTACAAGGAGGACTTCTGGACCGGGACCGCGAGCGCCGTCCTCGGCGGGGTCACCTCTGTAATAGACATGCCCAACAACCTCCCCCCGACCGCCACCCCCTCGGATCTTGTCGAGAGGATGGAGCTGGCCAAGGGTAGGATATTAGCGAACGTCGGCTTCACGTGCAAGCCGTCGGCCGACCACTCTCTCAACTCGGAGCTCGCGAAGTGCGGGGCCATGGCCTTCAAGATGTTCGTCTATGAGCACATGGACCGCGAGGAGCTCGATGTGGGGTTCGTCGAGGCCGTCCTAGAGTCCCTCTCGAGGCTCGACAGGGCACTGATGTTGCACTGCAACGCCAAGGCGAGGTTCTCGGAGGTCCTCGAGCTCGTAAGGGGTAAGAAGGCCTTTAAGCTGTGCAGACTCGAGAAGGAGCTCGCCGAGAAGGTCTTGGCCCTAGGCGAGAAGCACGGCACGAGGCTGCACTTCTGCCACGTGACTTGTCCGAGGGCCGTAGAGCTCATAAACAGTTACAAGGGCTCCGCTAGGGTGACCCTAGAGGTGGCCGTGCACCACCTCTTCCTCGACTACTCAATCTTAAACAGCCTCGGCCCGATGGCCCACGTCGACCCCCCTCTGAGGAGCAGGTCCACCGCTAGGCGACTCTTCGACATGCTCAGGAGGGGGATGATAGACGTGGTAGCGAGCGACCACGCCCCTCACGCCTCCTTTGAAAAGGAGGGCGATGACCCCAGGCCTGGCTTCCCCAACCTACAACTCATGGCCCCCCTGCTCATGACTCAAGTCAAGAGGGGCAGGCTCGATTTGGGCTTGGTGGTGGACAGGGCGTCGGCTAGGCCAGCCCGCGTCTTCGGGTTGAGGGGGCGAGGCGCGATAGCGAAGGGGTGCTACGCCGATTTAATCGAGGTGGACCTCAAGAGGAAGTTGAAGGTGAAGAGCGAGATCTTGGTGTCGAAGGCTAAGTACACGCCCTTCGAGGGCATGACCCTCACGGGCGTGCCCATGAGGACCTACGTCAACGGCTTGTGCGTCAACGACGGCTACGCGATAGTGGGGAGGGGAGGCGAGGGCGTGGTGCTCACGCCCGGGTGGCGTTCTTCATGAGCTCGAGGCTGCTCTTGGACGGCATGTGCGGCAAGCTGGCTCGATGGCTCCGCCTCTTAGGGCTCGACGTCGAGTACTCCAAGGACGCCGACGACGAAGCGCTCCTCTCGGAGGCAGAGAGGACTGGCAGGGTGTTGGTCACGAGGGATCAGGAGCTCCACGACAAGGCCGTCAAGAGGGGCTTGAAGTGCGTGCTATTGACCTCGACGGACCACGTGGAGAACATGAGGAGGGTGCTTCGAGAGCTGAACGCTAGGATAGCCCTCCCCCCGAAGGAGACCCGATGCCCCCTATGCAATAGCCCGCTCAAGGAGGTAGACCCCAGCTCCGTGACGGCCCTCTTGCCCTCAGAGGAGTTGGCGAAGCGCTACGACAAGTTCTGGTTGTGCGAGAGGTGCAGGAAGGCCTACTGGATAGGGTCCCACTGGCGAAACATTAAGAGGACGCTGAGGGAAGTGGAGGGTTGTGTAGAGGAGGACTGAGCCTTGGGTTGCGTGACGGACGAGGAAGGGGCATTCTTAGTCAGGCTCGCTAGGAGGGCCGTGGCCGAGTACTTCTCCTCCAAGAGGATCATAGACCCTCCTCGTGACACGCCGCCGAAGCTCTACGAGAAGAGGGGGGTGTTCGTGACCATAGAGAGCTATCCGAGCCGCGAACTGAGGGGCTGCATAGGCTTCCCAGAGCCCGTCTACCCGCTCGTCGAGGCGACCATAAGGGCGTCGCTGGCCTCGGCCTTCGAGGACCCCAGGTTCCCGCCTCTCAGCAGGGCCGAGCTGGGCAGGGTTGTCTTCGAGGTCAGCGTCCTCACGCCTCCTCAGCTGATTAAGGCCTCCAAGCCCACCGAGTACCCGTCTAAGATAAAGGTCGGGGTGGACGGCTTGATAGTGGAGAGGGGCCTATTCAGGGGCCTCCTGCTCCCCCAGGTGGCTGTCGAGTACGGCTGGGACGAGGAGGAGTTCCTAACGCAGTGTTGCTTGAAGGCGTTGCTCCCCCCCGACGCGTGGCTAGACCCCAATACGAAGGTCTACAAGTTCCAAGCAGAGGTCTTCGAGGAAGAGGCGCCCGAGGGCCCCGTGAAGAGGAGGAGGTTAAGTTAGGTCGCCGCACACGCAGAAAGACTCGTGTATGAGGTCGTAGAGCCTATCCAGCCCGGTCCCCTTCAGCGCCGAGATCACCACGACCCTAGAGGCGCGCTCGTATTTGAAGACTAGGTCTGTGAGCTCTAGCGCTAGATCGGAGAGGACGTCAGCCCTCGCGCTCAGCCTCTTCTTGACCTCGTCCACCTTCAAGGCGAGCTCCGACAGGTCTACGACGTCTCCCTTATTGATCACGGTCACGGTCGGTATCTCGAGCCTCAGCTCTATTATCAGTGATAGTAGCTTTATCACCAAGAGCTCGCCCGCGTCCCTTATGGTCTCGGCGTCCACTATGTAGACGGCCACGGCCCTCCTGGCCCTCTTAATGGCGTTGCTGAGAGAGGGTCCGAGCCCCCTGAACACGAAGAGCTCCATCTGGCCAGGGGTGTCGACCAAGACGTAGTCCGCGTCGCTCGCCGCCATTCTCTTGACTATCTCGTGCATTCTCTCCTCCATGACCTTCGAGGCCACGATCATCGCGCCGTTAGGCCCTAGGCCCAGCCCCTTCATCAAGTCACCGGTTCTCACGATCTCTCTCACGTCGAAGAAGGCCTCGTAAGGCAAGACCTCTACGCCAGGGTCTAAGTTGACGCGCGAGGTCCTGAAGCCCAGCCCCTCTAGCCAGTCGCCGAACGACTTGACCAAGGTGGTCTTCCCGCACCCGGCAGTCCCCACGAACACGATGAACACGGCCAGCCCCTCTTGTTGAATCTATCATGAGGGGCTTTAAAGCCCGTCAGGTGGACCTGATGCGCGTGCCGATCGTAGTCCTAGGAGCCCTCTAGGCCTTTAGAGCCCTTCGTTTAGGCCACGACGCCCTCTGAGCCCAAGGCGGGTTCGTGGTGAGCTCCTATAGACGGTAGTCGCGCGCAGGTCGAGGCGCCGACTAGCTCCTCGCATCCGGTTAGGGCGCCGACGACGTGGCCTCGCAAGAGCGCCTATGACATTTAGTCGGTGCCATCGGGCACCGGGGGTCGAGCCCTCTGGGAGGGCCCCTCGACGTGTATTGCAGTTGTCTTAATATCCCTCAACTCCTCCCTATAACTCGTAGATGCGGTGGAGTGGGGATGGAGTACTCCCTGCTAGCGGATTTTTATGAAAGGATCGAGTCCACCACGAAGAGGCTCGAGATGACGGATCTCCTAGTAGCGCTCCTCAAGAAGACCCCTTCGAGCATCATAGATAAAGTCGTCTACTTGACCCAAGGCAAGTTGTACCCGGACTACGCTGGCGTAGAGCTGGGCGTGGCGGAGAAGCTCGCCTTGAGGGCCCTCTCCTTGGCCACGGGCCTATCAGCGGAGGAGCTGGAGGCTGAGCTGAAGAGGACGGGTGACGTGGGCCTTGTAGCTGAGCGCTCCCTCTCCAAGAAGAGGGTCAAGAGCCTCTTGGACTTTGTAGGCCAGTCGCAGATCGGAGCTAAGAAGCTGACGGTCGACGAGGTCTATAACACCCTCGACAAGGTTGCAAAGGCGACGGGCGAGGGCTCTCAAGACGTAAAGATATCCCTGATAGCAAGCTTGCTGAGGCACGCGGCGCCGAAAGAGGCTAAGTACTTGATGAGGACCATAACCGGGAAGTTGAGGCTCGGAATAGCCGACATGACCATACTGGACGCGCTGGCGATAGCCTTCTGCGGCGGGAAGGAGGCCCGCCCATTGATTGAAAGGGCGTACAACCTCTCGAGCGACTTGGGCTACGTGGCGAGGGTCGTGGCCGAGAAGGGGCTCGAAGGGGCGAAGCAGTTCAAGGTAACGATAGGCAGGCCCATAAGGCCGATGTTAGCAGAGCGCTTGACCACAGCCGAGGAGATACTCCAGAAGCTGGGCGGGAGGTGCGTGGCGGAGTACAAGTACGATGGCGAGAGGATACAGGCGCACAAATCGGGCAACGACATCACGCTGTTCTCGCGCAGGCTGGAGAACATAACCCACCACTACCCGGACGCCTGCGACATCATAAGAAATCACGTAAAGGCCTATGAGGCGATAGTGGAGGCGGAGTGCGTGGCGATAGACCCAGATACGGGTGAGATGAGGCCCTTCCAAGAGCTGATGCACAGGAGGAGGAAGTACGGCATAGAGGAGGCCATGAAGGAGTACCCCGTGTCGTTGTTCTTCTTCGACTGCCTCTACGTGGACGGACAGGACCTCACGAACGCGTCCTATCCCAAGAGGAGGGAGGTGTTGACCAAGATCCTCGAGCCCGGCGAGAGGGCCATGTTGGCGACTTACAAGTTGATCGACAGCGTCGAGGAGCTGGAGCGCTTCTTCGAGGAGGCGATAAGCGAGGGTTGCGAGGGGCTCGTGTGCAAGTCGCTGGCCCCTGACTCCGTCTACCAGGCAGGGGCTAGGGGATGGCTTTGGATAAAGTTCAAGAGATCCTACCAGTCCAAGCTGGCGGAGCCCATTGACGTCACGGTAGTCGGCGCGTTCTGGGGCAAGGGGAAGAGGGCTGGTAAGTACGGGGCCTTGCTCTGCGGGGTCTACGATCCCGAGGCAGACGTCTTCAGGACTGTGTGCAAGGTGGGGAGCGGCTTCACGGACGAAGACCTCGAGAAGATGCCCGAGATGTTGCGCCCCTACGTCATAGAGCACAAGCACCCGCGGGTCGACTCTAAGATAAAGGCAGACGTCTGGCTCACGCCGAGCGTGGTGATAGAGATAGTGGGCGACGAGATAACCCTCAGCCCCTCGCACACGGCGGGTCTGGGAGCGGTAAAGCCCGACGCTGGCCTAGCCATAAGGTTCCCGCGCTTCACGGGCCGCTGGAGGTTTGACAAGAGCCCCGAGGACAGCACGACGGTCAAGGAGCTCGTCGAGATGTACAAGATGCAGCTCAAGAAGATAGAGGTTTAAGAGCTTCGCTGGGCTATTTTCTCCAGCATCCTCTCAAAGGTCCACCGAACGGCGTTCTTAAGCTCTCTGACCCTCCTGTCGTCGACTACGTTCTTCACGAGGATCTCCGTCAAGACGTCCCCCTTGGTCTTCACCTCGTAGTCCAAGACCTCGTCCTCCTTTATCTCCTCCCTCTCAGCCGCTTCGCGGTCCTTTCTCCTCATCTCTTCGAGAACCTTCTCGACCAAGAACTGCCTGAAGGGCGGGATGTTCACGTTGAGCTCCAAGTCTGGGGCCGGGACTATCCTCAAGTACCCCTCGCCTATGTACATCTTCCCGAGCAGCCTGTTGCCCATTCTCGAGGACGCTAAGATCAACGTCTCGGTCTCGAGCCCCCGGGGCTGGATGGCCGGAGGTGGGGGCGCTTGTTGCACAACCTCCTTCGCGACCTCTAATGCGGAAGCGGGTCTAAAGGAGGCCTTCGCGAGGGCTTCGTCGACGAGTTTGATGAGGAGCTTCAGGTTTTCAACTTCGGCCGTCAGGGCCGAGAGCCTGTCCTCTAAGTACTTCTTTAGGTCTGCTAGACTTTTTACTAGGTCCTCCAAGCCTCTTCACTTTCCTACACTACCGGGTCCTACATATCTCTATTGCTTAAAGCCCCTCACTGCTCGTTGCGATTAAGCACTCCAAGGCCTACCAAACGAGTTGTGATGGACTACCTCTCTCAAGCCCCTCCTGTGCGGAGGCGGGGGCCTCTCTCCGGGTTGGCCTATCGTTATCAGCGCTAGGGGCCTCACGTTGGCCGGCAATTTAAGGATCCTCCTAACCTCCTCCTCGTAAAACGCCCCCACCCAGCACGTGCCGAGGCCTATGGAATAAGACGCGAGCAACATGTTTTGCGTGGCTGCGGCGCAGTCTTGAATGGCGTAGAGCCTCCTACCTCTCTCGCCGTAGATGACCCCGGTCCTGTCCACGTCGGCGCAGACGGCTATTATGGCCGAGGCCTCCGTCATCCACATCTGGTTCAGAGAGGCCCTAGCCAGCTGCCTCATCTCATCCCTGTTATCGACGACTACGAACTCCCAAGGCTGCAAGTTACCGGCAGACGGCGCCCAAATGGCCGCCTCTAAGACATACTTCAACTGCTCCGGGCTGAGCTCTGAGGGGACGTAGGACCTTATCGACCTCCTTCCCTTTATGGCCTCGTAAACCTCCAAATCGCGCACCTCTCCTAACTTCACCCTTATTACTATGCTTATTAAAGCTTAGCATAAACGAATGGACAGCGATGATCAGTGCTGCGTGGCTAGGAGCTATTGCTGACCACTTCAACCCCTTCTCCCTAACCCTACTACTCGCGTTGGCGCTGGCCGTTGCCATACACTTGAAGTTCTCGCCCAAGGAGAGGATCCTGATAGGGAGGATGTGGCGCCTCCTCCCCTTTTACATCGACCTCAGAGAGGCAAAGCACGTAGTGATATTCGGGATAACAGGGTCGGGGAAGACCAATACGGCTAAGCTGATAGCGAGCTCGTTCAAGGGCTCCAAGCTCATAATAGACTGGAATGGGGAGTACTTAATGGGTAGGGTCGCGAGGCCCTCAGAGCTCTCGATAGGCCATTTGACGATGCTCGACTTCTGCGAGGCCCTCGCGGTGTCGCTCCAGCTAACGGCCCCTCAGTACGCGATGTTGCTTGAGGTCGCCAAGGATTCGAGCAACTTGAGCGAGATAATGGAGAAGCTCCGCAAGTACCCTGCTGAGGGCGATACGAGGAGGGAGATAAAGAACGCGTTGCTCAGGAGGCTCGAGCCCCTGTCTTATGCGGACCTCTTCTCAGGCTCTCTGACGGTAGACGACGTCGACACTATAGACCTCTCGGGGTTGACGTTTGACGCCAAGAGGCTCGTGGCCAACGTAATCCTCAGGCTCGTATACAACAACCCCACGAAGCAGCTGCTCGTCATAGAGGAAGCGCAGAACGTGTTATTACCGCGTCGCTTAGACCAACCCCCCACCAGCTGCGAGATCATAATAGACGAGGTCAGGAAGCATGGAGTGAGGGTCTTGGCCGTAGCACAGATACCGTCGCTCGTCTCGACTACGTACCGAAACGCCGAGTACATAATACTTCATAGGCTCAACCTCACGGCGGAGGAGGCGAAGGACATGGGCTTGAGTGAAGAGGACAGGCTTAAGATAGCGAAGTTGCCGAACGGTAGTTGCGTCGTCATACGCAGAGGGCAGAAGTTCACGGTCAGGGTGTTTAAGGCGAAGGGCTTGGAAGCGGGGATCGCGGCCGAGAAAGCGCGGGCCCAGGTGCGGGGGACGCAACGCCAACGCCGCCGAGAATCTCAAGGCGAAACAGCCCTGCTACCCTACATCATTGAGGACCTTAAGGAGATCAACGAATGGCGCAAAGATGTGGCAAACAACGTCGGCAGGTTGGCAAGAGAACTGGACGAGCTCAAGCAATTGCTAAGGAGCCTCACCAACAGGGTCCCCCTTTTGGACGACATCAAAATGACAACTCCTTCGACCATCAGGGCCCTCCAGGATAAGGTCGAGAGCCTCGAATACTCATTGAGCTTCATTAAGGAGAGGGTCTCTGAGATCGAAGAAGCGTTGCAGATGATCCCCAAAGGCGGAGAGTTGCATCGAAGATGCTCGAGAGTGAGCTGAGGGCTCTATCGCCGTACCCCTCTTTGAGGCCAGGGCAGTTGAGGATAGCTAAGACTGTGTACATCACCGTAGCTCAGGGGCTTTGCACCGTAATCGAAGCGCCCTGCGGCCTCGGAAAGACGATAGCCTCGCTCATGGGGATAGCCCTTTCTCTACGAAGGGGTTTGATAAGAAGAGCTCTATGGCTTACGAGGACGAATGACGAGAGCGACAAAGTGATAGAGGAGGCGAAGCGCCTAAAGGATCGCGGGAACCCCTTCAGGGGGCTCTCTCTGAGGGGCAAGTCCTCTTCGTGCCCCCTCCTCCGCGGCGTCAACGAAGAACTCTCCCACTGGGCCTGCCGCGCGCTGAGGGACGAATTGCTATGCCCCTACTTAGATCAAGAGAGGGTGGAAGTGTGCGCCGATCGCTTAAGTCGAGATCACGAGCTAGTAGCGTCGGTCGAAGTGGTTCAGGCTGCTATTAAGGACAAGTGCTGTCCGGCCGCCGTGATGAAGATGTTGATGAGGAGTAGCAACATCCTCGCCCTCACTTACCCCTACGTTTTCAATCGTTACGTCTACGGAGCCTACTTCAAGTCTCTGCAACTCCACGATACCTTAGCCATAATCGATGAAGCGCACAACATAGTGGAGTCGGCGATAGAGTACGAGTCGAAAACTCTCAAGGTCAGCACGTTGTACAACTCTATTGACGAGCTCTCAAGTAGAGAGGCCGAGCTGGCGATCCCCCTCGAGGACTTGGCTAGTGCGCTAAAAAGGCTTACAAACATCGATCTATCGCAGGGAATCGACATCTCGCAAGAGGAGATCTTGAAGGCGATATCAAGGCGCTTCAAGGACCCTCTCGAGTACCTAAAAAGGTTGCGAGAGGTCGCCTTGGAAGTGATTAAGACTAGGGCTTTGAGGGGCCTTACAATAAGGTGCCCGACTTACTCGACCTACACTTTCTTGGAAAGGGCGTTGAGCGCAGATAGAGATCACGTGATCTGGCTCTACTTGGACGTAGAGGGCGAGCTTTGCGTAGAGGTCAGGCCGTTGACTTATGACTTCAAGAGTGTTGCCAGCAGATTCCATGGCGTAGTGCTCATGTCCGGCACTCTCTCACCGACAAGAACCTTCATCAAGATCCTGAACCTAGGGGCTGAGAACTCTAAGGTGATTAAGTACGTCAGACCAAAGTACGGCCACGTCATCTTCATAGTCGATCGATCGATCTCGACCTCTCACAAGAACAGGTCGGACCACCTCTACAAGGCAATAGCCTACAAGCTGAGGGCCGTCAGGAGCAGCGTAGAGGGGGGCCTCGGTGTCTTCGTGCCCTCTTACAGCATCTTGAGGGCCCTCGAAGCCACGGGCCTAAAGGAGCTCATGCAGGGGCTGACTTTCGTCGACGAGGGCAAGGGCTCGCCTAGCATAGAGGTCTTTGAGCGCTTCAAGAGTTACGTCGAGGAGGGCGAGGACGCGACCCTCGTCTCGGTGATCGGTGGGAGGCTTGCGGAAGGCATCGACATATCCAGTCGACTGATGCCCGTCGCGGTAATAGTCGGGTTGCCTGTGCCCGAGCCCACGCCGTACAACCTGAAAAAGGTCGAGAAGTTGCGGAGCTCAGGCTTCGAGAGGCCCTATAGAGCGGTCTTTATAGAACCGGCTATGAGGAGGGTGGTTCAGGCCGTGGGCAGGTTAATACGTAGCCCCTTGGACAGGGCCGTCGTGGTGCTAATGGACAGGAGGTACAGCGAATCCCTCATCAGTAAATACATGCCGAAGTGGTTGGGCTACGAGCTATACACGTCCGATAACCCTCTATGCCTTCTTCAAGAGGCCCTTTCTTCTCTTAAGGCCGAAGTGTATGGAAAGGAGAGAAGCAACGAAAACGAGGCTTAAGATCAATGGCAACTCAATTTGTATCGGCGTGCTGATGGACAGTGCCTCTAGCTCTTCGATGTAAACGACCTTAATCCTCCCCTCCTTAATGGCCAGCTCCCACGCCCTTGCCTCTTCGACGCACTTTAGGGACTCGTAATTCGCGTAAATTATGGGGCTGGCTATGAAGTAGGCTGATGAAGTTATCTTGGGATCTAGGCCGGCTGGGCTTTTTATGTAGCAGAGGCCGCCGGGAGCACCCTCGAACACAGCGCCGTCGAAGTACGTCGTGTCAACCGGGATCCATCCAATCCTGGGGACGTACACCATGCTCCACGCATGCCAGGCGACCCCCTTGGACTTGTAGACGTAGTTGCCGTCGTACCTGACCCTCTCGTACTGAGAAAATGGTTTCGGTATTCCGCCGACCTGTAGGAACGACGGTATGCCAACGGCCCTACACATGGTCGTGAAGAGTATGCTCCTATCGTCGCAATCGCCGATCCCGCTTTGGTAGGTCTCGTCGGGGTACTGAGGACCCATCAGCTCTCTTACGTCTTGCCTTAATGGGTAGGCCACGCGCTCCTCTATCCACGCGGAGAATGCGCTTAGTACGTCGTAATACGTCCTCCCACTCCTCTCCGTGAGGCCGAGCGCGAGGCTCTGAATCGTCGGTGAAATGGGCCAAGCGGTGCTGTTGCCTGCATAGCGCTCTGCCAGGCTTGAAGGCACTTCGCTCAGCAACGCTCTCTTGAGCTCGTTTATCGGGACGGGGTCATCGCTACCTCTCTGGACTATTGTGGCCTTAACGTACAGCGCGATGGCACTTCGCTCCCTTATGGTATCTAAAGGGAAGTCGAAGACCAACACCGCGTTGCCCTGCTCGTCGGAGGTCAACGACCCTCGGTACTCGACGCCGTCGACCACGCCCCTCGCCTCCTCAATGAAGATGGATTGCCTAGTCGTGTTGAGGAAGACGACCATTTGATTGATGTCGCTTAAGTCGCTGACGTCGCCTTGCACCACGAACGTTAGGTTGCACGAGTACCTGTAGCTGGCGATCGCAGGAGCAGAGTCAAGGATCATGCCGTAGATCAGGGGACTTACTATAGCGATAGCGAGTACCAGCGTCGCTCCGAGGACTGCGGCCTTTCGGAGCACCGACCCCATCCATTTCTTTTTGCCCTTGTAGTCCTTAAACCTTTTCCCCTCCCGCCATCCTACAAATCTAGGGAGCGGTGGAGGCGTTTTGACGATCAAGGTGGGTTGTTGTGGATGGGCCGTTAAGGGCGGCATGAAGAAGTACTTCGAGGTCTTCGACCTCATAGAATTGCAGTCCACTTTCTACAAGCTCCCATCGGTGGAGACTGCCAAGAAGTGGCGCGAAGAAGCCCCCTCGAACTTCACCTACACGATGAAGGCTTGGCAAGCGATAACGCACCCGCCTCATAGCCCCACTTGGAGGAAGAGCGGCCTCAGGGTGCCGAGCGAGTGCCAGGAGAGGTACGGTCACTTGAAGCCCACGGACGAGAACTACGAGGCTTGGGAGAAGACCTTGGAAATAGCCAAAGTGCTTAGGTGCTCTGTGCTGGTACTGCAAATGCCGCCCTCTTTCGTGAAGTCCGCCGAGAACGTGTCCAACATCAAGACGTTCATGAGTACTGTTGAAAGGCCGCAGGGGCTGGTCATAGGGATCGAGTTCAGGCACGAAAGCTGGGATCTCGACGTCGTAAGGGAGTTATGCGAGGAGCTTAACGTGATCCACATAGTCGACCCATTTAAGCAAACCCTTGCGACTGCAATCGGCCAAGTAGTGTACTACAGGCTCCACGGGCTGGGGAAGAGGGCTTACGTCTACGACTACAGCGATGAGGAGCTAAGGCAACTACACGAGAAGTGGGTCAAGCCCTACGAAAAAGATAAGCAAGTCTACGTCCTCTTCAACAACACCAACATGGCCAATGACGCTCTGGACTTCAAGAGGATAGCGGCTATTTGAGGAACATCTCCTCGTACTTCTTCAAGTAGCTCACGGATCTCTTGACATCGATGAACATCTCATGCGCTCGCTTGACGTCATCGCTCGTCACCACACTCCTTCCTTGGTACTTGGCTATTTCGAGCGAAGGCGCGAGGAGCTGGACAGCATACCTCAAGGAGGCCTCAGTGCCTATCTTCGTCAGGACCTCCAAGGCGTCGTCGCTCAACCTCACGTTTTCCTCCTTCGCCCTGACCTTCAATATCTCTCGTATCTCGTCCTCGGTGTAGGGCTTCATCTTTATTATCAAGAGCCTGTCGAGTAGGTCCAGCGGTACCCCGTGAGGTGACTCTACGTCGGTGCCCTTTATCTTGGCCATGCCTCTGTTAGTCGCCAGCACTATTATAGGCGCTAGCTCGCTCTCCATTGCCCTGCCAAGGTATGCGAATGCCTCTAAGTCGAGCATGTGAACGTCGTCGATGAACAGGACCCCAGGGATTATCTCGGCCCTTCCCTCGTCGACCCACTCCTTGACCATTTTGTCGACTCTTTGCCTGTCCTCGGGCGGTATCTCCTTATCCTCCCTCCCTCCGAAGAGGAGGCTAAATATGCTCGAGCTGGTGCTTCGAGCGTAACTGACGTCGAGCTGGTGGAGGGTGACCGTGTGGACGAACTCCTTTTCGTTCGATATTGGCCCGCTTGGCATTGGGACCTTCTGTGAGACTTCGATGTCGTACTTGTACTCCGAGGGCGCCTCCTCGCACCTTCCCAGCCTCGTGACCCGCCCGGTCTCGGCGTCGATCCATATGACGTCGCCGACTTGAACCCCCCTCGCTATGAGCTCCGTGGCGACGGTTTCGTCTACGTTGAAGGCCTTCTCCTCAAGCTTGGTCTTGAGCCTTATCTTAGCGCCCACGGGTATCTGTTGATAGGGGTTGTAGGGGTGCTTGCCCATCTTGATGTCGAGCTCGGTAACCATCCCCTCGTAGACCCTCCTGACTTCTCTGATGCGGACGCCTATGGCCTTCCTAAGCGCCTGCATTATGAACTCAGACTTCTTTAGCTCAGTCGAGTAGACCTCCGACGCCGATATGGCAATGAATGGGACGTCTTCTCCTAGCTCTTTAGCTATGGCGGAGGCGAGCGCCGTCTTTCCCGAGCCCGGCGGACCCACTAGCAGAATACCCCGTCCAGCCATCTTGCCCCTCTTGACCATGTCCACCACTATGGCCGCGGCCTCTCTGGCCTCGACTTGTCCGACCATGCCATCGGCCACTGGAAACGCCTTGCCTTCTCGCACCCCGAGGCCCTTTATGTGACTGTGAGCACCCACTCTCTCGAAGCGGCCCGTGGACACAATCCTCGATGACATCGCCATCCCCCGAGGCCCAAGAGAATTACTAAGAGGGCCCTGCTAAAATGATATCGAGCGCATCAGAAAGAGAGCTGACGCTCCTCTTAAACATGACGCCGCTCCTAGCGATGTGTATCGCGGGTATGCCCAAGCTCAAGGGACCTAGGACGTCATTCTCGACGTTATCCCCAACGAAGACCGCATGAGAAGCTCGCGCCCTCTCAAGGGCCTTCAAGTAAACCAAGGGGTGCGGCTTGCGAAGGCCCAATCGAGCCGAGGTCACGACCTCGTCCACGTAGTCGCTCAGCCCTAATCTCTTAAGGGGTTCTGAGGCCATGTAGTGCTCGGGGACGTTTGAGACGACCACCACGACAAAGCCCGAGCTCTTCAATTTCTCCAAGAAAAAGCGCGCGTCGTCGTATGCCTTGCGCCCCTCTACGTAGAGCCTGAGCAGAACCCCTCTTAAGTCCTCGGCCAATCGGCCATCGGCTATCGAGCTCTCCTTTAAAGCCAACCTAATCGCCGTGTCCAAACCAACCTCTATCAACAACCTCCTCTTGATCGCCTTGAGCCCCTCGTAGACCCTGCGAAATGAATCATTTAGCCTAGACCTCAGATCGCTGTCGAGCCTAGGCCTTATCTCGTCGCTCTGAATGGCTTTGCCGAAGATCTCTCTGATGCTCGGGCCATGTACCAAGGTGCCGCCTAGGTCGACGAGCACGCATCCCCGCATGTCAGCGCCCCTAATTCCATCAGCCCTGCGTGGGCTCTTCATCCCATATATCTGCCCTTTTGAGCGTCATCATCGGGCACTCCCTCACGCTAAACACTTAAGCATAAGCTTTAAAGTTTCACTATGGGTGTCGCTTTGCAAACCGTTAAGGAGCTTGCCTCCCTCGAGCCCAAATGCGCCCTAGCCATAGGAGGCCTCGACCCGATCACGGGAGCGGGCCTGTACTCCGACGTGAAGACATTTAGCATGCTGAAGGTCTTGCCGCTCGCGCTCGCGACGTGCATGGTCATCGAGAACTCCAGCGGGGTCAAGGGCGTAGTGCCCCTCGCTCGCGAGCTGGTGCACCTCCAACTCAAGGAGATACTCGAGGACTGCGTACCCCAGGCCATCAAAATTGGCTTGGTGTACGGTAGCGACGTCATCGAGCTCTTGGCGGAGGAGCTCCCAAAGGGGCCGCCAATAGTCTTAGATCCAATACTCAAAAGCTGGGACGGGAAGGACCTGATAACGGCTCAGGGCCTTAAATCACTCGTCGAGCTGTTAATCCCTAGGTCGACAGTTGTGACCCCGAACGCCTCGGAGGCGAGCGCGTTGAGCGGGGTCGATGTTCGAGATGTGGACTCAGCAAAAGAGGCGGCGAGGAGGATAGCGGATCTGGGGGCCAAGTGCGTCGTGGTGAAGGGGGGCCACGCATCGTCTCAGAAGGTCGTCGACGTGCTCTACTATGAAGGAGAGTTCTTGCTTGTGGAAAAAGAGCGCCTCTTCGAAGAGCCTTTCCACGGCTTGGGTTGCGTTTTCGCTGCCTCCTTCGCCTCCTTCTTAGCCCATGGCTTGGGCATCCCCGAGGCCTTCGCGAGGACCTCGCGCTTCGTCACTTACGCCATGAGGGGCTCATACAAGCTGAGGGGGAGGGCGAGGATAGCGAACCCGCTGGAGCTCTACTACAAGTCCCTAGACGTCTTCAGTGTCATGGATAACATGTACAGGGCTTTGGAGCTCATAGAGTCGATGAAGGGGCTTGAAGAGTTAACTCCAGAGGTCGGCTCGAACATCGTCATGTGCCTCAGAAGCCCGGAATCGCTCGAGGACGTGTGCGGCGTAGAAGGGAGGCTGAGGCTCGTGAGGGGCTTCTTGAGAGCTCAAGGGCTAATAAAGTTCGGGGGGTCGAGGCATTTAGGGGCCATGCTCCTCGAGGTGAACAAGAAGTGGCCTTCGATAAGAGCCTGCATGAACATAAGGTACTCAGAAGAAGCGCTGAGGGCTTTGAGAAGCTTGGGCCTCAGAATAGCGTCTTTCGACAGGGCAAAGGAGCCCTTAGAGGTGAAGCTGAGAGAAGGGATGAGCTTGAAGTGGGGAGCGCAGGAGGCCATGAAGGACTTGACCGAAGAGCCCGACGCCATATACGACTTGGGCGACTTCGGAAAGGAGCCCATGATAAGGATATTCGGAAAGGACGCCCTCGACGTCGTCAGGAAATTGGAGCTCGTCGCCTCCAAGCTAAAGGAGCTCAGCTCCTCACAAGAGGCCCCGGGAGGCTAGCACCCTCCTAATGGCGGGGTCCTTAGAGGCTAAGGCCATGAGGCCCTCCTCGATGCTCTCGTCGGGCCTGACCTCGTACTTCAGGTAAACGCCTGTCCTGCCGACCTCATCTCTTCGAGTCAACACTTTGACCCTCTCTTGAACGACGTCCAAGCTGACGCCGACCTTAGCGGCCGCGTAGACCTCTCTGCCTATTATGGGTTCTTCGTAGTGCCCTCGAGGCGTGGGCTCGATGAGCTTCAACCTCTTGTCTATCCCGCAGACTCTCTTGCCCTCCTTCAGCTCGGCTAGCGTCACCTCGCCCCCGAACTTGTAGAACTCCCTCTCGTGCCGCGTGAGGTTAGTTAAGGGGAACGTTATCAGCGTCCTCTCGTCGAGGTATAAGTGGGCCTTTATCGCATGAGCCGGTGTGGCTTGGGTTATCAATCGCTTAAAGGGCCTCACCCCCAGCTCGTCAGCGATTATTTCAATGCGGTACGAAGGCACTACGTAGGGTACGACTATGTCGATGTCGCTTGTGGGGCTCACGTCCCCTCTCGCTAAGCTACCGTGGGTTATCGGGCTCAGCCCCAAGGACTCCAGCCTTTCCATCACCTCAACCGCCTTACTCCGAAGCTCAGAGAGTAACCTCCAACGAAAATCGTCGTATACGACCTCGACCCTATCGCCCACCTTGACCGGCTTCTTCCTCCTGCTCACAACTCCCTCATGGTTGGCAAGCTATAATAACTTAGCTATACTTCTCGATTATCAGGCGCACGGCATTGCAACGGAGAGAGCTCGTGGAGGTCCCCGCAGATTGGCCCCTCATAGGCTGCATAGCGTTTGGAATCATAGACCGAGGCACGAACTTGATACAGGTCAGGCCTTCTTCTTCTTGCCCCCTCTCTTGTGTCTTCTGCTCCACGGACGCAGGCCCTCCCTCGCGCAACAGGCAAGCGGAGTACGTCGTCGACCTTGACCACATCATCGAGTGGTTTAAGGTCGTAGCCGGGATCAAGAGGTCAAAGAACCTAGAAGCCCACATCGACACGGTCGGGGACCCCTTGACGTACCCCAAGATAGTCGACTTAGTTCATAGGCTGTCAGAGATCTCTAAGGTGAGCGTGATATCCCTACAGACCCACGGGTCTCTCCTCTCTTACAAGATGATAAGCGATTTAGAAGCCGCAGGCCTCTCAAGGATCAACCTCTCAATCGACGCCCTAGACCCCCAGCTAGCCAAGAGGCTAGCCGGCACTCAGCACTACGACCTAGGGCACGTACTGAAGATGGCCGAGGCCATCTCCAACAGCAAGATCGACTTGTTGATAGCGCCAGTCTGGGTCCCCGGCCTCAATGACCAAGAGATACCAAAGATAATCGAGTACGCTTTGAAGATCGGGGCCGGCAAGCGCTGGCCTCCCTTGGGCATACAGAAGTACGTAGTCCACAAATACGGGAGGAAGCCCAAAGGTGTGAGGCCCATGACTTGGTACGGCTTCTACAAAGAGCTCCGTGAGCTCGAAAAGCGCTTTAAAGTAAAGCTCGTGCTGAGGCCCGGCGATTTCGGAATAGTCAAAGACACTAAAGTGCCATTGAGCTTTAAGAAGGGCGAGAAGGTGCGCGTCAGAGTAGTCGGCGTCGGCTGGCTTAGAGGAGAGAAGCTGGCCGTGGACGTTCGTCGAGAGCGCATAATAACTCTGGTGAAGGCCCCTCACGTCGAGGTAGGATCTACGGTGTCCGCCAAGATACTGGCCTGCAAGGACAACATCTACGTGGCTGAGCCGCTATGAGCTCTGAGAAGGGGCCTGTCAACATAAGGAGGGCGCTCCTCTCTGACTTCGACAAGATAGTTGAGGTAGAGGCTTCGAGCTTTAAGAGGCCTTACCCCCCGGCTCTCCTCTTCTCCCTTTTGCATTTACACGGAGATATGTTCTACGTAGCTCTGGTAGACGATGAGGTTGTGGGCTATGCCGTGGGCGCTAAGCGACGCGATGGTAGCGGGCATGTGATATCCATAGCAGTGAAGCCTGAGTGGAGGAGGAGGGGGGTAGGCTTTAAGCTGATGGAGGCTTTGTTTAATGCCTTCAGAGAGAGGGGGTTGAAGAGGGCACTCTTAGAGGTCGCGGTCTCCAACGAGGAAGCCGTGTCCTTCTACAAGCACTTAGGCTTCAAGGTGACAGCGCTGCTCAAGGGCTACTATCCTTGGGGAGAGGACGCCTACCTCATGGCTAAGGAGCTCTGAAAGGACCGCTACGGTAAGCTTATCCAGAGGCTGGGCGGTTAATCTAATGGGAGTTAGCTCGATGCCTCAGAGGTTGCTGTTCTGGCTCCTTGACATAAGCTACGACGTAGAGGGCAGGGTCCCGGTCATCAAGATGTGGGGCGTGTCGGAGGATGGAAGGCGCGTTTTAGTGAAGGACTACGACTTCAGGCCCTACTTCTACGTCTTGCCCAAGAGCAAGGTCGATACATCAAAGGCCATGAAGGACATCAAGTTCGCGGAGGATCCCTCAGAGCCCATAATATCTGTAGAGGAGGTCAGCAAGAAGTACTTTGGCAGACCTGTCAAGGCGGTTAAGGTCACCTGCCTCTTGCCTGAGTCCGTGCCTACATACAGGGAGAGAATTGCTAGGATGGACTGGGTAGAAGAGGTGCTCGAGGCCGACGTGAGGTTCTACATGAGGTACATGATAGACAACGGGATAAGTCCTTGCGATTGGCACGAAGTGGAGGTCGAGGAAGAGGCGGGGGCCGAGGATCTCAAGGTTGACGCGGTCTATAGGGCGCTCACGA
The DNA here is from genome assembly GCA_036786905.1 of Candidatus Nezhaarchaeales archaeon. Taxonomy (GTDB): domain Archaea; phylum Thermoproteota; class Methanomethylicia; order Nezhaarchaeales; family WYZ-LMO8; genus WYZ-LMO8. The sequence continues at coordinate 20,825 of DAIQQE010000003.1, read as the reverse complement.
GACCTAAGCCCCACCCCAAAGACGAGATACCCAAGCTGAGGATACTGGCCTTCGACATAGAGTGCTACAACAAGGCCGGATCCCCCGTCCCCCAGCGGGACCCTATAGTCATAATTTCCTTGGCATCTGATGAAGGTACTAAGATCTTGACCGCCGAGGGCCATGACGACTCCAAGATCTTAAGGGAATTCGCGGACATCATCCAAAGATACGACCCCGACATCATAGTAGGCTACAACAGCAACCACTTCGACTGGCCCTACATACAGGCCAGGGCCAAGCTCCATGGGATAAAGCTAAAGGTGAGCCGCGACCTCGCAGAACCCCACCAAAGTGTCTACGGTCATATATCCGTGGTGGGCAGAGCGAACGTCGATTTGTACGACTACGCCGAAGACTTGACGGAGGTCAAGATCAAGACCCTCGAAAACGTGGCAGACTACTTAGGCGTCATGCCGAAGGAAAAGAGGATCATGATAGACTACCTCGATATAGCCGACCTCTGGGACGACCCCTCTAAGCGAGAGGTGTTGAAGAAGTACGCCGAAGAGGACGCCGTGTCCACTTACGGCATCGCAATGGAGGTATTGCCCTTCGCCATGCAGCTCGCGAGGCTCACAGGCGTGCCGCTAGACCAGGTGCTAGCAGCCTCGGTGGGCTTTAGAGTCGAGTGGTACTTGATGAGAGTCGCCTTCAACGAGGACGAGCTCGTGCCAAACAGAGTAGAGAGGAAGTACGAGCCCTACAAGGGAGCTCTGGTCTTAAAGCCCAAGGAGGGACTCCACGAGAACATAGCCGTCCTAGACTTCTCGGCCATGTACCCCCACTTGATGATAAAGTACAACATAGGCTTCGACACCTACGTACCCCCAGAAGAGCCTTGCGATCCCGAGGAGTGCCACGTAGCCCCCGAAGTCGGCCACAGGTTTAGGAAGAGCCCCCCGAGCCTGTACAGAAAGGCCTTGGAGAGGTTGCTCGAGCTCAGGAAGTCGATAAGAGAAAGCATGAAGAGGCTGGATCCCAAGGACCCCTGCTACACAATTCTCGATAACAGGCAGAGGGCTGTGAAGACGATGACCAACGCGATGTACGGGTACTTGGGCTGGACGGGGGCGAGGTTTTACTTGAAGCCCTGTGCCGAGGCGACGGCAGCCTACGGCAGGCAGACGATCATGAAGACTATAAAGATGGCGAGGGATATGGGCCTTCAAGTGATATACGGAGACACAGACAGCATATTCGTAAGGTACGATGAGGACAAGATAAAGACCTTCGTGGGACGCGTGGAGGACGAGCTCGGCCTCGAGATAAAGTTGGAGAAGGTCTACAAGGTTTGCTTCTTTACGGAGGCCGCGAAGAAGTATGCGGGTCTAACCCTCGATGGCAGGATAGATGTGGTGGGCTTCGAGGCCGTGAGGGGGGACTGGTGCGAACTGGCACAGGACGTGCAGGCCAAGGTCATAGAAATAATATTGACCAAGAAGGACGTGCAGGCCGCCGTAAACTACGTGAGAGACGTCATAAGCAAGGTCCGAGCCGGAAGGGTTGACGTGAAGAAGCTCGTCATTTGGAAGACCTTGTCGAAGTCGCTCGACGAGTACGAGGTCGAGGCAGCGCACGTTCAGGCCGCGAAGAAGCTCCTAGCGGCGGGCTTCAAGCTGGAGATAGGGGACAAGGTTGGATTCGTCGTAGTCCAAGGACCCTCCGACAAGATATCGGAGAGAGTCAAGCCCTACATATTCGCTACCATGGATGAGATAGACAAGGAGTACTACGCGAGAAAGCAGGTAGCAGCGCTGGCCATGAGGATCTTGAAGTACTTTGGGGTGAGCGAAGAGCAATTGCTCTCGGGTGCCAAGCAAGCGTCACTCTTCGACTTTCTTAGGAAATAGGAACCTCTCTAGGGTCGCCCCTCCACCTCTCTTCTCGAGGCCTTTCTCGCCCCTTATCAAGAGCCTGTCCATCAACTCCACGAACTCCCTCTCCCTTCCCTTGGGCACTATACCGCTGGCGGCTGCGGCGTGGCCATCGCCGAAACCCCCTAAGCGCTTGGCTGCCTCGGCCAAGGCCTTTGACAGGGGCTCTAGAGAACCCGCCTCTATGAGCGTCAAGACCTTCTTGGGGGCACGAGCGGACACCTTGACGTAAGAGCCCTCTAACGTCCCCAAGCCGGGCACGTCGTTCCTCATGTTCATCATGCCCACTAAGACCTTGTCGTCGTCGACGATTCTCTGGTGCATCAAATAGCTGCAGAAAGTCCCTATGACTTTGACGCCCATGTCGTGGAACAGGTCCTCGACGTGGAACCACTGGACCCTCCTCAGCTTGTTTAGCCCCGTATAGCGAAGCCTTGACATGGCATTTGAATAAGCCCTCTTCCTCCTCTCCTCGAGCGAATCGAGGAAGCCCTCAACCCCGGCCCACGAACACTTGACGCAAGACTCCAGAGCTTTCTGAGGACCGCCTTGGTAGTATCCCACCGAAGCCATTATCGTGAGCTTCGTGGACAGGATCTCTGCGTTTGTAAGCTTGCCGTCCCAGAGGACTTTGCCTTTTCTGCCCTCTTCGTAAACTGCTACTCCGGCCCTCACGGCCTCGTCGAGAGCTAGTAGGTTGAGGCCCTTGGGTTCTCCCGGTATCTCGACCGAGCCTATCACCGCTAGGCCTGCGTACTTCTCCACGTCCTTTTTGATGGAGCGTGCGAAGAAGTACGCCAAGCTGGCTCCACAGGCGTAAGTCCCGCCGTCGACTCCATGGATCTCGGGGTTCAGTAGCATGACTTCTTCGCTGATCCCGCCACTCGGCTCTAAGTCGTGGTGGTCCACGATTATTATGGTCCTTTTTAGCTCGTTTAGCTTTGATATGAGCGGTGCATGGGGGCTTCCCAAGTCGACATATATTATGGGCTCCTTGCCTTGGCCTTGTAGCTTCTTCACTGCTTGAGGGTAGGTTTTTTCAAGACAAACGATATGCGTCGAGAACCTCTCCTCGAGTGCGAGCTTGAGGAGCGCCCCGGCCGCTACCCCGTCGGCGTCGTCGTGATGGACTATTACCACTCTATCGGCGTTGACCTCGAGCAACCTCTTGGCGTATTCTTCGCTCTCCTTGAGTACTTTCTCGATGCTCCTTCTTAATTTCTCGCCTTCTCTAGATTCCGTCATTTCAAAGACCTAAGTCATTAAATGAGAGTATCTCCAACGACGCGGGCCTGTGCGTTATATTCCCTATCCTCCCGCCCACGATCATCTTGACGCCCTTCGCCTCAGCCACTTCTACGAGCCTCTGAGTGACCACTCCATCGAAGACTACGTAGCTTACTGGGTCTTGAGACGACTGCAAGTAACTCGCCAGATCCTTCACTGGTATCCTGGTCAACAGCCTCCAACCCTCATCGTATACTAAGGCCTCTAGACTACCAACGAGCTTCTCGGCCTCCCTTAGGACTTCAGAGGGTATCTTGCTCTTTAGCGAGGCAACCTGCACCTCTGCCATGGCGTGGGGTTGAGGTAGGTGGGGTGGCTGAGGAGCTTGAGGGCCCTTCTCTAGTATGCTGAGGTACTCGCTCACCGGGACCTTGTCCCTCAAGCACTTGGCTATCTCCTTCCCCGTCAGCTCTTCTACTTCCTTCCCCGGTGGCGCCCTCGCTACGTAGTCTATGTCGGCCACTTGAAGTAGTTGTCTCAAGACAAGCTCTCCGCCCCTATCGCCGTCGACGAACGCTATGGCCGTCTTCTCCTTACACATATTTATTATGGTCTTCGGAACCGAAGCCCCCTCTATCGCTATCACGTTCCGGTAGTCATGTCTCAGCAAGTTAACGACGTCCGCCCTGCCCTCGACTATTATTATTGTGTCGCTCTTGTCGACATCAGGTCCCGCGGGTAGCTTTTCGGGGCCATATGCCACGAGCTGAGCCTCCCTGACGGTCTTGAGTATCTCCTCCGTTATCTCGCGCGTGTCCGGCATGGCCTCCTTCCACTTCATTAAGAGCTCCTTGGCCCTCTCCATGACCTTCTTCCTCTTCTCTTCTCTCACGTCCTCTATCTTGGTCACGGTGATCTTTGCGTCATAGGGGCCCACCTTGTCAACGGTCTCTATCGCCGCGGCTACCAGCGCTGTCTCGACCTTGTCTAAGTTGGATGGTATTTCTATCTGACCAAAGCACTTGCCGTTCTTCTCCTCTAAGGTCACTTGAACCCTGCCTATCCTTCCCGCTTTTTGTAACTCCCTTAAGTCCAGTTTATCACCGAGCAAGCCCTCTGTCTGTCCAAAGAGCGCGCCTATGACGTCTGACTTGTCCACTATCCCGTTTATCTCTATCGTAGCGTAGATGACATACTTAGCGGTAACGGCAATGCCTCCCATCATATACCACCAATGCTTTAGATCGTTAACCCTGTAGGCCTCTCATAGGCTATGTAGTCCGGCTAACTCAAAAATAGTCGCAAGCTCCTTTATCTAGTTATCGTAGCTCCTCTCATGACTTTGAGTAGCTCTTCAGCCTCCTTATTCGACTCAAAGTAGCCCCTGACGGGCTCGAGTATCTTCGCCAAAGCCTTGGCCACTGCCCTCTTTAGGTCTTGTGGGTGTAGCTCTCCTCTGCCGTACAGATGGACTAGCTCGTCGAAGCTCTCAATGCACAAGTCTCCTCCGTGCTTATCCTCGCGCTCTACGTAAAGTTTGAAGCCCGGTCTAGCGAACAATATGTGCCTGCATATCTCTATGACGGGGTTCATGTCGATAACTTTCATGGGGCAGTAGGCCCCCTCAATCTTCTTCTCTATTTCCTCAGGAGGGTCGTGGACGAAAATGCAGGTCTCAGGCTTCGACTTGCTCATCTTCAAGTCGACCTCGTCCAGACTCTCGCCGCTTATGGGAGGCCTCAAGCTTATCAGCAAGGGGGTGTGTATGGCGACTGGCTTCTTCCACCCCCTCTTCTCCGCTATTTCCCTCGCGAGCATGTGGGCCTTGCGCTGGTCGGTCCCTCCTAGGCAAACGTCTAGGTCCATGTAGAAAATGTCGGCGACTTGCATGCAGGGGTATATGAGCTTTGAGAAGTCCAGTATGCTCTCGCTCTCCTTTCTACCCATTATCGTTATGGCCCTCCGAACCCTCGCCAGCGACAAGTTTTTGGCTATGTTGATGACCAACCTCCAGTACTCGGAGTCGTTCACCAACTCCTCGGCCTTGACGTACTCTACGTCACCTTTATCGACTTCGAGCGCTTTAAGCACGTGTTCGATGTAGCTGGCGCATTTGTGAATCATCTCTATGTCTCCGCCGAGTTTGTCATTGATCCAAGCGTGCCACGTGGCCTCTAATATCTTCATCTCTATCCCGACGTCCAAGAGGTCTCTGACTTTTTGGGCCCATATGAGCCAGCCTATGTGGAAGAGCCCTGAGGGCTCGACGCCTATGTAGCCCTTAGCCTCTCCTCCTCTCAGGATTTCAGCGAGCTCAGAGAGCACCACGACTTCGGACGTGTTCCTCGTCGCAATCTTGATTTTGTCTTCGACTTCCATAGTGCTGACCTTCTTTTACGCAAAGCCGCGCCGGCTGTGACCGCGCATTGACCCACCCAATATCACAGTCTCGGGCCTGATGCCCCCTCCATGGGGACTCCCTATGCGCGGCTCTCAAGGCCGGCGCGGCCTGAGATATGAAGGTAAAAGCCCCTATAAAGGTTAAGTTGGGGCCGCCGAGTCTGTGCCGCAGGTGGGTAAGGCGGACGGTCATCCATCAGGAAACCCTTCACGGTCCCTCCGCCCCGTCGCTGCGGCGACCCGCGACCCGGCGGCCCCTAGTTTAATGTCCAAAGGAGTATTAATAGCCTACACTCCATGCCCTGTATAGTTTTGAGAGACTTATCTCGAAGGCCGCCACGGGCGTCTGTAACCCGAACCTCAGGAGGACCTCTGGCCTGATTTCACCGATAAGGCCTACCACCTCACCGTTGATGAGCACCGAGGCACAGCGACCCTCTATCATCAAGTCCCTGTTGTCCCTTTTCACCTCAAACTTCACGTTCAATATCCTCAAGAGCGAGTACAGCACTGCCTGAACGTCCTCGTACCCGGCCTTGTAGTCGGCGTAAAGCGCCGCCAACCTCCTGTCGTGTAGGCTCTTCTCATCGAGGCTCTCGTCGACCAGCACCACGTCGCCGACCTCAAACACCTTTTGAGGGTACTCGACGTGAGTATTCTCCGACAGGAAGTCGAGCAGAGGGGGTATCAAGCTCGTCCTGAGGCAAGTGTAGTCGGACGAGACGGGCTTGGCCACTCGGATCCTCTTCTCGTACATGCAAGCGTGGTCGAGCTTCTTGTCGCTCGTAAACATGTAGTTCAACACTTCTTGGAAGCCGTATCCCACCATCAACTCACGGCAAAGCCTGGAAAAGCTGACGAGCTCGAGCTCTCGACCTCGCGAGGTCACAGCAGGGACCTCGGGTGCGATCCTATTGTAGCCATAACCTATGGCGAAGTCTTCGGCGACGTCGACGTCGTCCATCACGTCAACACGATAGAACGGTACCACCACGTCAAGGTCCTTGCCCCTTGCGGCAACGTCTAGCCGTGACCTCATCAAGCACCTGACCACTTCGTCCAAGGGCACTCTTATCCCTGTTACCTCGACCAACCTGTCGTAGCTCACCGTCATTACCTTGCCCTCAGTCCTAGGCTCTACCCTCTTAATGCCCGGGCCCTCCTGCACCTCAAACCTGACTATCTCTCCCCCTCTCTCGGCTAAGTTGGCCACTAAAATCGCTAGGGCGTCTTCTACGGCTTTGAGGTCAGTCCCGGTGACGTCGATGAGCAAGTTCTTGGTCCTTGCGCTCACCTTGGTGAGGTCTGAGTTTATTATTGGGGGCATTGAAAGGACGTTGCCATTTGCGTCCACCAACAGGGGGGCTAAGCCCCTGTCCTTGATGATCCACCCGTACTCGACGCCCTTAGGATGCTTCTCAACGATCTCTCGGCCGCTCATCTCTCTGTCTGCTTCCAATGGCGTGAACGAGAACTCGTCGAAGCGCTTAGCCGTGTACACTATCGGAGCCTTTACCACGTCGAAATTGTGTAGACCTATGGCGAACTTCTTGCGGTTTCTGCCGTGAGTCTTGTGCAGCACTTCTTGGAGCTGTATTAGTTGCCTCAGCCCCTCTTCTCCAAGAGGGCAACCCAGGACTGCGGCACAAGCGACGAACGGCCTAACGCCCTTAACTGATTCGTCGACCCTGACCACGAGGTCTTCGCGACCATTTCTCACGGGGTAGTTGGGAGCGCCGACCTCCACCTCGAGGAAGCCCTTTAGACTTCTCGCGACCCCCTCGGCGGAGAACATGTCCGCCCTATCAGCCGTCACTTCGAGCGTTATTTCGTCAAGACCGAAGGCCTTGACCTCTGCCTTGACCATCTCTAAGGCCTCGGCTAGCTCCTCGTCTCTCAGATCCCGCTTGCCCACGAGCTCGAGCAAGTCCTTCTTGCTAACGCTTATAGTGGGCATTGAGGCATCACCGCCCTCGTCCTGAGGAACCTCAAATCACGGGAGTAGAGCTCACGTATGTCCGGTATCTTGAGTAACGCCATCGCGAGCCTGTCTATACCTATGCCCCAAGCCGCGACGGGGTAGTCTACTCCAAGGCTTTCAAGGACCTCTGGCCTGAACATGCCAGCTCCTAGACACTCTATCCAGCCGAGCTGGGGGTGATACACGGAGCCTTCGACGCTCGGCTCCGTGAAGGGGAAGTAGCTAGGTCTAAACTTCACCTCTTCGAATCCAAGCCTCAGCGCGAAGTCTCGTATCACTCCGAGTAGCGTCCTAAGGTTCACGCCCCTGTCGCCGTAAATTCCGTCCACCTGTGTGAACTCTATGAAGTGAGTGGCGTCGATTATATCGGGCCTAAAGACCTTCGATATGCAAAACATCTTTACAGGGGGCCTCGGTCTCTTGGCTAGAAACCTAGCCGAAACGGCGGTCGTGTGGCTCCTAAGTATTAGTCTCGAGGCCCGCTCCTCGCTCCAAGAATATTCCCACTTGACCTCGTGGATCCTCTTGACAGCCTCCACCAGCTCCTTGCGAGGGAGTCGGCCGGTTGAAGGCTCGAGAAGCACGAAGCAATCGTGAATCTCCCTGGCCGGGTGGTCTTGGGCTTGGAAGAGCACGTCGAAGTTCCAGAACTCCGTCTCGACGTAGGGGCCCTCGGCCTCTACGAAGCCCATCTCCACTAATATCCTGCGAACCGTGTCGAGGAACTCCGCGTAAAAGTGCTTCCTGGCCGGGTACACCTTAGGGGGCTCAGCCGAGACGTCGTAGGGCTTTAGGTAAACGCTCCTCCACTCTCCGCTCTTTATGAGGTCTGCCGTTAAGGCGCCTACGACCCTCATCTGTTGAGCTTGGCTCAAGGCCTCGAGGCCGCTTTCCGTAAGTACCGCGGCCCTCCTCTTTTGTTGCACTATCGAAACCAGCCTACGACTCTTCAGCTCTGACAAGACCCCTGAAGGCACTTCAGCTACGCGGATTTTGCCCTCGCTCGCCAGCCTCTTCAAGACATCTTCCACGGGATCCTCGGGAATGGCCCTCCTTACCTTGATGGCCCTCTCACCGTCCGATGCAACGACCTCTCCGAGGCCCTTCCTGCGGATCCAGCCTAGAGCTATCTTCAGCTCTTCGTCGCTGATCTCGACGACCCTCTTAACTTCCTGGAGAGCCACTTGCCCTCCGAGGTCCAGAACTCTCTTCGCGACCCTTCTCTCAGGAAGCCCTCTCTCGGCGTACCCCCTACCTTCCTCGGTTAGAACCAGGTAATCCTCGTCCTCTGTCAAGAGTTGCACGAAGCCCTTTTGACTCAGCGCCTCTAAGTAGGACATCACCGAACTTAGGCTTAGCCCTGTACGTTCAGCTAGTTCGTTGACCTCCAAGGCCCTCTTGACATCGCTGAGGCACTTCAATATCCTAACCTCTCCGTCGGAGAGCCCCGAAGTCATTCGCTCAGCACCACTCGGCTTCGGAAGATAGCGCTATAAGGAAGCTTTTAATTTTCGCTTTAGAGTTAATGGTTAGAAGACCTTGGTGATAGTCTTGAGGAAGCCCAGCGCCGGGGTCATAGACCCATGGGGCTCGACTGAGATAGACAGCTACGAGAGGTTGTTCGAGGAGTTCGGGATCCAGCCTATAGACGAAGTGGCTGATAAACTACCCTACAAGCCCTCCTTCATTCGAAGGAAGATAGTATTTGGCCATCGAGACTTAGAGCGCATAGTTGATGCGATAAACGACAAACAGCCCTTCGCCGTTATGAGCGGGATAAAGCCCTCAGGCCCCCTTCACATAGGCCACATCCTGACGATCAGGGAAATGGTGTTTTTCCAGAGGATAGGGGGCACGGTCTTCTACTGCATAGCGGACATAGAGGCCTACGAAGACAATGGCATCCCGTTTGAGGAGAGCGAGCAGATCGCCGTAGACAACCTAGCTGACGCACTTGCTCTGGGACTAGATCCAACGCGCGCCTACATATACAGGCAGTCGAAGGAGAGCGACGTCAAGGACTTGGCGTTCATATTCGCCCGATCCGTGACGCTATCGACCATAGAGGCCATTTATGGAGTGCGGCACATGGGCCTCTACATGTCGGCTCTAGTCCAAGCTGGCGACATCCTCCTCCCACAGCTGAAGCGCTTCGGCGGGCCCAAGCCCACTTTGGTCCCCGTGGGGATAGACCAAGACCCTCACATCAGGCTTTGCAGAGATCTGGCGCACAAGTTTAAGGAGAAGTACGGCTTCATGATGCCCTCGGCCACTTACCACAAAATCATAAGGGGGCTGGACGGTAGCCCGAAGATGAGCAAGAGGAGTCCCATGAGCTACTTCACCTTGGCCGAGGATGTTGAGAGCATAGCCTATAAGCTGAGGAACGCCTTCACAGGCGGTAGGCCGACAGCTAAAGAGCAGAAGGAGCTAGGAGGAGAGCCAGAGAAGTGCCCCATATTCGACCTCTACAAGTTCTTCTTCGTGGAGGATGACGAGAAGCTATTGGAGATATACATGAAGTGCAAGAGCGGGGAGATCCTATGTGGTGAGGACAAGGCCTTCGCGGTCGAATTGGTAACGTCCTTTATCAAGGAGCATCAACGCAGAAAGCTCTCTTTCATCGACAAGTCGAGAGTGATATTGGGTCTAGACTAGGCCTTCGCGAGAGGCCTGCCCTCAGCATCGATCTCCCCCAACCTTATCCTGGTGGAGGAGATGGGCTTACCGTCGTAGGCTAGCACCAGCGGGACCACCACAATTATGAGCGGTTTAAGGCCCTTGCTGACTCTGATTTTGTTTATCATAACCGCCCTCTGGTAGGTCTCCTCGCTCACGACCAAGGCTTCTAACTCTTCGTCGTAGATCGCCGTGCCGTAGACGTCATTTATAACCACGATATCGTGCTCCGCTTGCTTGTCCAACCTCTCCTCCTTAATCCAACCTTCGACGTCCTCTCTCCTCTTGGAGAGGGGGTCAACTCTAACACCGCCCTTGCTCCGAGCCACCATATCGTCGCTAGTGATGCCTATGACGACTTTTCGGCCTATCTTGAACGCGGTTCTTAAGAGCTCTTTATGCCCCTTGTGTAGCTTGTCGAAGGTTCCGCCGACAGCCACCACATTAAAGGGCTTCTCGTACATCTCCTCGACCTGTCCTCCCTCCTACCCAAAGGGTTATTATCCTTTCCCATTCAAAGTGCTGTGGTGCGCCCTCGCGTTGCTTACTGAAGAAGAACTGGATTGCTTGAGAAAGGCCGGCAGGGCCGCCTCTCAAGCCCTTAAGAGCGTGATATACAAGGTCCACGAGGGAATGCCGTTGATAGAGATATGCGAGCAGGTCGAGCGTTGCATTAGGGCTATGGGTTGCGAGCCGGCCTTTCCCTGCAACATCTCGATCAACCACGTGGCAGCTCACTACACCTCGTTCGTAGGAGACGAGTCCACCATACCCCCCAGAAGTCTCGTGAAGATAGACGTCGGAGCACATGTAAACGGCTTTATAGCCGACGTTGCGTCGACCATTGCGCTCTCAGATGACTACGAGCCCCTAGTCCGTGCGGCGGAGAGGGCCCTCGAGACCGCCATTAACTCTATAAGGCCGGGGGTCAAGATGTCGACCATCGGCTCCCTCATAGAGACGACCATAAAGAGCTTCGGCTTCAAGCCCGTCAGAAACCTGTCGGGCCACATGCTCAAGCAGTACACGTTGCACGGAGAGAAGAGCGTGCCGAACGTGACCGTCGATAGCAGAGCGTCGATGGAGGTCCATGAAGTCTATGCGGTGGAACCCTTTGCCACCAACGGCCTCGGGGTGGTGGTCGATTCCCCTGAAGTGTACATATTTCGATATTTAAGCCCAAAGAAGGCTAAGAAGGCCGACAAAGAGATCCTAGCAACCATATGGCAACGATTCAAGGGCTTGCCCTTCTGCGATAGGTGGGTCAGGGACTTAATTCCGCAAAATACGCTCTCAAAGCTCTTGGAGCTCTCGTACGCTGGCTCTCTTTACGGTTATCACGTGCTCGTAGAGAAGGGAAGGGGGCTTGTGGCCCAAGCCGAACACACGGTCATAGTCCTCGAAGACGGCGTCGAGGTGACGACGAGCTTTCAATAACCGTATGGCCTCGGAGGGGCCTTCTCGGGAACGCCGTAAATCATGGATATGTAGAGGGGCCCCTTGCACTTCGCGCACTCGCCCACCCTCTTCAATATGTAATCGCCGACTTGGAACTCTCTCTCTTCCTTGTAATCGCAATTCTCGCACTGCAGGACCGTTATCGTCCTCAAACCCCTTAGAGCAACCAAGACCCTCCTCCTTGCCGAAAACAGCGCGCTAAATACTATGAGCATCATCAATACTAAGAACAAGTACCACATCAAGAATTCGATGGCTTCCCCGTTCGACGATATGAGCAGTTGATGAGGCATATCACCAACCCTCACGCTAGCCGTTGCCGACGCCTATAGTGTTACCTATACCGGCTATTATGACGACCCCTCCTTCTGCCACCTTCTCTCTCACGATCCTTTTCACGACCTCGACCGCCTTGTCCACAGCTTCTGCTAGCTCCTTCCTCATAGTTGATAGAGCCTCCTCGAGTGCTTGCTTAATTATGACTGCGTCTAAGCCGACACCGAGCTCAAGTGCCACTTGCTCTATCTTATACTTCTCAGGGCCGGGGTCGCCTATGGCGGCTCCGACTCCTTCGGCTATTTGGCCCGAGCTCTCGCCCTCCATCTTGACCGCTGCGTCGATGGTTATTATCCTCTTCAGCCTGTCTTTGTACTGCTGAGCCAGCTTGGCTATGGCCTCGCCAGGCTTGCCGACTCTGCCCCCGGGCCCTTCGGCCTTGACGATCACGAGGAGCCTGCCCTCAAAGGGCACCTCGGCGGCGACCATCTCGTCGCCGATGTTCTTGCACGGATAGCCCTTCATGAGCTTCGCGGCGACCATGGGGCCTACGCTATCGCCTATGGGCTTGCCCTTCGTGAAGGCGTCGAGCGAGTTAAAGTATGCCTCTGCGAGCCTCATGATTATCGGCAAGCTGTATACGATCTGCATGAGCACTAACATGCTCTTGGTCTTCTTGCCTAATAGAGTGTAGTGCCTGACGACCTTGTATACGTAGTTCACGGCCCACGTAGCGGCGAAGGACGATTCCAAGTTAGCTCTCTCCTCGTCGCTGGCCTTCGGCGCCACTCTTGCTACTACGTCCTTAAACTTCTCCCTCTCCACGTCCAAGAGGTGTTCCAGTCTCTTCAGAACGCCGAAGGGGTCTCTGTCCACGGGCTCTATGACGAAGAAGTCCATGAACTTCTCGACTTCTTCCGAGGGGTCTTTATCGGGCTTCCCTAACTCCTTTATCGCATTTATGAGGATCTCCTTGCCCTTCTTGGCCATGGCCTCGAGCTTCAAAGTGGCCCTCTCGGCGTCGCGAAGCCACATGTAGACTTGGTACTTCTGTCCGAAGAACAACCACATGAACATGAAAGCCATCAGGGTGATCAAGTACACGATCAAGTACGTGTAGTCTCCCCCTGTCGGCATGAACCAACGAACTTCGTTTGCGCCGAAGATGACCATCACAACTCCTTACGAGTCCCTCGGAGACTCTCAAATCACGAAGAGAAAAGCTTTTCGTGGGTTTTCGTACTCCCCGTCGATCGAAAAATCCTTATACTGGCTACCAAGGGGAAAGAGTGGGGTTGTCGCCGGCCACAGTGGGCGGGACCCACCCGGTCTCATCAGAACCCGGAAGTTAAACCGCCCAACGCGCACCCGAGTACTGGGCTCCGCGAGGGCCTGGGAAAGGGGCGTGCTGGCGGCAACCCCTCAATAAAGTTTTTAAGACTCACGTGGGAAGTCTCTTAACGCGGGGCCGTGGTCTAGCAAGGTAGGACGACATCGGGCCTTGGCCCGACGTTAAGGGCTCCAGAAGCCTGTGATGCGGGTCTGCGGACCTAGGGGATGACGATCTTCTGGAGCGAGAGACCCGTTGGTCGGGGGTTCAAGTCCCCCCGGCCCCACCAACGAC
>DAIQQE010000003.1:0-7164 GCA_036786905.1 Candidatus Nezhaarchaeales archaeon | reverse complement strand
TGGAGCGAGAGACCCGTTGGTCGGGGGTTCAAGTCCCCCCGGCCCCACCAACGACTATGAGGAGGACAAGACCCCTTTTCCCTTCAACTACCTCTAGACACTACTTGCGAGAAAGGGTTAGAGCCGGGGAGGGGATTCGAACCCCTGTAAAGCGGGTCTGCAGCCCGCCGCCTAACCGCTCGGCTACCCCGGCCCGTAACACAAGAAAAGCTGAACCTCTCTTATAGCTTTCGAAACATGGATCTTCTACTCGCGATAATGAGGAAGCTTTTAGATAGCCCCACTCAATTAGAGTAGTCGCTTGGGGCCGTAGGCTAGCCTGGTAGACTGCGAGGCTCGGGCCCTCGTGACCCAGGTTCAAATCCTGGCGGCCCCACCAAAGGCGATCTAGCTAGTTATCGGCCTCGGATTAGGATCATCGATCTGAATTGCGCCATCCCATTTCCGAGGACCCTTGGGCTATCCTCTTAAAACCCAACCAAGGATGGCTGTTTGAATATGCACGACGCAATCCTCATATCTTCTCAAGAGGAAAGAACTAAATGTGGTCAGGGCCTACGTGCACGTTAGGGTCGAGCCAGGCAAGGTACCCGAAGTCGTGAAGCAATTGAGAGCGCTACCAGAGGTGAAGGAGGTACACTCGGTCACGGGCCCCTACGACGTAATAGCCAAAGTCGAGGTCTCGGACACGAAGGCGTTGACGGACTTTCTCATAACTAGGATACACAAGATAAGCGGGATAAGAGACACCATGACTTCCATAATCCTCGACTAACGTCCAACGTCCTCGCCACTTTTTTATTCGACGAGTTAAGGATAAATCTAGCTTTGGAGCGTTATAGGGCTTGGCGGAGCAGATGGGGGATCTGGAGGCCGACGTTGTCGTAGTTGGTTGTGGGCCGGCAGGCATATTTACTGCCTTGGAGCTGACTCAGAAAAGCAATTTGAAGATAGTGATGATCGACAAGGGGCCCGACATAGAGAAGCGCGTCTGCCTCACCCGAATGGGTAGCGAATGCGCTGGTTGTAGCCCATGCGCCATGTTGTGCGGTTGGGGCGGCGCGGGAGCTTTTAGCGACGGCAAGCTGACCCTGTCGGCTGACGTGGGCGGCTGGCTGGAGAGCTACGTGGGGAAAGAGGAGCTCGTCGGGTTAATCGACTACGTCGATAAGATGTACTTGGCCTTTGGAGCTCCTACCACCGTCTTCGGCACAGACGCTGACGTCATAGAAGAGTGGCAGAGGCGCGCTCAACTAGCAGGTTTAAAGCTCATTCCTGTGAGGATCAGGCACCTTGGCACTGAGAAGTGCGCTGAAGTGATAAAGGCCATGAAGGACTTCCTCTCTCGACGGGTAAGGATACTTACCGAGAGGCAAGTGACGAGGGTCTTAGTCGACGGCTCAATAACGACAGGGGTCGAGCTAGCCGACGGGACCAAGATACGCGCCAAGTACGTGGTCCTCGCGCCTGGGAGGAGCGGGGCCGAGTGGCTCAAGAAGATAACAAAAGAGCTCAACCTCAAGGCATACAACAACCCAGTGGACATAGGTGTGAGGGTCGAGGTACCAGCTCCAGTCATGGAGCCGTTGACGAAGTACTTGTATGAGCCCAAGCTAATTTACTACTCGAAGTGCTTCGACGATCAGGTGAGGACCTTTTGCTTCAACCCCTACGGCGAGGTGATCACGGAGTCCTACGAGGACGTCGTGACGGTTAACGGCCACAGCTTCTTGAACAAGAAGACCAAGAACACCAATTTCGCAATACTCGTCAGCACGTCCTTTACGGAGCCGTTCAAGGAGCCCATAGCCTACGGGAAGTACATAGCCCGTCTGGCGAACTTGCTGAGCGGGGGCATAATAGTTCAGAGGCTCGGCGACCTTGAAGAAGGTAGGAGGTCGACGCCCGAGAGGATTAAGAGGAACATAGTAGAGCCTACGCTCAAGTCCGCTACCCCGGGGGACCTGAGCTTCGTCCTCCCCTACAGGTACTTGGCCAGCATACTGGAAATGCTTCAGGCTATGGATAAGCTGACCCCTGGTGTCTATTCGAGGTACACGTTGCTTTACGGCGTAGAGGTCAAGTTCTACTCCTCGAGGCTGGAGCTAACGAGGGAGCTCGAGACCAAGGTCTCGAACCTCTACGCCATTGGTGATGGCGCTGGCATAACGAGGGGCCTAGTCCAAGCTTCCGCATCTGGCATAATCGTCGCTAGGAGCATACTACAGAAGGAGGGTTATTCGCCAGAGCTTACTAGCGAGACCTTTCCTAGAAACGTCCCGTCTAAGCTGTAGACGTAGCCCTTTTGCGGATTGACCAGCTTCCTGAAGATGGGGCTTAGCCTCTGGAGCGAGCTCTTGCGCAAGAGGCCGTACCCCAGATGACTGTTGTACGCGGGGTGGACTATCAGCCTCTTAATATTAAAGTCGACTCCGAGGAGCCCCCTTGCCCTCTCCCTCTCCCTCATCCCGAAATAGTAGACGATCCAAACTCTCCTCTCTCCGTACGGCACAAGCACGGAGGGGTGGATATGCCCCATCATTAGAACGTCGCTTGCGAGTAGCCCTGGCTTAGGCCATGCGTTGCCATGGACGAAAGAGATGCCGTCTATTGAGACGCCAGAGGCCTCATAGACTTCGACGCCCTCGAGCTTCAAGCGCTTCAGCGAGCCATCGTGATTTCCCATTACTATGACTATTTTTTCGACTTCATCTAGCAGGCGTTTAATCACCTTCTCGACCTCTGCCCTTACCTCCCTTCTAAGGCCCTTGATCTCGTGCTTCACGTCGCCTAATATGACTAGAAAGTCTGGCTCGGCGACCTCTAACAGGCCAAGTAATCCCCTCGCTATTTCGTCACTCTGTGATGGGACTTTAAATCCGAGTCTTCGAAGCTCATACTCTAGGCCTATGTGAAGGTCTGAGACCGTCAATATCCTCCTACCCCTAGTCACTACTACTGATGCTGGCGCGTTGAGCAGGAACTTGACCGTGACCATGTAGTCCTGACCTCGACTGGTAATGTCATATTTATTTAATTGCGAACTGCCGTTAGAGTTTGTGCAGTCGATAACGCAGTTACTCCAAGAGCTCGGCCTCTCAATTGATGGCGTGTCGCTAAAGCGCTTAAAGAAGGCCATCGAGACGGTCAACAGAGGGAGGGTGAAGAAATACGTGTTCGTGCCCAGCGGGCGGGTGACTTGGATAGTTGTCGGTAAAAAGAGGGACTACTGGGTCATACCGAGGCTCTACTGCTCCTGCGACGACTTCTACGTAAACGTGATATCTAGGAGAAGCGCGCCGCTTTGTTATCACTTACTAGCCCAAGCAATAGCGGAGAGGGTCGGTAAGTACGACGTCTTCGAAGTTAGCGATGAAGAGGGGGAGAGACTAGAAGAGGAATGGCGCAGAGTTCAATGACCGCTAAGTCAGTATCATCTTTAAGAGGGCCATTCTGACTAAAAGGCCGTAGAACACTTGCCTAAAGTACCTCGCATAGGGTGTTTTGTCTATCTCCCAGTCGAGCTCATCAACTCGCGGCAGGGGGTGCAGGACCATTAGGCCGTCCCTCGCGTATCGAAGATGTTCTACTGTCAGCTTGTAAGACCCCTTAACCTTCTCATACTCCATGGGGTCTACGAATCGCTCTCGTTGTATCCTAGTCACGTATATCACATCGGCCTCCCTTATGAGCTCTTGAGATAGCGTAGTCGCCTCTACGAAAGAAGCGCCCTGCTCTCTAAGCTCTTCCCTCACTTCTTCCCTCAACCTTAAAAGCTCAGGCGAGACGAAGACGAAGCTCACTTTAAAGTTTAGCAACCCTTGAACCAGAGATCGCACGGCCCGGCTGTACCTGAGGTCCCCGAGAAAGAGCACAGTCAGGCCATCTATCCTCCCCTTCTCTCTCCATATGGTGTAAAGATCTGTGAGGGCTTGTGTCGGGTGTGAAAGGGCCCCCGAGCCCGCGTTTATCACTGGGATCTGAACTGCATCGGCTATCGCTTTGGCGGCGCCCTCAAAGGAGTGCCTTACGACCAACACGTCGGCGTAGTTCTCGATGACCTTAACCGTGTCAATTAAGCTCTCTCCCTTAGCCATGGAGGTTATGGAGGGCTCCTCAAAGCCTATGACATCACCGCCTAACCTCTTCATGGCGGTCTCGAAGCTCAACCTCGTCCTCGTACTGGGCTCAAAGAACAATAAGGCCATGACCTTCCCCCTTAATATGTCGCTCTTAGACCTAGCGTATGGCTCTAAAGACGTGGCCTCTCCGAACATTGCTAGCATTTCCTCTTTCGTGACGTCTTTGATCGATATTATGTCCCTTCCACGCAAGGACATCGCTAAACTTACCCCTCGGAAACTATTTAGAGTGCTATAGCTTAAGTATTTAAGGTGCGACCTTGGGATGATGATTGATCGAGAGCTGCGCGTCCAAAAGATAAGAGATGGTGTGGTCATAGACCACTTGAGGGCTGGCACTGCGCTCAAGATCCTGGAAATGCTGGGAGTGACGGGTAAGGAGGGCTTCATAATAACCATCGCGATGAACGTGCCGAGCCAGAAACTCGGTACCAAAGACATCATAAAGATTGAAGGCAGGTACCTGAGTCCGCCAGAGGTAAGCAAGATAGCGCTCATAGCTCCTCGGGCTACTTTGAACATCATAAAGGATTATCAAGTGGTGAGGAAGGAGAGGCTAGCCCTTCCAGACGAAATCGTCGGAATGATAAAGTGTAGCAATCCGACGTGCATCACGAACCACGAGCACCAAATCCAGAGCAAGTTCCGGGTCGTGAGCCGAGACCCCCTAAAGATTAAATGTGAGTATTGTGAAACCTTAATGGGCCAAGAAGAGATAGCTAAGAGGCTTAGTTGAGTGCCATCGTGGGTGAGCGCAAGTGAAGATAGTTGTTGTGGGGAGCCAAGACTTCGTTGCAGGATTGAGACTGACCGGAGTCGGTGAAGGCTTTGTAGTGAGCGATAAACAAGACGCCGATGCAAAGCTCTCGTCCTTGATAAGAAGGAGTGACGTTGCCTTAATCCTAGTAGAAGAGGGCTGGGCCCTCAAAATCCCCAACTTCTACGACAAATACTTGAAGTTAAAGCGGCCAGTAGTGGCAGTTATACCCACCGGGAGGGCCAAAGAGGGTATGCGTGACTACGTAAGCGAGCTCATCAGGAGGACTGTGGGAGTGGAGGTCGTGATAAGGTAGTGGTGTAAATGCCGAGCGTGGGGAGGATAGTTAGGGTAGCAGGGCCGGTCGTCGTCGCCAAGGGTATGAGGGGCAGCCAGATGTACGAGCTCGTCAGGGTCGGAGAGCTCAATTTAATAGGAGAGATAATTAGGCTGCAAGAGGACTTAGCAACGATACAAGTCTATGAGGAGACGAGCGGGCTGAGGCCAGGAGAGAAGGTCGTGGGCACCGGGCAGCTCTTGTCGGTTGAACTTGGCCCAGGGCTTCTAACGCAAATTTACGACGGAATTCAAAGACCCCTTGAGATAATAAAAGAGAGCACTGGGGACTTCATAGAGAGAGGCGTATCGGCTCCGGCTCTGCCAAGGAACAAGAAGTGGCCTTTCACCCCAAAGGCTAAAGCAGGGGACAGGGTCGTTGGCGGAGACATATTGGGAGAGGTGCCCGAGACGCCGCTCGTAGTGCACAAAGTAATGGTTCCGCCGGATGTCGAAGGTACTCTAGAGGAGATAGCCCCTGAAGGCGAATACAAGGTCGAAGACGTAATAGCCAAGGTCAGGACGCCTGACGGCTTGGTGCAAGAGCTCACGATGATGCAGAGGTGGCCCGTCCGCAGGCCGAGGCCATACAAGACGAAGCTCGATCCCGTGCAACCGTTGCTGACGGGCCAGAGGATAATAGACGCCCTCTTTCCCATAGCCAAGGGAGGGACTGCGGCGATACCTGGCGGCTTCGGAACGGGGAAGACCGTGACGCAACACCAGCTAGCTCAATGGGCAGACGCCAAGGTGATAGTCTACATAGGCTGTGGTGAGAGGGGCAACGAGATGACCGAGATGCTCGAGCGGTTCCCGGAGCTCAAGGACCCCAAGACCGGTAGGCCCCTCATGGAGAGGACAATAATGATAGCTAATACCAGCAACATGCCTGTAGCGGCTAGAGAGGCAAGCGTGTACACGGGCGTCACGCTGGCGGAGTACTACAGGGACATGGGCTACGACGTCGCCCTAATGGCCGACTCCACCTCGAGGTGGGCGGAGGCCCTGAGAGAGATCTCGGGGAGGCTCGAGGAGATGCCGGGAGAGGAAGGCTATCCGCCATACTTGGGCGCTAGGCTGGCGGAGTTCTACGAGAGAGCTGGTAGGGTCGTTACCCTCGGCTCTGAGGACAGGATTGGCTCGGTCTCGATAATCGGCGCTGTGTCGCCGCCGGGCGGGGACTTCTCAGAGCCCGTAGTGCAGGCCACTCTCAGGATAGTCAAGGTCTTCTGGGCCCTAGACACCGCCCTCGCTTACAGGAGGCACTTCCCCGCCATAAACTGGCTGACGAGCTACTCGCTCTACTTAGAGACGTTAGAGGAGTGGTATAGAGAGAACGTCGCGCCCGACTGGCCGGAGATGCGCAAAGAAGTCATGGCGATCTTGCAGAGAGAGGCCGAGCTACTGGAGATAGTGAGGCTTGTGGGCCCAGACGCGCTACCAGAAGTCGATAGGGCAACTCTTGAAGTCGCGAGGGTGATAAGGGAGGACTTCTTAATGCAACACGCCTATCACCCAATAGACACTTACAGTCCAATAGAGAAGACGTATTTGATGCTCAAGGCCATACTCCACTTCAACAGAAGGGTTAAGGAGGCCGTCTCGAGTGGCGTCACGCTAAGCGATATATTGAGGTTGCCCATCAAAGAAGACCTCGCTAGGATGAAGATAATACCCCACGACAAGGTCAAAGAGTCCATAGAGGAGATAATGAAGAAGATAGATGAGCAGATAGGCTCTTTGATAAGGGCTCGAAAGGCTGTAGCGGTCTAGGAGGTGTGCCTGCATGAATATCTCCTTGTCGGCGCTCAAAGCTAGGAAGTACAGGACGGTGACCGAGATAGCGGGTCCCTTGTTGATAGTCAAGAACGTCAGCGACGCGGCGTACAATGAGCTCGTGAGGGTCGAGACGGGGGCTGGGGAGATCAG
>DAIQQE010000002.1:0-45508 GCA_036786905.1 Candidatus Nezhaarchaeales archaeon | reverse complement strand
TCGACCATTCTGGAGAAGACCTTAGCCGTGTCGGAGAGCGCCTCGCCGCGCGCCAATTGCAACTCCGACGCCGATGCGTAGAGGGCATGGGCCCCTAAGCTCGCCGCCGCTACTTCGAAGGCCAGCCTAGTCCTAGTGGATGGTTTCTCGAAGAACAGGAGCACGCTCTTCCCCTCGAGGTCTCTCCTCCTCCTATTCCCCCTCACCCACTCCTTCTTCAGCTCGAAGCACACGTCGATGAGCGCCCATACTTCTTTGGAGGAGAGCTCTTGGAGCGTTAAGATGTCGCGCCCCTTCACATTCATGGCAAGACACCATCGAGGAGGCCTAGAAAGTTTATTGGCTCAATGCTTAATAAGGGGTTCTGTCGCATTATTTGTTAAATCGAGGTGCTGGTTATTGGCCGAGAGGCTCGAAGAGCTTAGGGACTTCCTCTACGGCCTGTTAGAGGCAAGGGACAAATTGAAGGACATGTTCGCTCCACCTCTCCTGCCCTCAGAGCTCAAGTCCCCCGTCAAGGGTACCGTAGTTGTCAAGAGGGGCTTCGCGAAGATGCAGAAGGGAGGGGTCTGTATGGACGTAACCAACGTGGAACAAGCGCAGATAGCCGAAGACGCTGGAGCAGTCTCGGTAATGGTGCTCGACAAGTTGCCCTACGACGTGAGGAAGGCCGGAGGAGTCGCTAGGATGGCCGACATCAAGGTCATAGAGGAGGTCATGGATCACGTAACCATACCAGTCATGGCCAAGTGCAGAATAGGCCATTACATGGAGGCCAAGGTGCTCGAACACATAGGGGTCGACATGATAGACGAGAGCGAGGTCTTAACACCGGCAGACGAAAAGCACCACATAAACAAGTGGCTCTTCAGAACTCCCTTCGTCAACGGCGCTAGGAACTTGGGGGAGGCTCTGAGGAGGATATACGAGGGCGCGGCGATGATCAGGACCAAGGGGGAGGCTGGCACCGGCAACGTCTCCGAGGCCGTGAAGCACATGAAGCAAATCATGGGCGAGATAAGGGTCCTGAGGGCCATGAACGACGAGGAGTTGCTCGACGCGGCCAAGAACTACAACGTGCCCTACGAGCTAGTGAAGGAGACGGCCAGGCTCGGGAGGCTCCCTGTCGTAAACTTCGCCGCCGGCGGGATAGCGACGCCGGCCGACGCCGCGCTCATGATGCTCCTCGGAGCCGACGGGGTCTTCGTGGGCTCGGGCATATTCAAGTCCTCGGATCCCGAGGTCAGGGCCCAAGCGATAGTCTTGGCGACCTCTCACTGGGACGATCCCGAGATAGTCGTCGAAGCGTGCAGAATGGTTTCTGAGAAAAAGGCCATGATGGGCATAGACATTAAGACGCTAAAGCCGGAGGAGCTACTTCAAGTCAGAGGCGAATGACGTGCTCAAGCTGGGGGTAGTAGCGCTCCAAGGTGCAGTGTCCGAACACGTCGAATCGCTCAAAGTCGCCTTGTCCAAGCTAGGCGTCGACGGAGCAGTCGAGTTGATCAAGAAGCCCGCAGAGCTGGATAGGGTTCAAGGCATTGTGATACCGGGAGGAGAGAGCACGGTAATAGGCAGGGTTGCCGAGAGGACCGGGCTCATCAAAGTCTTAAAGGAGAGGATAGAGGGGGGCTTGCCGGTCTTCGGCACGTGCGCTGGGGCCATATTGCTGGCCAAGGAGGTATACGACGCAAAGGTGGGGAGGATCCAACAACCCCTCATAGGGGTAATGGACATAAAGGTCGTTAGAAACTACTACGGGAGACAAAAGGAGTCCTTCGAGGTCGACTTAGAGATCCCGGCGATAGGCGACAGGCCGTTTCGGGGAGTCTTCATAAGGGCTCCAGCTATAGAGGCCGTGGGCAGCAAGGTGAGGGTCTTGGCGGTCTACGAAGGCCTCCCAGTCCTCGTCCAACAAGACAACATGCTGGCAGCGACCTTCCATCCCGAACTGACCAGCGACACGAGGATACACGAGTACTTCTTGAGAGGTGTACTCAGCTGACGGGCTCGGGCCCTCGCCATGTTTTTAGTTCGAGCTTAGCAACCCTTTACCTCTAAACACCCTCAGGGCTCCCTACCGTTTTCCGGTCTAGGTTTAAGTCTAGGTGGTGCCGAGCGAGGGCTGAGACTTCGAGAGCTAGTCAGTTATCGATGCCTTCGTGCGCAGTACGTCTCTCCTTCGTAGTCCAACTCCACAAGCCCATCGTCGCGCAAGAGCTCGTTGACGACTTGCCAATCCGCACCCGCTCTCTTTAAGAGCTCCGCTCCATCGGTCTCAAGAGCTCTGGAGATCTGAAGGGCCTCGCTCAAAACCCCTTGGCAGGTTTAACCCACTTATCAGTGGGCAGTCTGGTCGAACGGCGATGTAGGCCCTGTACAGCTTGGCTAAGCTCCTCAGAGAGCTCGTCACCCTCTCCAGCACCCCTCCGTAATCCACACGATCGATGAGCATGGCCTCGCTCACGAGAATCTCTTTGAGTCTCTCGCGAACCGTTCTACCCCATCTAAAATCGCGTCCAACCTCAAGTCCTTGCGCGGCCTGTTTACGTGCCTCCACACGTCGATGCCGACGGCATCGATCTTCAGTGAGACGAAGTCGGCGTCGAGCAGATCCTTCCTGACGTCTTCGCGCCAAAGCATCAAGGCGTTCGTTACTCTGTTATGGGAAGACCTAGGCCCCTTAAAAGCGATATCCCCTTACCTAACTTGACGTCGAGCATGAGCTCTCTGCCAGATGCGAAGGTTACGCGGTCTATGCCTCTCGGGCTCACCTCGTGGGCCCCTTGACTTGGACCATCATCCGTAGTGGCTCACGAAATGCCCTCTTCTGACGGTTATGTTGCTAGTTCTGTCTTGTTGGCAGTAGACGCAAGAATAGGGACAAGTCTTCGGCTGGGTTTTGTTAACCCTCAAGCTCTTCCCCAATTGCCTCGAGCGCACGGGTTTGAGGGCCAGAGAGTCCACGACCCTCAAATCACCACCTCGCGATAAATCCCCGCCCGGGCTCTGCCCCACATGGCGGTCTCTCCTAGAGTAAGGAAAAAGCCCTACGATATGATACTTCTTCCGACCCCCTCGTTGCTTGGGAGGGCTGGTCTAAGAGGTCCAGAAACCAGAAGGAAGCCCGTCCCCACCTCTCGTGGCCCTTTCAGTCGAGAGCCCTGTCCTAGAAGGTGGATTGAGATAGAAACCTGCAGAACAGGTCTCCGTAGAGGGGCTCCGCCCAAGTTTTAGTGGACCGGGCGGGACTTGAACCCGCGACCTCCCGCTTGCAAAGCGGGCGATCCACCAGGCTGATCTACCGGCCCATGGTTTTGGAGGCCGAGGGCGGGACTTGAACCCGCGATCTCCGGCTCCCTACCCCCACCGGCCACGAGCCCAGTGGTACAGGCCGGCGCGTTAGCCAGTCTACGCCACCTCGGCCCCGTACCCAACTACCGTCAAGCGACTTCGCACTTAAACGTTTCTTCCATCGATGTCGTATAGGCCTAGCTTAAACTCTAAGGCCCTCAAGATTATCGACGTCGCTACGAAACCCTCTAGGACCTCGTCGTAAATGGACACTACCTCGTCGGCCGAGCTGAGCACCTCATCGCTGAAGCCCCCATGGGGGAAAGCGCCTATCATGATCATGACCTTCTCGCCCCTCTCAAGGATCTTGCTGGCGAGGTCTAGGGGGCTCGTCCTAATCCCCCTCTCCGACAGCAGGATTCTCTTCGAGGGCTTGAAGTCCTCTATCGCTTTGTCCACCCCCATCCCTATGACCTCGAGCAATGCCTCGCCTTCTGTTGGGACTCTGCCGAAGGCCAACAACTGCTCCATCAAGCCGACGAACCTGTTGTAGTTCTTCGGCAACCTGACGTCGCTCCTCGCTCTGATCACTTGCCCTCCAAACGCGTGCACGTACAGTTGCACGTAGCCCTTATTGCAGAGGGGAGACTCCAAGACCTCGAGCATGCAGAAGTGCACTATATCGGGCCTACCCCTCTTCTCCTGGCTTGGCAATCCCTTCATCGCATGATAGTGGAGGGACTTGTCGAGCAACATCGCGAGAGGCCTCTTCCCCCTCTTCTTCGCAGTCTTCTTGACTGCGGGGTGCTTGGCTATCTCTGGTGGCACGAGTTCGAGCGAGGCCTCTACTAAGGCTATGGCGATGCGGGGCCCAGGCCTCACGATGTCCACCAACGCCTCGGGATCGCTTAAAAGTGATTTAAGCCCGGCGTCCTTAATATCCTCCTCGATACCTATTCTGCAGACCCCGATGCCCTGTAAAAGGCAGAAGGCTGAGATCAAGTCCATCGCGATCGAGAGGATAAGGAGGCTCTTTGAGATGGCCGACCAAATGTTTCACGTCGATCGAGGACTGTCGAATAGGTACGTTGAGCTGGCTAGAAGGATAGCCATGAGGTGTAGGGTCAGGATACCGAGGGATTTGAGAAGGAGGTTCTGTCACCATTGCTACAAGTTCCTCGTGCCGGGCGTCAACTGCAGGGTGAGGATGGCGAAGAGGAGGGAGCCCCACATTGCTATCACGTGCCTCGAGTGCGGCAACGTCATGAGATTTAACTTGAGGGGGTTGAGGCGTGAAGCGTAGCGTCAAGGAGAGGCTTAAGGAGAAGATGTTGAAGAGGGCAGACGTGAACGTGGGTAAGCAAGGCCTAACGGAGTCGGTCTTGAAGGAGATAGATAGGCGCCTTAATAGTGACGGGATAGTTAAGGTCAGGATTCTGAAGACGGCCTTGGCAGTCGAGGGGATAGACGACAGGAAGAGGTTCGCCGAGGTCTTGGCGCAAAAGCTAGGCGCGGATGCGATAGAGGTGAGGGGGTACACAGTCGTGCTCTACAGGAAGCGAAGGAAGAGAACAGTTTAATAAGAGACCCGCGATTCCTCTATGCTCAAAAGAAACGCAGAGTGAAAGAGCATGTCAGAGGTCTTGAAGGTCCCTCCAGCCCTACTGATAGAGGAGCTGGCAACGTACCTTAGGGATAACTTCTCTGACATCATAAAGCCCCCTCCTTGGGCGATGATAGTCAAAACAGGGCCCGGGAGGGAGAGGCCGCCCGCTCGAAAGGATTGGTGGTACGTCAGGGCGGCGGCAATACTCAGGAAGATTTACCTCTGCGGCCCCGTGGGCGTAGGTAGCTTGAGGACGGCATTTGGATGTAGGCAGAGGCCGGGCGTCAGGGGACGAGAGCACTTCAGGAAGGCCGGAGGGGCCATAATAAGGAAAATAGTCCAACAACTTGAGCGAGCGGGGCTCGTGGAGAAAGCTGGCAATGAAGGCCGCGTCCTAACCCCTCAAGGCAAGTCCCTCCTCGATAGGCTTGCCCACAAGCTCTTTAGAGAGCTCCAGAGAAATATGCCAGAACTTGCGAAGTATGCTTAGGGTGATCTCCTGTGGCCGAGATGCCCGACAAGGAGCTCGAGGAGATCAGGCAGAGGAAGCTCGCTGAGCTACAGAGGAAGATGGCAGCCGCAGAAGAGCAGGAGAGGCTCAGGAAGGAGTACGAAGCGAAGAAGCAAGCGCTCTTGAGGGCCATCCTGACGCCCGAGGCCAGGATGAGGCTCACAAACATAAAGATGGTCAGGCCGGAGTTCGCGGAGCAGCTCGAGGCTCAATTAATTCAGCTGGCCCAAGCGGGCAGGGTTCCGATCCCGATAACCGATGAGCAGTTGAAGAGGATACTCGAGTCCCTCCAACCTCCCCGCAGGGAGATCAGGATAAGGAGGGTCTGACGTGGCTAGGAACAAGCACGCGGCGAAGAAGAGGAGGCTAGCGAAGGCCTGCAAGCAGAACAGAGCCGTCCCGGTTTGGGTCATAGCCAAGACCAATAGGGAGTTTAGGTCACACCCGAAGCTCAGGTACTGGAGGAGGGTCAAGCTGAAGGCATAGGGGGCTAGGCCTTGTCTGAGAAGGGGCCTGAGGTGGAGCTCGAGAGACAATACACGATACCGTTGCATGTCGTTTTGGGAGTGCCTAGGTGGAGGAGGGCCGCACGTGCCATAAGGTTCGTGAGAGCCTTCATAGCTAAGCACATGAAGGCCGAGGAGGTAAAGATAGATCCGAAGGTCTCTGAGTACATATGGAGTAGAGGGGCGAAGAAGCCGCCCCGAAAGGTCAAGGTCAAGGCGGTAAAGTATAGAGACGGCCTCGTGAGAGTAGAGCTCGCGTGAGGGAGCTAGAGAATTGCCCATAGAGCTTGCGACGATATATGGAAGCTATTACGTGGGGGCCTTTTCATTAGCTACGGACAAGTATGCTCTGATCCCTAGGGATGCAGGGGGAAAGTTCCAAAGGATCGTGGAAGAAAGCCTAGGCGTGCCTGTTTATCGAGTGAGCGTCGGGGCCTCACCGTTGATAGGAATACTCGCCGTAGGGAATTCTCGCGGCCTGCTGCTTCCCTTTATAACACTCCCCGAAGAGCTCGAGCTCCTGAAGAAGGAGCTGGGCGTCGAGGTCGTTGCCATGCAATCGGCCAAGACCGCGCTCGGGAACATGGTTCTGGCAAATGATAAGGCGGCGATAGTTCACGAGGACTTCACTAAAAGCGAGATAAAGCTCATAGAAGACGTCCTCGACGTCGAGGTCGTAAAAGGCAGCTTAGGGGGGATAAAGGTCGTGGGCTCTGTGGCAGTAGCCAACAATAAAGGAGCCCTCTTGCATCCCATGACCTCTGAGGAGGAGGCGAAGTGGGTTTCAGAGGTCTTGAAGGTCAGGGTCGACGTCGGGACGGTCATGATGGGCTCGCACTTGCTGAGGGTGGCGATGGTTTTAAATTCAAAAGGCGCGATAGTAGCACCCACCACTACAGGCCCGGAGCTCGCTAGGATAGAGCAAGTGTTGTTCCTCTAGGGGGTTAGGCCCATGAGCGTCAAGACATACGAGATAAGCGGTAGGATGAAAATGAAGAACAAGTGGAACAAGTTCTCGATGACCGTGAGAGCGCTAAAGCCCGACCACGCGATCGAAAAGGTGCTCTCGCTTTTGGGCAGTAGGCATAAGCTTAAGAGGTTTGACATAAAGATTGAAGAAGTGAGGGAGTTGGTCGAAGTTGGGGCAGAGTAGCGCCAAGCCCATGCCCCAAGACGTAAACAGGCTCGTCGCCGAGTGGCAATACCTTCAAAGCTTGGCCGAGGCCCTAAGGCAGAGAATCGACTTGGCGCTCGCGGCCATAAACGAGATGGAGGGTACCATACAGGCCATAGACGAGCTCAGCAAGGTAACGGAGGAGGTCGAGGCGCTGTTCATGTTGGGAGCCAACGCTTACGCAAGGGGTAAGATCACTGACACGAAGAAGATACTCGTAAACGTCGGGGCGAACGTCTTGGTCGAGAAGAGCTTGGATGAGGCGAAGAAGTTCTTTGAGAGCAGAATAGACGCCCTCAAAAGGCTTGTAGCCGAGACTCAGCAACAACTCGCCAGCGTTACGGCGAGGCTCTCGAAGCTCGAGCCAGAGCTGAGGAAGATAGCCGAGGGCCAGGCTGGAGGTTAAAAAACGCTTGCTGGGGTTCTTGAAGAACAAGCTGAAGTCCCTTTTTCAAGAAATAACCACTAAGGAGCTCGATGAGGAGAGCCTCTCCGACGTCGCCGAAAAGCTCCGTTTGGCCCTAGTGGAAAGCGATGTAGCCCTCCCGGCGGCCCTCGAGATAGTCGACAACGTCGTCGCCCCCCTCAAGGGCGCTAGGATAGGGAGGACCGAGAGCGTATACCAAGTGGTCTTGAGAAGCCTCCGAGAAACGCTGTACAAGATGTTGACGTCGTTGCCCCGGATAGACTTTGTGGCTGAGGCTAAGAGGTGGAGGCAAGAGGGCAAGGTCTTTACGATAATGTTCGTGGGGCCTAATGGGCATGGCAAGACCCTCACGGTTGCGAAGGTCGCCAATTTGCTACTGAAGAACGGCCTTTCAGTGGTATTGGCCTGTAGCGACACCTTTAGGGCTGGCGCTGAGGAGCAACTCGAGGTTCACGCTTCGAGATTGGGCGTAAAGTTGGTGAAGCACAGGTACGGCGCCGACCCAGCTGCCGTCGCCTACGACGCGGTGTCCCACGCCTCTTCAAAGGGCTTAGCCTGCGTCTTGATAGACACGGCAGGCCGTCTCCAGACCGACAAAGGCCTCATGGACGAGCTGAGGAAGATAGCGCGCGTCGCAAAGCCGGCCTTTAAGGTGTTGGTGGTGGACGCTCTTACGGGCAACGACGCCTACGACATGGCCGTAAAGTTCAACGAAGCCGTGGGCATCGATGCCGCGATACTGACTAAGGTCGACGCCGACGTCAAGGGAGGGGCTGCCGTGTCCATAGCCATTGCCACGCGAAAGCCGATAGCGTACTTCGGCACGGGTCAGGGGTACGAGGATCTAAAGCCCTTCGACGCTCAATGGCTCCTTGACAGGATACTCCCGCCTGACTAGCCCCTCATGAACTTGTTCTTAAGCCCCACCCCTCTGCACAGGACGGTCTTAGGCCTTTCTCCCGTGACTTCGAAGGACGCTTGCGGCAAGAGCTTTTTACTGAGCTCGATGCACGTCAGCGCGTGCATGGTGAGCTCGCTCACTTTGACTACGGACTCGCCGTCGGCTAGTGCCATGTAGACTATGAGCTGATCCGCTAAATGTCTATCGACGGTGGCCCCGCCCTCAATCTCATCCAGTAGCTTCTTAGCGGCCTCCTCGCCGACCTTCTCTGCTGGCTTTCCAACCTCGCCCAAGCTGTCTGAGCCCAAGACGGCCCCGCTCGTCGTCTCGGCCCAAAGCACTATGCCACAACCGGGGTTCAGGGCGCACTTGGGGTGTCCGGGCTGTAGCACCTCGACCTCTATCTCCGCCTCGAGCCCAGACTTCCTCAAGAGCTTAGAGGCGCTGTCCGCCATCCTCTTGGCTATGTGGTCCGGGAGCCTCGAGCTATAGGATATGCCCTTAACTACTCTCACTTCGCCTTGTACCTCTAGCCTTATAGGCATTAGCTTGGGGACGGGCGTGGTCGACGTCCTGACTATGCCCCCTCCTTTGGGGTAGAAGCCCCTCCTCAAGAGGTTTAGCTCAAACTTGTACCACATCCTCGCGAGTACTGGTTTTAGGACGTTGATCACGTAATCCACGGGAGGCGCTAGGGGGTTGTCAGTTCCGCCCACTATCTCAACATTGACTCTTGAAGGCGCGAATGCGGCTGCCGGCAACAAGCTCTGGAGGACCAAGGTCGTGGAGCCAGCCGTCCCCACGTCGAACCTGAAGCTGCCGCCCCTGATAGTCTTAGGCCTGAACGTGAGCTCCATGGATCCTAGAGCGAGGCCCTTGACCTCTGCGTCCACTAGGCTCGCCACAGCCCTTATAGCAGTCATGTGCTGGGCCCTAAGCCCTGGGTTCTCCCTCTTGGCCCTTATGTTGAAGATCCTAACAGGTACTCCTGTCACGGCTGACAAGGCCACGGTCATCCTGAGTATTTGTCCCCCTCCCTCTAACATGCTGCCGTCAATTTCTATCAAAGCCCTTCACCGCCCTCAATAGCTCGTCGACTACTTCTCTCACTCCGACGCACTTAAGAGTGTTACATGTAAAGACCCTTTCACCCCTGAGCCTGTCGAGAGCCCTCTGAATTTGCTCTTCGCTCGCGATATCTACCTTCGTCAACGCTACGACCATGGGCCTTTCCCCGAACATCTCCTTAACGCTCTTGAGGACGTTGAGTTGGTAGTCGAGGCTGTAGCCGCAAGTCTCGCTAGGATCTATTAGGAAGACCATCCCCCCTCCCAAGTTCTTCAAGGCAATTATGGCTTGGAGCTCTATCTTATTCCTCTCCTCTAGGGGCCTGTCGAGCAAGCCGGGAGTGTCTACGACTTGAGCTATGACCCCTCGAGGGCCCATCACGTGTCCCACGCTCACGCTCTTGGTCGTGAACGGGTACTCGGCTATCTCTGGTTCGGCGGTGGACACGCATCTCACGAAAGATGACTTGCCGACGTTGGGAGCGCCGCTCACGATTATTATAGGCACATCGAAGTCGAATGAAGGAAGTCTCTTGAGCTTTTTGACCTCGGACAGGACTTGTAAGTCGCACCTAAGCCCTCTAATTATCGAGGCCACTCTGCCATAGAACTCTTTGCGAGCCTTAGAGGCCTCCTTGGCGTCAGAGGACGACCTGATCCTCTTGACATACTCCTTGGACAGCCTCTCTACGAGCTGAGAGGCCTTCGATACCCTAGCCATGGCAATCTTGAACTTATCGGGGTCTATCATCAAGTAGAACATGTCCCTGTAAAACGGGTTGAGGGACTCTACGACCGGTATGCCCCTCTTTATCTCTCTCAGCCTGCTAACTATGACGGAGGCGACAGTCCTCACCCTTGTGATCTCTTTCAACTTGGCGACCAGCGTTCTGTCCTTCTTGGTGGGCATCTTGACGGACGCGCGCGAGGCCCTCCTAAAAGCCACGTCTATGAGGCCCTCTGACGACGGCACTTCGGGAACCTTGCGGAACGGCTGTTCTGGCGCCATAAGGACCCTCTAGCCCCTCGGTGAGTGAGCGGCTCCTACTAACCGGCCGTCAACTCCAAAAGATATAAGAAAGCCTAGTTAAATACAGGTGGCAGGTGCGCCTCATGCATAGCGTTGCCCACAGGGGGCAGATGAGCGCTTACTGGGCAGTGGGTGCTACCACCGTCGGATTGAGGGTTGAGGAAGGTGTTGTGCTCGCCTCCGAGAAGAGGGTCAGCTACGGCTTCACGGTAACGAGCAAGTCCGCCAAGAAGGTCTTCAAGATATCGGACTACTTGGGGATAGCCTGCGCAGGCCTCATAGGGGACATGCAAGCGATAGCTAGGAGCTTGAGGGCAGAGCTCAAGCTGTACGAGCTCGACACGAACAGGAGGATGTCCGTCAGAGCCGCCGCTAAGCTCTTGGCAAACATACTCTTCAGTCAACGCTACATGCCCCTAATGAGCGAGACCCTCGTTGGCGGCGTGGACGACGTCGGCCCTCACCTCTTCGTGCTAGACGCCATAGGCTCCCTCATAGAGGACGACTACGCCGCTCTCGGTAGCGGTGCGACGATAGCGATAGGCATATTGGAGTCCGGCTATAGGAAGGACATGACCATAGACGAGGCTAGGAGCTTGGCTATAAAAGCCGTGAGGGCCGCGATAGAGAGGGACGCGCTGAGCGGAGACGGCATAGACGTCCTAGCGATAACCAAGAGGGGGGCGGATGAAAGGTTCGAAGCGGTGAAGTAGAGGGATCGAGCGACTAGGGCCTCACCTTAACTGGCTCGCCGATCCGAGAGAGCAGGGCGACTCGTGAGTCGAGGCTGTCGGCGATTAGGCCGTAATCGCTCACCTTGCTCAATTTTTTCGCGAAGTCGAGCACGTCCCTATGTTTGGGCATGTTCTCTAGCTCCAACCTGAACCTGGAATACCCCAAATACATGTAGCCCTTGACCTCGACGTACCAAGGCTCCGCGAGGGAAATGAGCTTGGCGAAGCCCTCTACGTCGCTCTCGTGGTCGTTTATCCCCTTTATCAGTGTGACCCTGATGACCGTGGGGCACCTGAACTCCCTCACTAGCCCCAAGCTCATCATAAGCCTCTGCCATCCATCAGCTAGTGAGCACCTAGACAAGGCCTTAAACTTCTCCTCCGACGACGCGTTTACGGACACGTAGAGCTGAGAGGGCTGGCCCCTATCCAACAACTTCATCAATCTCTCGGGGTACATTCCATTGGTCACCAAGAAGGTCGTGAACCCCTTGCTCCTGCAGAGCTCTATGAGCTCTCCAAGCCTCTGGTAGAGGGTCGGCTCGCCCGCGAGGCTTATGGCGAAGTGCTTTGGGTGGAGCGCCTCGATGTACCTCTCCTTTATCACCTTGGGGTTCGACTTATAGCCGCTTAGGATCCTGAACTGGGCTTTTATCGCCTGGTCAAATATGGTCTTCTCGTCGTCGTAGGTCATGAAGTCTTCCTCTCTCCATGAGGGGACCTCGGGGTCCCCCCTCTCCACCCTCCAGCAGTGCAGGCAACTGTTTGGACATGCTAGCGTGGGAGTCATCTGTATGCACCTGTGGCTCTCGATCCCGTACCAGTTCTTGTAGCAGAACCTGTTGCTGGTCAACGCGGCGTGAAGCCAATGACATTTCTTGACCGCAGCGGTCTTCCTGCTGCCGATCAGCTGATATTTCTGTTGCCTCAGCAAGTCTACGATGATCGACGAGGTTGGTTGCAATAGCATTTTACGCTCTCCCAGTCCTATTATCAACTTAGGCGGGAAGAGGGACATAAACATTGAGGTGAAACGAACTGGGCCTAGCTTTCATAGGCATGGGTCTCACGGCTAAGGGGTTGACAATTGAAGGGCTTCGGGAGGCCAAGAGAGCTGACCACCTCTTCATCGACTTATATACGAGCCTAATCCCAGAAGACGAGCTGTTTGCGCTCCAGTCGTTGATAGGCAGAGTGATTAAGCCTTTGCGCCGTTCGGATCTAGAGGGTCGTGGAGCCCAAAGGATATTGGAGCTTGCGGAGAGGAGTTCTGTGGCGTTATTGACCGTCGGGGATCCGTTTGTGGCCACGACACACATAGCCCTTAAGATAGAGGCCGTCAAGAGAGGGGTAAAGGTCAAGTACGTGCCCTCCGCTTCCATTCTAAGCGTAGTGCCCGGCCTGACGGGGCTGTCGAGCTACAAGTTCGGTAGGTCTGCTACAGTGGTCTTCCCGGAGAAGGGTCCGAACAACGCCGCTTATGATGCGGTGAGGGACAACTCCTCTAGAGGCCTCCACACGCTGCTCTACTTGGATCTAGACGTCGAAAGTGGCAAGGCCATGACCATAAACGAGGCGTTGAGGATACTGCTTGAAGTGGAAGCCCAAAGGAGGGAGGGAGTCATAAGGGACGACAGGCTGGCCGTGGGTATTGCAAGGGCATGCTGGGACAGCGAGGTCGTAAAGGCCTCTAAGCTCTCTAAGCTCATCAACTACGACTTCGGCCCTCCGCCCCACGTACTCGTCTTCCCGGGAGACCTCCACTTCGTAGAGCTCGAAGCCTTAAAGACTCTCGCGGGGATGGAGGAGCTCCCTTGAGCCCTTGGAAATCCGATGAGGAGAGGCTCTCGAGGTACTTCAATTATGTCGAGAGAGTGCTCGAGAAAATGAGGCTGAAGGCCCCTCAGCACTTGAAGAGCCAAGTCGAAGCGATAGTTGACAACGCAAAGCGTTATTACGAGGACGCTAAGTATTACGCAAAGCTAGGAGACTACCCCACGAGCTACGTGTGCGTGGCGTACTGTGAAGGCCTATTAGACTGCTTAAAACACTTGGGTCTGATAGGTGTGGAGGAAGGAGCCGTGGTAGAGAGGAAGAAGGTCATGGTCGCGGGGGTCTTCGACATAATACACCCAGGGCACACGTTCTTGATATCCAGAGCCGCCGAGCTGGGGGACGTGATAGTCGTTGTAGCCCGCGACTCTACGGTCCAAAGGCTCAAGGGTAGGAGGCCCGTAGTGCCGGAGGAGCAAAGGCTCGAGGTCGTCAAGAACATCAAGGGGGTGAAGGAGGCGGTTCTGGGCAATGAAGGAGAGGACATGCTCAAGATAGTCGAGATGATAAAGCCCGACATCATAATGCTGGGCCCGAATCAGAACTTCGACGAAGCGAAGCTCAAGAAGGACTTGGAGGAAAGGGGCCTTAAAGTGGAGGTCGTGAGGCTCAGAGAGCTCTACGAGGCGCACAAGCTCTGCAGCACGACGAAGATAATAAAGGAGATACTGAGCAGAGAGGACCTTCAGAAGCTAGCCGCGGAGCCAGATCATCACGTCTCACGATAGTTTTAGAACCGCCTTGTAATAGCCTATTAGGCGTGGCAGGACTTCTTCGACCTTCCACTTGGCTTTGAACTTCAGGACCTCCTCAGCCTTCTTCGTGTCGGCGAGCGTGTGGTAGACGTAGTTCTTTATCGGGTTCTCGACGAACCTCGCCTTAACCTCTAGGCCCTCCTTCCTCAACATGTTTAGCAAGTCTTTGAAGGAGTAGGCCCTACCTCCTCCAACGTTAAACACCTCGAACTTGCTGTCGCTGTACTCTAGGGCTTTGATGTTGGCCTCGGCCACGTCCTTAACGTATATGAGATCCCTAGTCTGCGATCCGTCGCCGTAAATTACGAACTCTACGCCCCTCAACCCGCTCCAGATCATCTGCGTCAGCACGTTGGCGTAGCCTCCTTTGTGTTGCTCCCTCTCGCCGTACACGCTGAAGTACCTGAGGGCGACAGCCTCGACGCCGTGCATGTCCGAGTAAAGCTTGCACAACCTCTCGCAGTAGTACCTGGCCTCGGTATAGTAGTCCGTCACGAACACAGGCAAGTCCTCGCGCCACGGGATCGGGTTGCCGTTGTAAATAGAGCTGGTCGATGCAAGTATCACCTTCGACTTGTTCTTCTTGGCGTACTCAAGTATAGAAATCATGTCGTTTGCGACCCTTGAAGTCAGCCAAGGGTCCCTCTTGTACATGGGCGATGATGATGGGATGCCGTTGTGGAAGATCGCGTCGACCCTGAAGTCCAAGCGAACCACGTCGCCCGAAGCCCCCCTGAAGATCTTCACGTCAAGGCCCTCTACGTTCTCCTCCACGCCCAATGAGAAGTCGTCTAAGACGTATACCTCGAAGCCTTTTTCATGAAGCTCTTCAACTATATGGCTACCTATGAAGCCGCAACCGCCTGTCACGAGGACCCTCATGAAGTCAACCCCGGCCCTCAGGCCTCTACGGGGCCCCCTCGCCCACTCGTGTGGCGACTAGGCTATCGTCGAGACCACTTCGTCCTTAAACATCTTGAGCTGGCCGAGCGCCTCCCTCAACCTCACGATGCCCAAGATGAGGTAGTTCATCCCCGACTTCTTGTAGCTCTCGACCTCCTTCACGAACTCTCTCCAGTCCTCGTGAGGAGCTATTATGCAGGCGAACGTGAAGTCGCCCCCCTTCCCCCTGCTCTCCCTGAACCTCTTGACCTTATCGACGATCTTGCCGTAGTCCTCACTGCTCACGTAAGTAGGGACCCATCTAGGCCCTATACAGATGAGGCCGTCGCCCATCTCCGCCGCTAGCTCGAGCATCTTCTTACCAGTGCCTCCAAACCACAGAGGCGGATGTGGCTTCTGCAATGGCTTGGGCAAGAGGACTGCCTCCTTAGCCCTGTAGTACCTACCCTCTAAGCTCACTTTGTCCTCGGTCCAAAGCCTTAGCATGAGGTTGAGCGCCTCTTTGGTCTTCTCGAACCTAACGTCGTTTGGGTCCCAGCAACTATAGGCCTCAAACTCGGGGGTGTACCACCCCATGCCTACCCCCAAGATAGCCCTTCCGCCCGAGAGCACGTCGAGTGTGGAGACCATCTTCGCGAGCATGCCTGGCGGCCTAAAGGGTATAGGCGTGACGCAAGTCCCAAGCCTGATTCCAGAGGTCTTGGCCGCTAGATAGGACAAGAAGAGCCACGGCTCCAAGGTCTCGTCGCTCCACGGGAGCATGTAGTGGTCAGTGACGAAGAATGCGTCGAGCTCCAGCCTCTCGGCCTCCAACGCCACCTCTTCGAGAATCTTGAGCCTCTCCAACAATCCCCTCTGAGCATTCGATACGACGGCCCCGAACTTCAAGCGAACCACCAAGTGCTATGTATAGAGGCCCCAAGCGCTAAATACCTTGTCGTAGCCATCTCGCCCCCTAGCTCTCGTTTACGACAACGCCCTCTTTTCGCGTCACCTCGGCCCTCTGAGAAGAGGCGCATGAAGACCGCAGGGGAACTCTTATCGGTTTGGAACTCCGAAGCTACTGAAGAGTCGTCTAATGCGAAGCTCTGTTAAAAGGTCATCACCTAGTCGTGAGCTAAATGAAAGTCGAGGAACTTAGCGTCGGCAAGGTTTTGCGAGGAGGCTTTTGGCTCTACTTAAGTAGCTTGGTCAGTAGTCTTGCCGGCTTCGCGTACTGGCTCGTGATATCGATCATAGCAGGAGCAGAGGTCTTAGGGATCACGAGCGCTGTCGTGGGCCTCGCGAACCTCATAGCTGGGATCATAAACCTCGGGGTATGGGCTGGTTGCCAGAGGTTTTTTGGTTTGCACCTTGGCCGTGGCGACATGGAGGGGCTCAAGGTGTACTTTTGGAGCTCCGCGATGTTCACATTCCTCGTTCACTCTTCCGCCTCTTCAGTGTTGTCGGCCCTAGGGCTGCTAGGCGTGAACTTAGGTGCGCTCATGGGTGGCATGCTTTCCTTGGCAGGCTTAATACTCTTCTTCCAAGCCTTCATCCCGTTTCAAAGCTTGTTAGTCTCGCTCCTGAAGACTGACGTGATCTTCTATGCAAACGTCACAGGTAACGTCTTGAGGTTCGTCGCCGGAGTAGCTCTGGTCGCATTGGGCTTGGGTTGGCTCGGAGCGGGCTTGGGCTATGTCGTTCTCGGCATGGCTTCTTCCATATTGGTGGCGATCTACTGCTTTAAAGTAGTGGGCCTTAGGCCCATATGGCAGCGATACGCCTTGATCGACGTCTTGAAAGCGGGCTTTGCCTCTTGGCTCCCTACCGTCGTAGCCATACTGGGGCAGTGGCTCGGGGTCTTGGCCGTATTCGGAATTGCCGGGGCAGTCGAAACCGGGCATTACTACGTCGCTCTGACGATAGCGAATGTGGTCCTAATGGTAGCCACGAGCCTAACGAGCTTGTTGCTACCGGTCTTGAGCGGCATGGGGGATGGGCGCAAGAGGGCCGCGAGCAGGGTCTTGAGGACGAGCCTTGCCTTCATGACGCCCATAGCAGTGTTCGTAGGCCTATATCCTTGGATCCCTCTGGGCTTGCTGGGACACCAGTACGTCGACGCCAGTTCCATGTTGTCAATACTGCTATTGGGTTGCGTGCCTCTCACCTTGTCTAGTTGCGTCGGTAGCTTGTTGTACGCCTATGGTCGTTACGACTTGGTGTTGCGAGTGGGCCTCGCTCGAAATTTACCCGCTGCGGTTTTTTACTTCCTCCTAGTGCCTCGGCTAGGAGGGCTCGGAGCTGCCATAAGTTACGCCCTCGGGTGTTTTACGGATCTAGTGGCAACGATATTCGCTGGCAGAGCCGTTAACTTCTCATTTGACTTCAAAGGCTTGGCCTACACCCTGGCTCCCCCTTTGGTCGTAGGCCTCGTTTGCTGGGTCCTTGGCGCCCAGTGGACTATAGCACTAGCAGTCATAACCTCGTCCTCGTTACTCTTATACGCCAAGCTCAAGGTCATAAGCCGCGACGACTTGCGCGAAATAGCCCACGCCCTTCTCTCCAAAGAGATGGTTCATCGCTTAGGCGAGGGGACGAAGCCCTTGCTCGACTTACTCTACGGACCCTACACGGCTCGTCGCGACCCCAAGAAGGAATCAGAGGTTGTTGAGAAAGATGAGGTGTCCTCAAAAGAACGATAAAATCACGAAGGCTTTTCGATGGAAATGAGGCCTTGCGACGGATAAGCGCTACGGCGTTTTCGCCCTATCTCAAAATCGGCTCCGCTCGCAACACCTCGGTGAAGACGAATCTCCTGGCCTCTTTGATGAGCCTTCGAAGCCAAGGTGAGAGAGCGTAGCTAACGGTGAAGTACGTCGCCCCGGCTATTGCTATGTGGGCCAGTAGGATGGGGGCGTCGCGCCAGAAGTTCGCGACCTCAATTGTATGAGAGCCAAGGACGAGGTAGCACGAAGCACTACATAGGCTTGCGACGACGAAGGGGACTACGTCACGCCAAGGTAACTCGAAGTCAACAACAGCCTTCGTCAACTTGTAGAAGAATGATAGGAATGCGAGAAAGCCTATTAGCCAACCAACGGGATAGGCTGAGGCCAGAAAGACCACTCCTAGACCCCCGTGGAGGAAGGCCAGCAAGAAAGCCGTGCCCACGATTAGGCTTAGGGCATGCATCGTCAGGCTCGCAAAGCTCCACTTAAACAGCTTGCTCTTAACGTAGTCGCTAATTGAGACCTCGGGCCTAAGGTCGACCTTCTCGCGACCGCTGACGACAGAGTAAAATATGCCGAAGAAGCCCTCGGCGAACGCGTAGAGGCTAGCGATCCACGCGACCCAGTAGGCGTCTCGGTAGACGGGGTTCAATAGAGACAGTAAGGGGTACGAAAGGCAGAGGACAGAGGTGAAAATGAAGGCACTGATGGCGAAGTAGAGCTTGGTTATCTCCTCGACGTCGCTGACAGGGCCATCGCGTAGCATTCTGGCGTAAAGGCCCGCAGCGGTGGTGCGGCCATAGACTATCTGATCCCTCAAACTGTAGCTCGCGCTCATGTACGCGACGGGGCCCTCGGAGCCGCAAAGCCCTGCTAGCAACGTGCGATCGCTGTTGACCAGCATGCCATCGAAGATCCCCAAGAGGGGGATGGAGAAGCCCTTGAACCACTTCTTGGCAAGGCCGAAGTCGACCCCATCCCACCTCAACCCTCTTCTGACTAGGATCATCAATGCGGCCAGCGTTGAAAGGGTGCCAGCCAAGATCGTGGCGAGCAAAGCCCCGCTCAAGCCCAAGTGCAGCACTACTACGAAGAAGTAGGCCAGCGGCAACCTCAGGGCGTCATAAACGAGTAACGAATAGCCAAGGACCTCGGGGGCGCAGGTAGAGGCTATGCCGTTCACGACCCCTCCCATGAGGTTCAGGGCGGTGAGCAACGAGCCGAAGATAGCTGCTATCCAAAAGCCCCAGCCAATAACAAAGTTGCAGAGCCAATACGAGGCCAAGACGTAGATGGCTAGGGCTAGGGGGAGATAGCACAAGCTGACCGTGAAAGCCGTCCCCGTCGACTTCGGAACCCCACGAGCCACGAACCTGGGATACCAGTAGCCCCATATGCTGGTGGGCATTAGCGGGTAGCTCATGAGCGTGGAGATGAGGGCCCACAGACCGAACTCCTCAACGCTGAGCCTGCGGGTGATCACCACTACGAAACCGAAGCTTATGAGGAGGCTGACTACAGAAGCCGCGAAGTTGACCGCGCCCGAGTAGTGGAGCCTAATTTTCTCAGGCAATCGCGTGCACCGCCTCTAAGCTCTAGTTAACCGTGTGAGTAGTCGTTCCCGCCTCGAGACGTAATCAGCCTAGGCTATGGCTTAACGCTTTCTATACTTTGAAAATCACGACGTGAAATGACACCATAGCTCAAGCCCACGCCTAGGCTAGCTCACGCTCTCGCGGGTCCAGAGATATCTTCGTAAGGAGCCAGGCCTGACCTCGGCACTTGGCTTCGAAGGGACAGTTTCTCGGCGAGGCGAAGGTTAGAAGGCCATTAGGAGGCTCAGCTCAACCGACAAGGGGGAGAGACTACACCGAAAGTTGAAGGTACAGTCGCGAGGATACGTGGCTAAGACGACATGACACTTCATGGCCCTGCGGGGTGACGAGGCCGTTGGCGGCTTACATAACGATTAGAAGCCAGACCCCCCTTCGCCTCATCTTGCCAAGTCCCTCACTCCTCAATCGCCTAACGCGGTTCGAGCTCCGTGAGCCCTCAGTTAATAAGACGCTTAACGACGTTGGGTGGATTGAATGTTGTCGCCCTCGAGCCCCTCCTAACCTTTACAAGATTGATGTTTGAGGGTTCGTGTCATCCTTTCCTTCTACGATGAAATCACCCGACCCTTGGATCATAAGGTCATCAAGTCATCAGCCACCTGACCGGAGAGGAGCCGTCCTTTTAGGCTTTAATGCAGGCCTTTAATCCATCTTCTAGAGAGGTCTTCGGCTCGAACCTCAGGACCTCCTTGGCCCTTCTTATGTCAGCGCACATGCGGCTGACATCTCCAGGCCTAGGCCTTGAGAGGATGGGTCTCACCCTCAGCCCGAAGATCTTTATCAGCTTATCCGCCAGCTCCCTTATGCTAACTTCGACGCCTGAGCCTACGTTGATCGTCATTCCGATGCAATCCTTCGACCTCATCGCAAGCATCAAGGCCTCAACCGCGTCGCCCACGTAGACGAAGTCTCTCGTCTGCGTACCGCCGAATATTACGGGCGCGAGGCCTCTCCTCAATCTTTCGATGAACCTGCTTATGACCCCGCCGTAGGGACTCCTCTCTTGCCTAGGTCCGTAGACGTTAAAGAGCCTCAGGATAACTGTGTCGAGCCCGTAAACCCTGTGGTACACACTACAGTAGTGCTCGGCTGCGAGCTTGCTGGCGCCATAGGGCGATAGGGGTCTGGTCGGGTGCTCCTCGTCGACAGGCAGCTTAATCGGCTCTCCGTAGACGGCGCAAGAGGAGGTGAAGACGAACTTCTCGACGTCAGCCCTGCGGCTCTCCTCGAGCAGGCCCAGAGTCCCCGTCACGTTTACGTCGTTGACTATGTCGGGCCTCCTGATCGACAGGTCCACGCTCGCTACGGCTGCCAAGTGGAAGACGCAGTCGACGCCCCTAAGGGCCCTCCTTACTAAGCCTCTGACCCTCACGTCGCCCCTGATGAACTGGAACTTGGGGTTCTCCACGTGGATCTTGATGTTTTCTGGAGATCCCGAGCTCAGGTTGTCTAGAACGACGACCTCAAAGCCTTCCTGCACGAGCCTGTCCACCAAGTGGCTACCTATGAAGCCCGCTCCTCCCGTTACGAGCACCTTAGACAACACCAACACCTCCTGACATCAGAGCGAGCCTCAGATGTCTACGTCTATGATACGTAAAAAGCTTTTATGTCTAACGCATCGTTAGTCCCAAGCATCGCAAGAGCCTACAACAATTACCATGCCGGCGAGCAGCGTGCCAAGGGCCCATAAGCTCGGGTAAAAACTTCCGAGAACATGAGAATCGGCACCGTTGCTTTTGTGCAAAACCCCAT
Organism: Candidatus Nezhaarchaeales archaeon; assembly: GCA_036786905.1. Classification (GTDB taxonomy): domain Archaea; phylum Thermoproteota; class Methanomethylicia; order Nezhaarchaeales; family WYZ-LMO8; genus WYZ-LMO8. The sequence continues at coordinate 24,685 of DAIQQE010000002.1, read as the reverse complement.
AGTCCTCAAAAGCTTGACGTCTCTTGACGGCTAACACATAAAGCACTCTTTAGACTCATTATGATAACGAATTCCTTCAATGATTTAACGTGGGGCGACAAAGCTTATAAAACGAGCACCATTACCCCACTATGGGGGGAGTGGTTTTGGCCGAGTCTATAAAGAAGATAGCCGTCATCGGAGCGGGGGCCATGGGGCACGGCATAGCACAAATTTTCGCTATGGCTGGCTACGAGGTCAGCATGCTAGACATCAAGGACGAGATCCTCAAAAGCGCCATGGAGAAGATCAAGTGGAGCCTCAACAAGTTCGCGGAGAAGAGGCGCATAAGGCAAGAGGATGTCGGCAAGATCCTAGCTAGGATAAATACCACTTTGAGCTATGAGGTGGCCGCCAAGGACATCGACTTAGCGATTGAGTGCGTCCCCGAAAACATGGACCTCAAGAAGAAGGTCTTCGCTCGACTAGATCAACTGGCACCTCCACACGCAATCCTGACCTCGAACACGTCGACCCTCAGCATAACAGAAATGGCGAAGGCGACGAATAGGCCCGACAAAGTGGCTGGGTTGCACTTCTTCAACCCGCCCCAGATGATGCCGTTGGTCGAGGTCATAAAGGGCGAGGGGACGAGCGACGAGACCATTAACATATTGGTGAGCGTAAGCAAGAAGATAGGGAAGACCCCGATAGTCGTCAAGAAGGACGTGAGAGGCTTCGTGGTCAATAGAGTGCTGGGCACAGTGTTCGTCGAGGCCTTCTGGGCCTTGTACCGCGGAGAGGCCACGAAGGAGGCCATCGATGCCTCGATCAAGTACGAAGGGGGCTTCCCCATGGGCTGGTTTGAGCTCGCGGACTTCGTGGGCTTGGATATAGTCGCCGAGACAGGCAGGGTCATGTATGAGGCCTACGGCGACCGCTTCAAGCCGTGCCCAGAGGTAATTGAGCCCCTCATAAGGTCCGGCAAGTTGGGGCAGAAGACGGGAGCTGGCTTTTACGACTGGTCTAAGGGGAGGCCGGCCATACCGTTTGCCCTAGCCGGTCAATACGACGTCGACAGGTCTTGGGCCGTCGCCGTCAATGAGGCAGCCTGGCTAGTCTATGAGGACGTGGCAACTCCGGCGGACATAGACACTGGGATGAAGTTGGGGACCGGCTGGCCATCAGGTCCATGCGAGTACGCTGACAAGAAGGGCATAGACGTGATATACGGAAAACTAAAGTCCCTTTACGACAAGTACAAGATGGAGTTCTACAAGCCTTGCCCGCTGCTGGAGGACTACGTTAAGAAGGGCTGGCTGGGGAAGAAGACCAAGAGGGGCTTCTACACTTACTAGACGTTAGGCCCGTGACAACTATTAAATGCGTTTTAATTTCATCCTAAGTTTGAGCGGGTGGGGACAAATCTATGGTAGACTTCCAGTTGACTGAAGAACAGCTTGAGATAAAGAGGGCCGTCAGAGAGTTCTGCGAGAAGGAGTTTAAGCCAGAGCTGGCGCTAGAGCTTGACAAGAACGAGGAGTTTCCACTAGAGCTCTACAAGAAGGCCGCTCAACTGGGCTTCACCTGCATAGCCTTCCCGCCTGAGTACGGCGGGCAGGGATACGGAACTCTAGAGGCGTGCCTCGTTGTAGAGGAGATGTGCAGGGCCGACTCGTCGCTAGGAGTGGCGATCATGGCAGGGGTCTTCGGCAGCGACCTAATCTTGGAGTACGGGACTGAAGAACAGAAGGAGAAGTACTTGCCCAAGCTCTGCAAGGGCGAGTACATATCCGCGGCGGCCTTTACGGAGCCCAACCACGGGAGCGACATAACTAGGCTAGACACTGTGGCCACTAAGTACGGAGATGAGTGGTGGATCAACGGGACCAAGACCTTCATAACGAACGCTCCAATAGCGGATTTCGTGATAGTCCTCGCTCAAACGGACACGAAGGTCAGGCCTACCTATCGAGGTCAGACGCTTTTCGTAATCGACAAGGGGACTCCGGGTCTGGAGGTGACGAAGCTCCACAACAAGATGGGAATAAGGTGCTCGGTGACGGGCGAAGTCAAGCTTGACAACGTCAAGGTGACGGACTGGAACATAGTTGGACAGTTAAACAGAGGTTTCTATCACACGATAGAGTTCTTGGACGCATCCAGGGTCGCTGTAGCGGCCCAGGCCGTGGGCATGGCGCAAGGGGCATGGGAGATAGCCTTCAAGTACGCGAAGCAGAGGACTACCTTTGGAGTGCCGATAATTCAGCACCAGCTAATAGGCTGTAGATTGGCTGAGCTGGCCACGAAGATAGAGGCCGCCAGGCTCTTGACGTACAAAGCCGCTTGGTACGTAGATAGAGTGCGCGAGCAAATTAAGAAGAGCGGTGAGAGGAAGGTCGATCCCATGATGCCGCTAATGACTTCGATGGCCAAGCTGTATGCGAGCAGGGTCGCCGTAGAGGCCACGGACTTCGCCATCCAGACCCTAGGTGGATACGGCTACATGGGTGAGTACCGCGTTGAGAAGTACCACAGAGACGCCAAGATAACGGAGATATACGAGGGCACGAGCGAAATCCAGTTGCTTACGATTTTACAATACCTGACGAGGTTTTACTAGGAGCCTCCAAAAGTTTTTTTAGCTTTTCTACATCACCTCTTCCTCTGAAGAAGCGCGTCTGGTGGGTCGTATGAGTAAGATGTACGAGACTATAAAGGTTGAAAGGGACGAAGACATCTTATGGATCACTCTAAACCGTCCTCACAGGCTCAACGCCTTCAACGACGTGATGATGGAGGAGCTCTACGACGCATTGATGACAGCTGAGAGGGATCCATCGATAAGGTGCGTGGTGATCACTGGCGAGGGGGACAGGGCCTTTAGCGCGGGGGCTGACATAACCGCTTTCCCCAAGGCCACTCCGGTCACGGCCGAGGCCTTCTCCAGGTACGGTCAAGAGGTCTTCGGCTTCATCGAGAGGATGAGCAAGCCTGTGATAGCCGCGATAAACGGCTTTGCCCTAGGAGGAGGCCTCGAGCTTGCGCTCGCATGTGACTTCAGGATAGCGGCTGAGCACGCGGAGCTCGGACAACCAGAGATAAACTTGGGCCTCATACCTGGCTGGGGTGGCACTCAAAGACTTGCGAGGGTAGTCGGCATCGCGAAGGCTAAAGAGCTTGTAATGCTCGGGGAGAGGATCAGAGCCGATGAGGCCTTGAAGATAGGCTTGGTCCACAAGGTCGTGCCGTACGACGACTTGAGGGACGAAGCCCGCAAGCTGGCTAAAAAGCTCTGCGAGCTCCCGCCGATAGCCGTGAGGTACGCCAAACTCGCCATAAACTTCGGGTCTCAAGCACCTCTGGAGGCGGGTCTGCGCATCGAGTCAGCCTTTATGGGCTTGACGTTCTCGACTGAGGACTTGAAGGAAGGCATAGAAGCCTTCATGACTAGGAGGAAGCCTCAGTTCAAGGGGAGGTAAATAGGGAGGGTACAATGGCCTTGAGGAAAGTGGCGGTCATCGGCGTCGGGTGCGCCAAGTACGGCGCTAGGAACGACGTCACGGTATCAGAAATAGCCTTCGAGGCCTTCAAGCCAGCGGTGGAGGACGCGGGGATATCGCCAAAAGACATAGAGTTCGTGGCCGTGGGCAGCGCAGGAGCTGGGGCGTGGTACGAAGAGAACCTCCCGGCAGTCGTCATAGCAGAGTACTGTGGCTTGACCGGCGCGGGTCTTGCGCGTTGCGAGGCTGCTTGTGCGACTGGGAGCGCCGCCTTCGCGATGGCCTATTGGGCCGTGGCGAGCGGCCAAGTGGACGTAGCAGTGGCCCTAGGCGTCGAGAAGATGAGACAGGTAGACACTCCGACGATGGTCGAGTTCATTGGCCGCTCAGGCTACTACCTGTGGGAGTTCCACAACTTCGGCCTTACCTTCCCCGGCTACTATGCCATACATGCCACGGCACACATGGCGAAGTACGGTACGACTGAGGAGGATTTGGCTCTAGTAGCGGTCAAGAACCACAAGTACGCCTCCATGAACCCGGTGGCCCACCTTAGGAGTAGGATAACCGTCGAGGAAGCGCTGAGGTCTCCGGTAATCGCTTGGCCTTTGAAGCTGTACGACTGTTGTCCGATAAGCGACGGCGCTGCTGCGGCCATCTTAGCCTCTGAGGAAAAGGTCAAAGAGCTCAAGATCGAGACCCCTGTATGGGTCGCGGGCTTAGGGTACTCCTCTGGCACGGCAAATCTCAGCAAGAGGAAGGACTACGTGGGGCTGGAGTCGACGGTAAGGGCAGCCCAACAGGCCTACAAGATGGCTGGGGTCACGCCGAACCAGATAGAGCTGGCGTTGGTTCACGACTGCTTCACGATAGCCGAGATAATGGCCTACGAGGATCTCGGGTTCTGCCAGAAGGGTGAGGGGGCCAAGCTAGTTAGAGAGGGGCAAACGGAGATAGGCGGGAAGATCCCGGTGAACATCGACGGAGGTCTGAAGGCCAAGGGCCACCCCATAGGCGCCACGGGCGTCGGCATGATCTATGAGCTGGTGAAGCAATTGAGGGGAGAGGCCAAAGAGCCTAGCAGGCAAGTGCCGTTTAAGAACTACATAGCCTTGGCCCACAACGTCGGCGGCACTGGCCACTACTGCTACGTCACGATATTGAGGAGGTGAGGGCCTTGTCCTCGCTCCCGACCATAAAGACAAGGCCCATAACGGTATCGCAGGACGTCCCAATAAGCAAAACCTTGCCCTTCTGGGAGGGCCTCAAGCAGGGAAAGGTCTTGGCAACGAAGTGCAAGAAGTGCGGCACGATCTACTTCCCACCGGCCGCGGACTGCGGGGAGTGCCTGTCGTCAGACATGGAGTGGATTGAGCTAAGCAACGAAGCCACAATTGAGGCTTTCACTCACGTAGTGGTGAGGCCTTTGACATTCCAAGACGAAAAGCCCTACACTGTGGCGATCGGCAGGCTGAGAGAGGGCGTGCGGGTCTTGGCATGGCTAGTAGGATTCAAGCCCTTTGAGATCAAGGTAGGCATGCAGGCTAAGCTAACTGTCATAGAGAAAGATGGAAACCCTATCTACGTCTTCACGAAGCCCGAGCAGTCCTAACGCCCGGCTATATCGCGTGGTTTTCCCCTTCCCTCTTTTTTGAGCGAGAGCCGAGATGGTCGAAGAGCTCAAACCCTCAAATGCTCCGGGATGGCTCAGTACAAGGTTTGTGAAGGATTTGACGTCGATGGGCTATGGCCATCTCCCGAGGCCTCTCCGCCTTGTTTATCGTGAAGACGCCGCTAATCGGCTTAGTCGACTACGTAAACACCTACGTGATAAAGTCAGGTGGCGAAGACGCGGTGATAGATGCCGGGCCTGACTTCTTCTTAAGTATCGCGGCATTGCGCAGGAACATGAAGAGATTGGACGTGAGGCTTGATAGGTGCCTGTTCATCGCAACGCACGCGCACAGGGATCACATAGGTGCGGCACAAAAGCTCGCGTCGGCCTCCAAAGTATACGTGGGCTATAATGAGCTGAGGGAGTTAACGTCTGGTGAGGGCCGAGCAAGAGAGGTGCTGGCCTTTGCCGTAGAAAACGGCTTTCCGGAGATATTGGCTAGGAACGTCATCAAGCTGACATGGGGGGCCTACTTTAAGAAAGCTCCAGAGCTAGTGCCCTTGAGAGATGGAGAGGTCTTGGAGCTCGGCGACTGCAAGCTTAAGTGCGTTGAGACGCCGGGCCACACACGAGGGCACGTCTGCTTCCACGACCAAAATAAAGGAGTGCTATTTAGCGGGGACCACGTCTTAAGTGACATAACTCCGAACATATCGTCGTGGAGCTACGAAGAGGACGCCTTGAGCGCGTATCTCTTAAGCCTCAAGAGGTTATGTGGGCTCGACCCCATCATCGTGCTCCCGGGACACGGCAGCCCCTTCAAAGACCTTAGGGGGAGGATACAGAAGCTCGTCGACCACCACGAAGAGAGGCTCCTCGAAATTGTGGGGATATTGAAACATCGGGGCGGCGACGCGTATTGGATCTCGTCAAAGGTGAAGTGGAGGGCGCGACATCCCTTATGGGGGCGCTCGTCAGTCCTCTACAGGTGGCTGGCCTTCGGAGAGACCCTTGCCCATTTGAACTTCTTGGTCAGACTTGGGATCGTAGATAGGAAGGTCGTGAAGGGCAAGGCTATCTACCAAGTCGTAGACGCCAACGCGGCCGATGCTGTGAGGAAAGCCATTACGGACCTCTTCTTCGCGAACTCTACAGGATGAGTAGCGCCTTTCCGAGGCCCTCCCTCAAATCGACAGGCCCTCCGGCGAAGCGTGGCTCGCAAAGGGCTGGCTGATGAAGACTTATAAAGTGGCCTTGTGCGAGACTATATCGACTTTAAAGACCTCTGAAGGCGATGAATAATGAACATAATAGTTTGCGTTAAGCACGTCCCGAAGTGCGCTGAGGCCGAGGTGAGGATAGACTCTACAGGCAAGGACATAGAGAAGCACGGCTTGGTCTACGACATCAATGAGTGGGACGATTATGCCGTCGAAGAGGCCGTACGCATAAAGGAGAAGTTCGGCGGCACCGTGACCGTCATAACGGTGGGCCCGGAAGAGGCCAACAGCACTTTGCGAAAGTGCCTCGCGCGAGGGGCCGACCAAGCGATAAGAATCTACGACCCCAAGCTCGTCGGCTCCGATCCCTACGTCGTCGCCAAGGCTTTGTCTAAGGTCATAAAGAACATGCGGTTCGACATAATCTTGACGGGCGTCCAGACGGAGGACGACGGGAGCGCCGTCGTGGGCCCTGTGCTGGCAGAGCTACTCAACATCCCGCACGCGACCATGGTTAAGAAGATCGAGATCAAGGAAAAGAGCGCGGCCGTGGTCCACAGAGAGCTCGAAGGGGGCCTCATCGAGGTTGTGGCTGTAGACCTACCAGCTCTCTTCGCGGTCCAGACGGGCATAAACGAGCCGAGGTACGTATCGATACTCGGGATACGTAGGGCGATGCAGAAGGAGATAAAGGTCTTGGGCCTGAAGGACATAGGCCTAGACGAGAGCGAAGTCGGCGTTGCAGGGTCTTGGACCGTGATAGACAAGCTCTTCGTGCCGCCTGCGGAGAAGGTCTGCCAGTACTTAAAAGGTAGCCCAGATGAGGTCGCCCTCAAGATCTTGGAAATACTGAGGTCGAGGGGGTTGCTCTAGATGGCCGGGATATTGGTCTTGGCTGAGCACAGGCAACAGCAATTGAGGGACGTAACTTTCGAGATGCTGTCCAAGGGAAGGGAGTTGGCCGACAAGCTGAACACCACCTTGTCGGCGGTGATCCTAGGCAAGAACGTAAGGGAGCTGGCGAAGCCGCTGGCCGAGTATGCCGACAAGGTCTTCGTCGTGGAGCACGAAGCCCTAGAGAACTTCGTCTCCGACCACTACCAGAGAGCTCTTGCACAGCTGATCAAGCAAGAGGACCCCTTGTTGACGATGATAGGCCACTCGTCAATAGGCATGGAATTGGCTCCAAGACTCGCGGTAGCCTTGAACTTGCCACTGGCGACGGACTGCATAAGCGTGGAGTTCGAAGGCGATACCCTCGTAGTCACGCGCCAGATGTACGGTGGGAAGATAAATGCAAGGGTCATAGTCAAGAAGGCCAAGAACTACATATTGACCATCCGCCAAGCCGCCTTCAAAGTTCAAAAGCCGCCTCGTCCGATAAACGGCCAACTGGTGGATCTCCCCTACCAGCCTCCGGCAGAGGTCAAGAAGCGCTTCGTGGAGCTCGTGACCCCGCCGCCAGGCGCGATCGACATCACAGCGGCTCCTCTGGTGATAGGCATAGGCAGGGGCATAAAGGACAAGAACAACATACCGATGGTCGAGGAGCTTGCTCAGGCGCTCGGTGCCGTGGTCGGTTGCTCGAGGCCAATAGTCGACAAGGGCTGGATGCCCTCTGACAGGCAGATAGGCCAGTCAGGCAAGTCGATTAAGCCCAAGGTGTACTTAGCCCTAGGCATAAGCGGTGCCTTCCAGCACCTAGTAGGGATTAAGGGCGCTGAGCTCGTGATAGCTGTGAACAAAGATCCCAATGCACCGATTTTCGGCCATGCAGACTTCGGCGTTGTAGAGGACCTCTTCAAGATAGTACCAGCGTTGAAGAAGAAAATCACCGAGTTGCGCGAAGGCAAAGCATAAGCCCTCAAAAATCCTCCGCACAATTTTTCTCCTCGACAGTCCCCTCCTCGCTCGACTGCTCAGAGGCCAGCCTAGCCCACAACGAGGGCGTGCTAAAGGGCTAGGGACAACAGCTCAGCTATGTCCATCACTTGGACCCTTTCTTCGTTTCCGGTGGTCTTGACGGCGTCCTCCATCGTGAGCAAGCAGAAGGGGCATGCCACTGCTATGATGTCGGCCCCCACCTCCACGGCCTCCTTGACGCGGAACTCCGCGAGACGCGGCCCTGGGACGTCGAACCACATCCTCCCTCCGCCTCCCTCGCAGCACAGGCTCCTCCCCCTAGACCTGTCGAACTCCAAGAGCGTGACCCCCTTTATGCTCTCTATGACCTTCCTAGGCTCGTCGAACACTTTGTTTCTCTTGCCCAGGTAGCAGGGATCGTGATAGATGACCTTCTTCTCCACCCTCTTGGACAGAACCAGTCTTCCCTCGTCGATCAGCTTTGCTAAGAATTGGCTATGGTGCCACAGCTCGAGGTCTGTTGAGGGGTACTTATTCTTGAACACGTCGAAGCCGTGAGGACAGTTCGTCACGATCCTCTTGACGCCGTACCCGCTGAACAACTTCATGTTCTCCTCGACGAGCAACTCGAAGAGCCCTCTCTCGCCTATGTGATATACTTCGCTTCCACAACAACCCTCCTCCTCACCCAAGGTTCCGAAGTCCACGCCAGCCGCATTAAAGCACTTCACCAGACTCTTTGCAATGCTCTGGACCCTCGGGTCATAGGAGGTGGTACATCCGACGAAGTACAGGACGTCGGCCCCTTGAGATACGTGCTTCACGTTCAAGTCTCGAGCCCACTCGACCCTCTTTCCGCGGGCCCTACCCCAGGGGTTTCCATTTAGGTACACGCTCTCAAGGGCGTCTCTGATGGTCGGGGCGACCTCTCCCTTCTCCACGACTATGCTCCTGACGTCAACTAAGAACTCGTAGGGCTTCAACTGCTTAGGGCATCGAGAAGCGCAATTAGCGCACGTAGTGCAACCCCAGAGCTCGTTCTGGGGGCGAATCTCTAGCTTCCTCAGGACTGCGGCCTCTCGCATGTACTTCCTGACGTTGAGGGGCGCTTTGATGGTTATGGGGCAACCGCCAGTGCAAATACCGCATTGAATGCAGTGCAAAAGATTGTTCCTCTGCACAATCTCTTGAAGGCTCAAGCTCATCGCCTAGCCCCCTCAACGCGATCAAGGATCCGGAGTAAAGGAGGGGCTGATGAACTTAAAAAACTTTCCCTTGCGACCTCAATAGACGGAGCGACCTAAAATTTAAAACGTGCACCGCTTGAAAGTCTTTAACGCCTCGAATTGGTAGTGGAGGAGAAAGCTCGATGGAGTGTGCCTCGAGGCCTGTGGAAGAGGCCCTGGTCGTCGGAGGTGGCATCGCGGGGATAACGGCGGCCTTGGAGCTCGCGAAGATGGGCATCAAGGTGCACCTCGTCGAGAAGAAGCCCGCCATTGGCGGGAGCATGGCCAAGCTCACGAGAGTGTTCCCGACGCTCGATCAAGCCCGAGACCTCTTAAAGCCCAAGATGGACGCTGTCTGGGGACATCCGAACATAGACTTGCTGACCTCTGCTGAGGTGCAAGAAGTCAGCGGTCACGCTGGCAACTACAGGGTCCGAGTGCACGTAAAGCCGAGGGGGGTTGACGTGAGGAAGTGCACGGCGTGCGGCAAGTGCTCGCAGGTTTGCCCAGTGGAGGTCCCGGACGAGTTCAATGAGAACCTCTCGACTAGGAAGGCCATATACCTGGCGTATCCAGAGGCGGTGCCTCCCGCCTACGCCATAGACTTCGACGTCTGCACTAAGTGCGGAGAGTGCGAGAAGGTATGCCCGACAAAGGCCATAAACCTAGAGGACGCCGGCAAGACAATCGACCTCAACGTGGGCGCGATAGTACTGGCGCTGGGCTACGACCTCTACGACGCGAAGAGGCTTGAGAGCTATGGGTACGGCGTCTACAAGGACGTGATAACGATGATGGCCTTGGAGAGGTTAATATCGAATAGCGAATCCGCTGGTGGGCAATTGAGGAGAGCCGATGGAGGTGAAGTGCGCAGGATAGCGCTAGCGCTGTGCGCTGGGTCGAGGGACAAGAACCACGTGCCTTACTGTAGCAGGATATGTTGCATGTACTCCGTGAAGCTGGCCTACGTCTTGAAGACGGTCTTCGGGCTTGACGTGACGGTCTACTACATAGACATCAGGGCCGCTGGGAAGGGCTACGAGGATCTATACTGGAAGGCGCAGGAGGCGGGCGTCGTATTCATACGCGGCAGGGTTGCCGAGATATACAAGGGCAAGGACGGCAGGCTCGTGGTACGGGCCGAGGACACGCTCACTGGCGAGGTTAGGGAAGACGAGTACGACATGGTAGCGCTAGCAGTGCCCATAGTCCCGCCGCGCGATCTGAAGGAGCTCGCGGAGAAGATGAAGTTGCCAGTCGACGAGTACGGCTTCGCTCTGGAGAAGCATCAAAAAGTGGACCCCGTCGAGTCCCAAGTTCCCGGCATCTTCGTCTGCGGTTGCGTCTTATGCCCCAAGGACGTAAGGGACAGCGTGACGGAGGCCCTCGGCGCGGCCGCGAAAGTAGCGACTTTCTTGAAGGGCGGCCACGCCGCTTCAAGCCTCTAGCTCGGGCTAAACGCGGGCACGTAGAGCAGAAGGCGTAGACGCCCATAAATCGACAAATCGACCAGCGACTAAGTCCCCGTTTCGCGTCCTAGGCCGAACAAAGTCCATGGCTTCGACGCCTCAAGCTCTAAGGATATAGAGGGCAAAGGCCCTCAGTCTCGGTCGGAGCCCTCCTATTGCGAGCTGACATGCGAAGGGCCGAGCCCCAAATGACTACGAAGTACTCAAAGCCGTAGATCAGGGCCGTGTAGGAGTGGTGCCGGGGGCGGGAGTCTCGGGGGCTCGCCCCTTTCGAACCCGCGATAACCGGACTTCACCTCTGGCCTCGCGTCTTGAGATTATGAGTCCGGCGCCCTAGGCCCCTAGGCGACCCCGGCACCAAGTTAACCTAAGACCTCAACCCTTTAAAGCTTATCGAGTGTTCCTCGTCCTCAACTCCTCGTTAGGACTTCGACTCTCTCGGGCCATCCGACGTAGACTACGTCCGCTATGCCGCAGAAGAGGCCCACTTCGACCACGCCTGGTATCATCTTGATCCTAGACTCCAGCTCCTCGGGGTTGTCGAGGGGCTTGAATCGCGCGTCGATTATGAAGTTCCCGTTGTCCGTCACCAGCGGCCCGTCTTTAAACCTCCCAGCTTCTCTGAGCACAGCATCTCCTCCAAGCTCCGTGATTCTCTTAATGACGTACTTGTACGCAAAGGGCAAGACCTCTATCGGAATGGGCTTAGTAGAGCACAGCTTTTCGACCAGCTTGTCGTAGCTCACTATGTACACCCTCCTCAAGGCCATGCAGGCGACGACCTTCTCTCTTGCTAGAGCGGCCCCCCTTCCCTTGATCATGTTGAGCCTCCGATCGACTTCGTCCGCTCCGTCGACGATCAAGTCGATCCCGTCCACGAGCTCTGCGGAAACGACCTCGAGGCCGTACTTCGCGGCCATCTGCATGGAGTGGTAGGACGTCGGAACGACCTTGACCTTCACCCCCTTCTTGACCTCGTCGCTCAGGAGAGCCGCGAAGCGCTCCACGGTGGAGCCGGTCCCGAGCCCCAACACCATTCCATCGCGTACCTCGCGCAAGGCAGCCTTGGCGGCTACGTCCTTACACTCCTCAACGCTCATCAACGACTCCTCCGCCTTAACGGGCAGGCCCTTGACCCTGAACTGTCTTAATATATCGTCCTTTATATGTCGATCCGTTCGCGCAAAGTCGTGAGCTAAGGCCTTCGCGGCCGTCCCTTCGTGCACCCCCTCAAAAGCCCCCTCTCCAAACTCTCATACGCGCAGGTCGGGCCCTCGATTTGGCCCCAGATGACCTACAAGAGGAGGGTTTGGCCTAGCGGCCTCTAAAGGAGCTCTGTGGCGTTTAGCGGTCGAAGCTTGTCGACGCCTACACCCTCTCGATTATTGTCGCTATCCCCTGGCCCCCACCTATGCAGGCCGTAGCCAGCCCGTACCTCCCATCCCCGAGCTCCATTATCCTCGCCAGCGTTCCTACGAGCCTCGCCCCCGTCGCTCCGAGCGGGTGGCCTATGGCTATCGCCCCACCCTTCACGTTGACCCTCTCGGGGTCGACTCCGAGCTCCCTTATCGCCCAGAGGGCGACTATCGCGAATGCCTCGTTTATCTCCCAGAAGTCTATGTCCTTGACCTCGAGGCCCGCGCGCTTCAACGCTGCTCTGCTCGCTGGTACGGGGCCTTTGCCCATGACCGCTGGCGGCACTCCTGCGGTGCCCATGGAGACTATCTTGGCCATGGGCTCTCTGCCTATCTCCCTAGCCGCCTCTTTTGATGCTAGCACGATGCACGTAGCTCCCGCGTTCAGCGGTGACGAGTTGCCTGCTGTTATCACGCCACCGGGCTTGAAAGCCGGGGGCAGTTTCTCTATTTGCTCGAGAGTGGTATCAGGCCTTATGCTGAGGTCGTGGTCTACTACTCGCTTAGAGCCGTCAGGATACGTGACCTCTACGGGCATGAGCTCGTCCTTGAAGTAGCCCTCCTTGAGAGCCCTTGTGGCCATCACGTGGCTCCTCAGGGCCCACTCGTCCATGTCCCTCTTCGTAATCCCGTACTTTTGATTGGCCTCTTCGAAGAGCCTCTCGGCCGTCAGCCCCATAACATAACCTACATCCATCTCCCAGTGCTTGTACTCCTCTTTGGTCAAGAGGTCTGGCGGCGTGGAGATCCAAGGGTTCTGCCCCATGGGTACTCTAGTCATGTGCTCATAGCCCGTCACTATCACGAGGTCGGCGTAGCCCGCCATTATTCTCAGCGCGCCGTAGTGGATGCCGACCATGGAAGAGCCGCACTGCTTGTCCATGAACACAGCCGGGACGGTTTCAGGCAAGTTGGCTAAGAAGACTATGTGCCTGCCACCATAGGACCACTGCTCCCAAACTGGGAGAGAGCAACAGGCCACGACTTCGTCGATACGGCGGGGGTCTATGTTGTTCCTCTTGACCACCTCTTTGACTAACATAGCAGCCAGCTCGTCTCCCCTCAGGGGGTAGAAGGCGTCCCTCTCGGGCTCTCTCGGCCTAGAGCGCGAGAAGGGGGTCCTCAGGTAGTCCAGCACAAAAACCTCTTTCATGGGGGCGAATCCCACCTTCGTCCTACAGTGTAGTCGACTTTGAGTATAAAACTTCGCCTCTCCGGCGCGCGTGCGACGTCCAATATGTAGAGCGGCCTCGACTCAAGGGTCGGCGGAAGCGACCGACACTAGCTTGAGTGAGCCCGTCTGCCGCTCAACCAAGGGGCTCTAAAGCGCATCAGTATTGTAAGTCCGTTGGTTAAAGGACAAGTGGTGGACGACTGCTCTCGCACGCGATCAAACCACGTTCCGGCGCTTTGGAGATGTCGGCGACCCCTCAATTAATTTATTGGGGCGGTTGAAGCCCCGGGCGGGATTCGAACCCGCGACCCCTGCCTCTTTGGACTGGATACCAAGGCAGTGCTCTAACCAGACTGAGCTACCGGGGCTTGGCCGCTTCAAGCATTTTCACTTGGAAACATCTTAAATTTTTCTCGGGCGCACGAAGGACTTTGGGCGTGGCGGGCTCTAAATCGACGGCTCCATTTAGCTGAACCGTCCTGCGGTTATGGCTTGGCCTCGCCGGTGTTAGCAGTTCTCAACATCTTAACCAAGCCCCTCATCCTGAAGACCTCGTAGACCCCAATGGCTGCGAAGAGTAGGGTGAAGACCAAGCCCCAGGGTAGCGTTGAGATGGCTGCTGGGTACGCGGCGGTGAATATTAGCAAGAAGATCGCGTAGGCAATCGCGCTCACGAAGCCTCTCGCGATGAGCTTGTCTCCTACTTTGACGTAGTGCTTAAAGGCGAAGCCCACAGCCTCGGCTATTGGCCTGGGCACGTAGTACTTGTCGTCCTGCTTCTCCACTATCCCGAGCCTCTTCATCTCCGCCAAGCAGCGGTTTATCAGTGCTTTGTTCGAGAATCCGCTGAAGTACTTGATCTCGTCGATCGTGTACCCGCTAATCCTCTGAGAGAGGTAGAAGAAGAGCCTGCGGGCGTCGCCCTTGAGCTCCTTCCTCACCTTGAATGGGTCCAAGCCCTCCTTCATCGCTAGGAACCCCTGGTGCGCAGGTATAAATTGGAAACCACCTGTAATTAACACTTAACCGCGAGGTAGTGCTCTGAGATGGCTTTCGCGCCCACAGCTGAGGAGTTCATTGAGCTGGCCTCGAGGGTCAGGGCCTTGTTGAAAGATGAGAGGAGAAAGGTCGATGTAGGCAGGTACGAGTCGCATGGCTCCCTAGCGAAGATAAAGCACGACGTGAGGAGGCTGGTGGTCATTGGAGACATACACGGAGACTACGAGAGCTTGGCCAAGATACTGTCTAGGGTGGACCCGAAGGAGGCCCTCTTGGTGTTCCTCGGAGACTACATAGACAGAGGAGAGCAGTCGCCGCAAGTGGTCTACGAGATCCTGAGCGCTAAGCTCAAAAACCCTTCCTCGGTCCTGTTGCTGATGGGCAATCACGAAGGCCCTCCAGAGCTACCGGTATACCCACACGACTTTCCGCTCCACTTGAGGAGCCTGTACAGAGACTCTTGGAGAGACGTCTACTACTCCGTAATGCTGTGCTTCAGAGAGCTCTACGCTTGCTCGATCATGGAGGGCGCTCTATTCATGGTCCACGGAGGCGTCCCCGCTCGGTCGGTCACTTTGGGCTCTCTGGCGAGGGCCAGCCAAGAGCTGGCTCTCCTCGAAGAGCTTCTATGGAATGACCCCATGAGCTACAGAGGCGTAGAGCCCTCGCCTAGAGGAGCTGGCCTCCTCTTCGGCCCCGATGTGACCGAGAGGTTCTTGAAGACCTTGGGCGTCAAAGCGGTTGTGAGGGCCCACGAGCCCTGTGAGGGTTACGAGGTTCTCCACAGCGGCAGGCTGATAACTGTTTTCTCGAGGAAGGGCCCTCCCTACTTCAATGGCCATGCAGCTTACTTAGACATAAGAGATCCAGTGAAGGTCGAAGACGCTCATCAGCTGGCTGAGGAGTACGCCGTCCTCTTTTGAACGACGTGCAGCCTTGAGGGCCATCTTTAGAAAGCACTCTTCGCGAAGCCGAAGAAGGCTCTAAAGTTGCTCTCCACGATCGACCTCAGCCCCTCGAAGCTCAGCCCCCTAGCCTTAGCCAAGCTCTCGAGCGCCTTTGGTATTAGCTTTGGCGTGAGCTTTAGCCCCCTGTACTCGTAGGGCCCGTCGCTCTCCACCAAGACCCTCCTTAAGTCGACCTCGACCGCGACCATCAAGTGCCTCTTCTGCACCTCTAGTGCCGGGTTTATCGATATGAAGTAGCCCTTGGAGGTGATCTCCTCCAGCAGGTCGAGGGGTCCCGTGTACCAGTGGATCAAGGCCTTCTCCACGTCCCTCTTTAAGAGGACCTCGTAGACCTCGCGCCAAGCGCCCGCCGCGTGGACGTTGAGCGGGACCCCGTACTCAACGGCCATCTTCACGAACTCTTCGAAGAATTTCACCTGCTTGGAGAAAGTTTGGGGGACGAATCTCTTGTCGAGGCCCACCTCCCCGAGGGCGCAGAGCTTAGTCCTCGACACCAACGCCTCTATCTCGTCCACGTCGCTCAGCGAGGCTTTGTCTACGACCCAGGGATGTATACCGAAGCAAGGTACCACGTTCTCTCGCTCCTGGGCCATTTTCATGGTCTTCTTAGAGGACTCGACGTCGTCTGAGACTGCGGCTATGACGTAGCCCCTGAACCCCTTTACCTCCTCCTCGTTAAACTCGTGGAGGTGGCAGTGGGCGTCGAAGTACAAGGGCCAAGACCCCTCGCCAAAGGAGGTCGATGCAACCTTAACCGTAAATGAGATAAATTTTTAACGCTTTGCTTTGAAAGTTTGGAGTCGAGGAAGTCACCTAGGGTGACCCCTCATGTCCTATGCGTGCGAAGTTTGTGGCAAGAAGTTCGAGAGCAAGAGGGGTCTATCCGTTCACAAAGCGAGAGCGCACAGGGGTTGTGCCAAGCCCTAAGAGGCCTTCTCGCGATCAAATACCGCTCAGAGACCAACCCCCTCGGGGGTGGTGTGATTTGAGGTGTCACATTTGCAAGTACTACGGCATGGGGAGATGTAAGCTGGGACTAGAGATCAGGTCCAATTGTGCCTTTTACAAGCCCAGCAAGACTAAGGCGATAGCAGTCAAGATGAGGAGTCAGTAAGCGGCAAAGCTCGAAGAGCGAGGAGCCCTAGTGCTGAACGGCCCTCGTGGCGCAGAGGACAAAGCCGTGGAGCGAGGGCTAGGCACCACACGTCAGACGCTCAACACTGAGAAGGGCCGTGGATTATGAGATTGCCCCTACCCGAAAAGATCATGAAGGCAACGCTGCTCGCCAAGGGCTCAGACCCCCATAGTTGCATCATCGATCGGGCGTAGCTGAGGGAGACATCATCGCCCATGATATGGGGATCGTGCTCCAGCTAAAGCTTTTCGCCTGCATAGCTAAACGACTCGCATCAAAGCGGCCCCTAACGCCATTGGCGTGCTTAGTGCTTGATCGTCGCGTGGCCTGCTCGGGCCTAGGAAATGCGCAGAGGCTTGGACTTCTAAGGGCTAGCCCCTTGCTTGAGGAAAAGCACATAAGGCGTCTCTCCTCTTTTACTCTTGGCCGAGGATGAAGACTCCAGACCCCTCCTGATGCGTGAGGGGCGCTAGGCCGCCTGACTCGGCCGGTCAAGGTCCAAAATCTTTATGTTGGGCGAAGCCTTACGGGAGAGCGAGCATCCTCATAGGGTCGACTGAAATTGCCCTCCAGGAGGAGTCGAAGAGAGGAGGAGTACTTGGAAGCGCTGTACGTTTTGTGGAAGAGGGACGAGACCATAAGGGTCAAAGTGTTGGCCGAGATGCTAAACGTAAAGCCCCCCAGCATAGTCGAGTACCTCAACAAGCTCGCTCGCAAGGGGTTGGTGAAGTACGTGAAGCACGGAGCCATAACGCTCACCGACGAGGGTGCTAGGTTGGCAGAGGCCATATACAAGAGGCACGAGGCCCTCAAGGAGTTCTTGATGACCCTCCTAAAACTGCCAGAGGACATAGCGGAAGACGACGCCTGCAGCATGGAGCACGAGCTTCACGACTTGACGGTGAACAGGATAGTGAAGTTGATGGACTTCTTCAAGGAGAACCCCCAAGCACTCTCGGCTTTAATGGGCGTCGTTAACACCATATACGAGAAATAAAGGGGCTTAGCGCAAGTACTCGCAGACCCTCCTCGCCACCCTCATAGCCAAGGACATTATCAGCAAAACCGGCGGCTTTCCAAGTGGGGGAGGTATCAGACTGGCATCGGCCACAAAGACCCCGTCGCAACCATCGATCGTCAGGTCTCGAGAGACCACGTAGCCTATCGCCGCGGTTCCGCCGGGATGCGCCCCCCTCACGTGCGTCATAGCGATTTCGTTCTCCCTAACTCCAAGCTCCGAGAGCAACTCCTTGGCCCTCTCAACCCCTCTCTCTAGGACCTTCAAGTCCCTTCGAGTCATTCGAGTTTCTACGACACCGTCGGGCCACACGACCCCTTTGCCCTCGTCGGCCACCTTGACCATTATTGAGGCGATCCCCCTGCCCTTGAGGTCGACGCCCCTAGCCGTTAGCTGAAACTGCAGGAGCCCGGTGTAGTGAGGCGACAACAGGAAGTCGCTGAAGTCGACGTAGACGGCCATCTGAATGCCATCGCTCGAGGGAGGCCCATCGTAGGGCCCGCCGACCGTCACAAAGGGGTCTACGAACAGATTCCTCCCCACGTTTTCGTCTTCGTGGAGCTGGGCTAGGAGCTTGGGCGTCTCGAGGGCGCCCGCTGCCAGGACGAGAGCCCTGCACTCCACCTTGAGCCTCTTGCCATCCATCGCTCCTTCTGCCACCACTCGCCCTTGGCGCTTGTGTAGCTTGTCGACCCTAAATCGGGACAGGAGCATTAGTCCTTGTCGCACGCCGGCCTTAACCAGATCTAGGGCCGAGACCTTCGCCTCGTTAGGGCATCCATAGGCGCACCTACCACATCCCATGCACCTGTCGAAGTCTACGGACTTCGGCATGACCTCTGCCTTCAGCCCCACCCTCTCAGCGACTTCGACGAACTTCCTAGCGAAAGCTGGTAGCTTGTCCGCTGGCGTCTTAGAAACAGACATGAGTTTGCAGACCTCTTGAACTTCGGCCGCCAGGTCTACTCCTAGGCCTTTGAATCTCTCGAGCAGCTCGCCTGTAACTAGCATGTTGCCCATGGACACCAGCGTGGTGCCACCAAGACCCTCGCACTTAAGGACCTCAATCGACGACAGCACGGGGCGGTAGCCCAACCTAGCCCTCGCTAGGTCTACGCCCTCGCCAGCCTCTGCTAGAACCACCTTGAAGTTCCGCTTCGCGAGCTCGAGCGATGCCACGCTTCCTCCAGCACCGCTACCGACGACGAGCACGTCTGCGCTGATCATGCCTCGTCGCCTTAGGGGGCACGCCTTGAAAACTCACCGGGCGCTTAGCCTTATTCTGTGCGCTCCCCTCCTCGATCGACGCTTCATGCTGATTCGCTTTGAAGTCCCGCAAGTCTTTTAAAGCATCGCCGGACTCGGCCGCGACGAGCTACGAGGTCGCGCTGTCTCTCGTATTCAGGGAAGTGCATCATTAGCTTAACGAGGGGATTTAGAGAGGCCGTGTCTAAATAGTCTCAGAGCAAGGGCCTCAAGATAACCTTCTTAGGCACGCCGGCCGCATGCTTGCCCTTCATAGAACTCTTGGCTTACGCCGTCAAGGACTTGGTAGTCGACATGGTTCACGCCCCAAACGTGACGTTGGACAAGGCCGTCAAGCTGACGTACATCGAAGGCTATGGCTTTCAGGTGGGCGAGAAGGCCGATCCAAGAGGATCCGACGTCGTCGTGCTGTTGGGAGGGCTGGCAATGCCTACGTCGGGGCTAACGGCCGAAGCCGTCCTCAAAGTAACCGAGGAGATATCGAAGGAAGGGGGCGTGGTGATCGGAGTGGATTTCATGAGCGTCTTCGATCGAAGCAGCTGGACGAACAAGATACCGTTCAAGTACTTAGTCGATAGCTACTGTGAATCGAAAGTCGAAGAGCTCAGCTAGCGCGATATTAATGGGGGTGGCGCCGGGAGCGGGATTCGAACCCGCGCGGCCCAGAGGGCCACAGGCTCGGTGGGGCCTAAAGGCCTCTCCAGGCCTGCCCCCTACCACTAGGGTATCCCGGCTCCAAGTATAATGGAGCAGAGCCCCTCTTTAATTATCCTTTCTCCTCAAGCCTAGAGGACTTCCACGACTTGGGGTAGGTGCCCGGCCTCATTATCACCCTCACGGGCTTGGCGACTATGCCCTTGTTGGCCTCCAATATTTCGTGAGAGCTCATCAGCGCCTTGGCTATGGCGACGAGCTCGCCCTTCAACGTCATTATGGCCACTCGCCTGTCCTTGGTTATGTCGTCAGTGAGGTGGAGGACCCCGGGAGCCGCCAGAGGGGCCCCGTGGCATATGGCATCGACCGCGGAGTCCCTTACGTAGATCTTCGGCACGTCCTTTACGACGTACTCGACTGGAAGTACCGCCCTCCTCAAGAGGCTGTCGTCGCCGTGCTCTTTCCACGCGACGACGGCTTCGTGCAACTCATGCATCGTCACCAAGTTCTCGTTCTCGGTGAAGGGCCCTGTTTGTATCCTCCTGAGCTCGGCCATGTGGGCCCCTACGCCCAGCACCTCGCCTATGTCGTGGCATAGCTTCCTTATGTAGGTCCCGGCCTCACACTTAACGGTCATCAGCACGAGCCTGCCGACGACCTCGTGGACCTCTATCGAGTATATCCTCCTAACCCTGAGCCTCCTTTCGACCGAGGCCTTGAGCGGGGGCCTCTGGTAGATCGGTCCCACAAATTCTCGGCAGACCTCCCTGACCCTCTCCTCCGGCACGGCCTCGTGGAGGGCCATCACGCAGACGTAGGTCTTGTCGGAGTGCACTATGTATTGGAGGACGTTGCGTGCTCTGCCTAGGGCTATGGGCAATACGCCCGTGACCTTGGGGTCTCCCCGCCCTTAGCAGGGCTCTAGGGTTCCTCCGTGACCGGCCTTTTCGACGCCGAGGAGCTTCTTGACCCACGAGGTCACTTCGTGGCTCGTAGGGCCCGGCGGCTTGTCGAGGTTTACTATCCCTAGGTCCAAGTGGAGCTCTATGGGCCTCTGATCAGGGGGACAGCCGTACCTGTAGTCCGTCGCCTCCTCCGCCTTTATCAGCATGCCCAAATCTGCTTCACCAAAATGAGTAATGGAGGGGTGGCTTATGGGGCTATCGGAGCGACCCTCTCCTTCATGAACTCCAGCTTGCCAGCTCTCTCGAGGGCGGCTTTGACCTCTTCGTCGCTGGCCCCCTTGGGTATGTCTATCTTCTCGGGCGTGGGAACTAGGTGTCTGACGTTGGCCCTCTTCCTCTTGACTCCGGTGACGTCCTTGGGCCCGGTCACTAGGACGAAGTTCTCGTCCACTATGTCCACTATCACGCACTTCCTACCAGCGAGCCTGCCAGCGTTTTTGACGCATATCCTGCCCACTTCTATGGCTGGCATGTCCGCCACCCTGTGGCTCGGCGCTCTACGAACTTTGAGATTAGGGTTTTTAACGTTTCGGTTATGACCTCCTTGCTGAGCCTGTTCGTGTTGAATATGACGTCGAAGATTGACAGGTCGTCGAGGTCGAAGCCGTAGAGGAGCCTCGCCCTTAGCTTGTTGCTCTCCTCCCTTAGCTTGAGCTCTCTCAGCGCTTCCTCGTAGGGCACTCCGTCTCGGGCCGCGACCCTCAGCGCTCTCACCTCCAGCGGAGCGGTGAAGAAGATTTTGAGGTCGGCTATGTCGCATAGAACCCACCCGGCCAAGTGGCCTTCGACCACCACATCTCCCTTCTTGGCCTCCTCCGCAGCTCTGCTGTCTATGGCTCTGTCTATCTCGAAGTCCTTCTCTGCTAGCTTGTGGAGCTCTACTAGGTCAACCCCTCTCTCACTGGCCAGTTGCCTAAAAAGGGCCCCAGAGGACACGTACCTCAAGTTGAAGAAGCGGGCGACCTCCTTGGCGTAGGTCGTCTTGCCGGCGCCCGGCTTGCCGCTAATGGCTATGACTAGCCCCATAAATCCACTAAAATCTGGCCATTTTTAAAGCCTGCGAACTCGAGGAGCGAACCACGAGGCACAGCTTACTACCGAGGACCCCTGATAACTGCTTTGACGAGCCCTAACCTCAGGCACCTCGCGCATACGTAGCCTCCGTAGGGCCTCTCGGGCCTCTTGCGGCTCTTGGGGAGCCTCTTCATCTCGACCTTCGACAGGGCAGGGGTTCCGTGGAGCTCTCCGTGGCACCAAGCGCACCTGGCCTCCTTTCTCTTGAACTCGACGGGCCTCCGCACGAGCCTCCCGCCCGGGGTCCTGACGAGTTTGTACGGCTTCCCCCTGAGACCCGGTCTTACCACTGCTATCCCCTCAGTCGGAGGATTGGAAGTCTAGATTTAAAACTCTCTGCAGTATCGGGGAGATCGCTAAAGAAGACAAGAAGTACCAGACCCAGAAGGGCACGGGCTGGCCTATGATCGGCAGGTAGGCGACGTTGACGTTGTTGAAGACCCCTGCGAAGAGCCAGAAGAGGAGTAGAAGGGGCACGAAGTACACGATCATGGGCTTCATCGTCTGGGAGGTGTACATGGCCTGTAGCTTGTCCATGTAGGGCTTCTTCCTCATGAGCTTCTCCACGGCCTTCACGTCCTTGGCCTTCGTGGCCTTGAACAGCTCCCTCCTCCACTTACTGAGCTCCTGCGCCTGTTGCCTGACGATCTTCACGTCGATCATGAGCCTCTGAATGCTCAGCGAGATCAGGCACGCCACGAAAGCTATCGCGAACACGAAGACGGCGCTCAGCGGCGGCTCTGCGAAGCTACCTAGGACGCTTCTAAGCCACTGCGACGCTCCTTGGAGCCAGTCCACTTGGCACCACCTACTCGGCCCCCAAGAACTGCTTCAGCGCAGGGTACATCTCCAAAGCCCTCTCCCGGACCATTAACTGGTAGTACTGGTATAGGATGCCGACCATCAGGAGTATCCCGGTGCCCCCTCCCAGGACTCCAAATATGTCCCCGAGGGCCGCTATCAGCGCCACAAACACGCCGCTGATCCAAGTCAAGTTCTCGATGTACCTGGCCAAGTACTTTTCAATAACCGAGGGGGCCCCCCTAAAGCCGGGTATTTGGAGCCCGGACCTCACGATGTTCTCCGCTTGGGTTCTAGCGGACATGCCCGAGGCCTCGACCCATGCGAGGGCCAAGAGGGCGCACGTTGAGCAAATGAGCAGAGTGTAGGCGAGCGCGTGCAACGGTCTCTGGAGCACGTCTATGAGGCCGTGTGGCGCCACGAAGGCCTTGCTCACGCCGATTATGAAGGGGTTCTGGGTCAGGTGGGCTAGCCACTGGAAGTTAGCTCCTATTACCCCGAAGAAGATTACGGGGATCACCGATACGTAGAGGAGCTTGAGAGGGGTCTTGGCCTTGAGGCCCCCGTATTTTGAGTAGACTATCGGCACCTCTACCCTCATGCCCTCTAGGTATATCAATACCACGAACATGACCATCATGGCAACGAAGCCCGTCAGGGTTGGTAGCCACGGGGCTTGGGGGGAGCCGATGATGAGGCTCCACACGTCCCCTCCGCCGACGGCGAGGGAGATGAGGGCGGGGAAGACCCCTAGGGGCCCTCCATCCTCTCTGACCGGCGCGGGGCTGAAGCAGAACCAGAAGATATGCTGCGCGACGCCAGCTACTATGAACAGGCTTATGCCGCTGCCTATGCCCCAGCCCTTATCGACGAGCTCGTCTAAGAGCATTAGCAGGAGCGTGGCAACAAAGAGTTGCGCGAAGATGATCATCGGGACCGTGGGCCCTATGTACTTGTAGGCTAAGGCAGATGCCGCGGCCTGCACGGCGGTCACAACGATGGTCATGACCTTCTGGGAGCTCGTGAAAAGAGCCCTGTCGCGGGGGTTCGTCAAGTCGAGGTTTACGATCTTTGTGCCCACAAGTATCTGCATTATCAGGCCTGCCGTCACTATGGGGCCTATGCCGAGCTCGAGGAGCGTGCCATGCCTCGCGGCGAAGATTATGTTGTAAATGGTCTGCTGATAAGAGGGGCTCTCCCTCGGTATCCCGTAGAGAGGCACTTGGCCCATTACCAAGAAGATCGTGAGCACTATGGCCGTCCACAGGACCCTCTCGCCGAAGCTCACCTTCCTAACGGGCCTCTGAACCCTCGGGACTGCCTTAGATATGGCCTCTATCACGCTACGGGCATCGACCATCTCGCTCTACCTTCAGAGGGCCTCTATTACCACCTTGCCACCCGCGCCCTCCACTTTCTCCTTCGCCCTCTCAGCCACCATTGGTGCTATTACTTGAAGAGGCCTCGTAACCTTGCCCCCGCCCAAGACCTTGTTGTAGCCGAGGGCCCTAACGTCGATCACGTAGACCCCGTTCTCGATCCTCGCAAGCCCGGCCTCGACCAGCTTATCGGCCATCTCGCAGAGGGTCCCCACGTTTACGGCCCTCACGACCTTGAGCAAGCACTTGGGCCTCGTGAAGCCCTCCTTGCCGAAGTAGTCGGGCATGTACTTGACTATGTAGCTCCACTTGTGCTTGTGGAGCCCCGAGCCCCTCCTGCCGCCCTTGCCCCCGTGCTTCCTGTGCTGTCCGGTCCTGCCCCAGCCGCAGACCCTAGAGCCCCTCATCTTCCTGCTCTTCTTCTCCTTGCGCTTGGTTATCATGGCGATCACGCCAAGAGCCTTGGAGCGCAGAGTTAGGGTCTCACTCCACTGTTATACTTTTCCCCTTCTTCTCGACCTTCTCCAGCACGACCTCTAAGACGCCGTTCTTGTAGGTCGCCTTGGCCCTCTCGGGGTTGACCCTAGCCGGAAGCTCTAACTCCTTGTAGTACTTCCTCTGAGGAGTTTCGACCGATATTATCAGTTTGTTGTCGTCGGTCGCCCTCACCTTGATGTCCTCCTTGCTCACGCCCGGGAGCTCGGCACAGACCTTGACCACATCGCCCTCGTCGAAGACGTCCACCAAAGGCTCTACCTCCTCTCTAACTATTGGACCGCGAGGCGAGGGCTTGATGTTGCCGAACTCCCTGATCACGGGCTTGCCGTCCGGGCCCATCGTTACGCTGAAGCCGTAGACGTACGAGCGAGGACCTCCCTCCCTCATGAACCTCTCGAAGTCCCTCATCATGTCCTCGAACATCGCGTCTATCTCTTCAAATGCGCTGAAGAACTCGTCCCAGA
>DAIQQE010000171.1:0-2340 GCA_036786905.1 Candidatus Nezhaarchaeales archaeon | reverse complement strand
CTCGTGGACCGAGAGCCCTAGGCCGTGCCCTAGGCCGTGCAAGAAGTGCTCATGTAGCCCCTCCTTTTCTAAGAGCCCTTTGGCCTTAGCGCAGAGTTCAGAGGCCCTAGCACCACTTTTAACATCCGAAGCCACGGTATTCTGCAAGTCTATTACGCATGCTAGGACCCTTTCTACCTCTCGGTTATCCCCGACGATGAACGTCCTCGTGATGTCTGAACAATATCCTCGAACCCTTACCCCTACGTCTATCACCACGCTCTCCCCCCTCTCTATGCGCTTCGTTGATGGCTTAGCATGAGGATACGAAGACCTAGGGCCCGAGGCCACGATGACATCGAAGGCTAGGCAGTCTATGCCCTCCTCCCATAGCGTTTTCTCTATTTCTGCTATGAGTTGCGTCTCTTTCATGCCCTCGCGTAAAGCCTCTCGTGCCCTTTCAATACCCCTTATGGTCTTCTTAATGGCCTCCTTTATGCACGAGACCTCGTATTCATCCTTTTTAGCCCTCATGTCCTCCAAGACCGCTTGCATGGACCTTAACTCTCCAAACCTCTTCCTGAGCCCCTCCATCAAGTTATGGTCGTGAAAGCCGTCCACGTAAACGGGCCTCGGAATCCTCAACTCCAGCATGAAGTCGAGGAGGCCCTCGACCATGCTCTTCTCTCTGCTGAGCTTTACGACTTTTGCCGTTTTGGCTTCTTCTTCGGCCTCGTAGTACTCCAAAGCCGGGACTAATAGGTAGACTTCTTCACGATCTCCGAGGACGAGGGCCCAAGACCTCTTGGGCGGGTTGCCGACGACATTAAACCCTGTTAAGTACTGCACGTTTTCTGGTTGGGAGATCAAGAGGCTTCCAGCGCCTAGCCCGGCCATGACTTCCATCAGCTTCTCGATCCTCAGGTCGATTACAGACCTCGGGATCCCGCTTTCCTCCACCTTTAACACACTCTGGGCGTTGGTTCTCCAAGAGGGGGCTCTAATAGCTTTCTGCCGCCCACGACGGTTTCAAGGACTACTTTGCGCACGGGCTCCTTTCTCACCTCACCTACAATGGAGGCGTGCCTTCCGTGCTTTGTCTTCTTTATGGCCTCCAAGACCTCTTCGGCTACAGAGCCGTCGACCACGAGTACTGCGACGCCCTCGCACGTGACCTCGAGGGGGTTCAGCCCAAGCATCTCAGAGGCAGCCTTGACCTCCTCTCTTATGGGCACGTCCTTCTCTCTGATCCATATCGAGAGGCCTGACTTCGAGGCCATCTCGTTTAGGGCCATTGAGAGCCCGCCTCTTGTGGGATCCTTAGCAGCATGGACCCCTCCGACTTTCAGGGCCGCTTCGATGACATCCCAGATAGGGGCCACGTCCGACTTTATATTGGCTTCGAACCCTATCCCCTCCCTGACGGAGGCGAGCGCTATGCCGTGGTCGCCTACGAAGCCGGTCACTATGACCCTGTCTCCTGGCTTTAGATTGGAATCCTTCAAGACCTTGCCCCTCTCGGCCAGCCCTATGCCCGCAGTGCTTATGACTATCTTGTCTATCTTGCCCCTAGGCATGACTTTGAAATCCCCGTGAATTATGGCAGCGCCTACCTCTTCAACGGTCTCGTTCATCGACTTTATGATCCTCTCTAGGTCGCCCAAGGGGAAGCCTTCTTCGACCACTATCGAGTCCATTATTGCCAAAGGCCTTGCGCCCATGACTGCTAAGTCGTTTATCGTGCCTGCCGCTGCCAATCTCCCGATGTCACCTCCCGGGAAGAAAATGGGGTCTACGGTGTGCCCGTCCATGCTTAGCACGATTTCGTAGTCGCCAAGAGGTATCGTGGCTCCGTCGTCCATTTCGTCTAAGCCTATCCCGTTGAACACGCTCCTTCGACTCACATTCCTCAAGATTACGTTCTTGATGAGCTCGACCATCAACGTTCCGCCAGCGCCGTGGGCCAGCAAGACTTCGCCACTCATGTGGTCCCACATCATGTGCATAAAACTTATAACCTCTCCCTTTAGATTTTTGCTATAGCCTTAATGACATGGGGTTGGCTCTCCGATGCCCCAGTACCACGGTAGGGATCTAAAGAAACCGACAGGGGGCAAGATAAGGCCCCACAGGAAGAAGAGGAAGTACGAAATGGGAAGGGATCCCATCGAGACCTTGCCAGCCGAGGAAGAAAGTAGGATAATTAAGAGGGTTAGAGGTGGGAACAGGAAGGTGAGCCTCAAGTACGCTGCTTACGCCAACGTCTTAGACCCCGAGACGAATAAGACGTACAGGCTCAGGATCTTGAGGGTCAGAGAGAACCCTGCGAGCGTTGATTACTCCAGGCGAGGTGTTATAACC
>DAIQQE010000170.1:0-2397 GCA_036786905.1 Candidatus Nezhaarchaeales archaeon | reverse complement strand
CCTTAGAAGGGTGCGTACACTATTCACTGTTCTTTGGTGTTTCCTCTCTTATCCTCTAGTCCCTAGTTTTGAGCCTACATGGTTAAGGGCGGAAGCTAGCGATCTAATCGAGATAACCTCTTGCCTAGTAAGTCTTGATATTTCAGAAGAAACCTAAGAACTTGCATCGACTCCATCTAAGCGCTCGAGGATAGAATCTTCGACCCCTCTAAGTGTGTCAAGCGCAGACTTCTTCTTTTCTCGATTCTCCTCTCCTCGTTCTTTCGAGCTTTTACGGACTTTGGTATGACGGTTAGGACATAAGACTATTAAGTTAGCCGGCTTGTTGTTCTTCGGCTCTTTATCTTAATGATGAATTTCAGGCACGACCTCCGCTTTAATGAAGTCTAGACCACGCACTTCACACTTCCCTTTAAATTGCATGAGCAACTACTTCCGGGCGTTTACGAAAATGGATCTTATCCGCATTTTACCGTCACCACTACCTAGCCAGCCTAAGATGGCCATCTTGCTCTGAGTTTTATCTCTTCTAGGGAGTTTTTATACGGTCTCTTTTGGTACAACTGTAGTTTACCTTCCTCTCCATAGATTATTGGGAGGAGCCTGTAGCTCAAGTTCCATCGAATGAGTCATGGGAAGGTTGCGTTATGACCTTTGAAAATCATGAAGAATAATTTCACGGACATGTTTCAAAAAGTCGTGCACTAAAAGGATGAGAACCAGACACGGGCATGAAGACCCGAACACAAATCACACCAAGAGTTTTATGAGGAAAATGAGCGAGAAGGAAGAAATAGCAGACAAGGACCATAAAAATGACGTCTGAGGAATATAGCGAAAGGGGCATTTTTATGGAAGCCACAAACAAAACCTATGCTTACGAACCTCTCTGCTAAACCGTGGCTGACTTACATCGGTCTAACGTCTTTTTACGAGCCACCACATTACCTGCGCGCATCATTTTATACTCTTTAAGATGCGCTCTACAGCACTTTTAACGGCGCGCATCGACGTGATTGATACAACGGTGCACATAGACGCTAAGGCCTTAAACCTATGGGACATGCTTTTATGCAAATGGCGCACCTCTCAAAGCGGTTACCCATGCCCAGTAGCCTTGAGCTTAACTTCGCCGCCATGGCGTCTCTTTCTATCTTGCTCAAACCTCTTCGACAGAACTCGGCCATGATGTGCCAGGCCTCTACGTCTAATTCTGGGTAGCGATATTTTCGGCACCTTAAGTGATCTATCACAGGTGGATTTGGTGGCGGGAACTGGTCTGGAAATGCCTTGGCAGGACACGCCCTGATGCAAGCAGCTCGGCATGCCTCGGGCCTGCAGATGACCCCCCACTTCAACGGCTCTTTCGTGAGCATGGGGTCGGGCCTTAACGCGGCGGTTGTAATTACTGCGGCAAGTCTTACTCTCGGTCCAAAACGCGGGGTGACGAGAAATGCTCCAGCACCTATCTCTCCCAGCCCTGCCAAGACCGCGGCGTGCCTCAAAGATAAGTCAGCCAACATTCTAAACTTCCCGTCCTCTTCAAAATAATCACGCCCGGTTTCGTTGTCCAGTGGCAACGCCAAGTATCCGAGGTCTTCAAGGTAAGTAGCAATGCGGTAGGACAGAGAACATAGCTCTCGGTTAATCGTTTCAACGCTGACGGAGTAGTAATAGCTCGGGATGGCCCTGACAACGGCGAGCGGTAACCTCTTCGCTATGACGATCACGCTCTTGGCGCCGGGTAAGAGATCTTCGGGTCTATGTCCTGGAGGCGCGCCCTCAAATCGGTCAGTTGAAGCTACCCCAACGAGGTCAGCACCGATGCTTCTGGCAAACTGCTTAACCTCATTCGCGCCAAGTACCATGAAGATCCCATTCAACTCGGTCGATTTTATAATTTTCTCCAACGAATTAAAGCTGACATGTTGCGAAACTATTACCCTCATAACCGCCAAGTGCTAGCTTATGCCTTGCCCCCATATGTTAACTGTGTTGATTAGAAGCAAAAAGGTGATATATCTCTCGTCCAACAGATTAGGTTGACTTGTGGTATCTAAGAAAGCGAGACTTCGCCGGATGTATGACCTCACCTCGACCTTTTACGACGACCTCTATGAGAGCGAACAGACTAGGAAGTTCGAAGCCATCTCCCGCCTCAAGGCCATCTCCTCCCTTACTGGAACCATACTGGACGCGGGCTGTGGAACTGGCCTAATAACTGAGAGGCTTCGAGGCAAGGGGCGTTTCATAGTTGGAGTGGACTTCTCGGAGGGGATGCTCCGAAAGGCCAAAGAGAGGCTGAGGTCCCGCGACGTAGACCTCGTGCTAGGTGATGTTGAAAGCCCGCCATTTCGCCTTAGGTCTTTTGATTTGATATTATGCCTCACAGTCCTC
>DAIQQE010000038.1:0-10873 GCA_036786905.1 Candidatus Nezhaarchaeales archaeon | reverse complement strand
TAATAGCCTCTGCCTCCATCTCGGTGATGGACTTAGTGTTGGGCTCGATAACCTCAGCCATCTTGGCCTTCTTAACATCGACGATCTTGATAGAGAAGAACCCTCACAAGGCCTTTAACGTCGTCAGATGGGCTTGGGCGATCCTATACTTCTTCTACTACTTCTTAGTGGCAGAGGTGAAGACCCACCTCGATGTAATTCGAAGGATTCTGCACCCCAAAATGCCCATTAGGCCAGGGATAGTAAGGGTGCCCTTCACGTTGGAGAGCGACTACGGCAAGACGGCGGTCGCGTGCTCCATCACGAACACGCCGGGGACTGTTGTCGTGGACTTGAGCGAGAGTGGGGAGAAGAAGTACTACGTCCACTGGATAGACGTCAGGTCCACCGATGAAAAAACGTGTTATGAGGCGATATCAAAAAGCTTTGAAAAGTACTTGAGGAGGGTGTTTGACTGATGTACCCGGACATCGTGGCTCAAATGGCGGCCCTTCAACCCTTCCTAGCCATAGCGTCTGCGTTCGTATTGCCGCTGTTGAGCTTGGCCGTGAAGAGGAGGGTCGCTTGGGAGAGCTTCGCCCTGACGATAGCCGCTATAAACTTCATACTTTCGATATTCCTAACCTACGGCTTGTACGCGTCGTCCTCCACTCAGCCCCTGATATACGCCTTTGGCGCATGGCCGCCACCGGTGGGCATAGTCTACGAACTCGACCGCGCTGGCGCTCTCATGGGCCTGCTGATCACAGGGCTCGTGCTAGCGGCCACCATCTTCAGCTTGCGCTACATGGAGCACGACACTGGCGTGCAGTACTATTACACGCTGTTGCTGGGCTTTGAGGCCGGCATGTTGGGTTGCGTCTACACGGGGGACGCGTTTAACCTCTTCGTCATGCTCGAGGTCATGTCGATATCTGCGTACGGCCTAGTGGCCTTCAGGCGACACGTCCACGAGGCCGTAGAAGCTGCCATAAAGTACGCGATCGTTGGCTCGGTGGCCACGACGGTTTACTTCATAGCCATAATCTTCGCCTACGGGGCCTTCGGCACGCTCAACATGGCCGACCTAGCCTTGAAGCTCAGGGGCTCGACTTTGCCCGTGACGGGCCCTCCGCTGGGCAACGTGTTCTTGAGCTCGGCCATATTCTTGGCCTTGACGTTCTGGGCCTTTAGCTTAAAAGCAGCGGTAGCCCCCAACCACTTCTGGCTCCCCGACGCCCATCCCGCAGCCCCATCCCCTATATCAGCTCTGCTTTCGGGGATCATGGTCAAGGTCGCGATATTCGCGCTAATGAGATATCTGTTCACGATATTCAGGGGCGCTCCTCTAACAGCTCCGGTAGTCCAAGTGCTGGACTACATATTAATAGTCTTAGGGGTGACATCGGCAATAATAGGATCTGCCCTCATGCTCCTGCAACGCGACATAAAGAGGCTGATAGCCTACGGAACTATACTCAACATAGGCTACATAGCCATGGGCATGGGCTTGGGGAGCCAAGGTGGGCTGACGGCGGCCCTATTCCACTTGGTGAACCACGCGATCGGGAAGGCCCTTCTCTTCATGGCCGCCGGGGCCCTCATACACGCCGCTGGAACTAGAGACTTTGACGGGCTCGCCGGTGTGGGCAAGAGAATGCCGCTCACGAGCGCGGCCTTCTTAATAGGAGCTCTGGCGCTGGCGGGCGCGCCGCCGCTTAACGGGTTCATGAGCAAGTTGTGGCTGTTCATGGCGTATCTAGAGACGGGCTGGTTGGCCCCGCTTGTGGTGGTCATAGTTGTGACCAGCGTCTTGGGGTTGATGGGTTACATGAAGGCCTTCTACCACGTATACGCCAGACAACCCGTTAGGGATTTGTCCTCGATTGGAGAGGCGCCTAAGTCCATGGTTGCACCACTGCTAGCCTTGGCTGGCCTATGCATATTGCTGGGCCTCATCGCGCCGCTGTTCGTGGACCGAGTGATATCGCCTGCCGTCTCGTCCCTCTTCGACTACCAAGGCTACACAGCTGCCGCTCAAAGATTTGCCCAGGCAATTTTTGAAGGAGGGCGGTAGAGATGACGTCCTTGTTAATATCCGCCTTGGAAGCGGCATTCGCTATAGTGCTGATCTTAGTGGTCTTGCTAATAGCATACGGCTTGTCCGTAAGGGCTACGAGGGCTTTGACGAGAGGTTCTGAGGAAAGGCGGAAGCCCTTCGCCTGTGGCGAAACGTTGCGGCCTTCTGAGACCGGACTACCCGACGCGGGCATGTACTGGGCCGTTTGGAGGAGGCTTCTCCGATCATTTTACGACACGCTTCGAGACAAAGTGCACACCGGAATATTGAGTGACTGGCTCTTCTGGATGTTCATATTCATGGTCGTCTTGGCGATAGTCCTAGTCGTGGTGATGGTTTGATGAGTTTGTTGGAATTGGCTCTCGAGACATTGGTCTACCCCGGGGCCCTCTTTTTAAGCGTGGCCGCGTGGCTAACGCAGTGGTACTATCGGAAGGTGTGTGCGCGCATGCAAAACAGGATGGGCCCCTCATACACGGGCCCCTTTGGAATACTACAGCCGATAGCCGACTACATCAAGCTGTTCTTTAAAGAGGACATCTCTACTGAGGGCTCTAGCCCGAGGCTTTCGATAATCCTCTTGTCGGTGGCCATAGGCTCTGTCGTCGCATTGACCCTCATGTTGCCGATAGCCCCCCGACCGATAGTGGCGGATTACGACATCATGTTGGCAATGTACCTACTAGTCTGGCCGACGATAGCGCTCGCCCTCGTCGGGGTGCTGACCCCAAATCCATTCAGCGCCATCGGGTCTTCGAGGCTGTTCAGCATGACCCTCGCCTATGAGATCGCCTTCGTAGCTTCGATATTGACGCCTGTGGTCTTATCAAGCGCCTTCTACGGGGCTGGTTACTCGCTGTACCGATCGTGTCTCGAGGCGTGGAGGCTTTGGGCCGATCCACGCACAATAGTCCCAATGGTACTGTCCCTCATCTCTGCTCTATTGTCGCTACAGTGCAAGTTGCTGGCTAAGCCATTCGACATACCAGAAGCCGAGACGGAGATAGTCGCTGGCCCGTTCACTGAGTACTCGGGCTTCAAGCTAGCTTTGTTACTTGGCCTCCACGACGTGGAAGTCGTCGTGGGTTCGCTCTTGATAACGATGCTCTTCTTCGGAGGCTTCACTCCATTCGCTTGGCTTCCGTGGTACGTAGTCCTGGTAATAACGGTGATAGAGTACTTGGCTGTAGTGGCGGTCATAACGTGGATCAGGACCATAACCGGGAGGTTTAGAGTGGATCAAGCGCTGGCCTTCTTCTGGAAGTATGTGTTGCCGATGGCAGCGATAGCTCTCATAGCCTCAGCAGTGATAGCCGGGCTTGTTTAGTTCTGAGGCCTTCATTTTAAATCGCTTAAACGGCTCGAAAAGTGGCCACCGATTGTGTGTAGTACCTCGTCTCGCTCTCGTATTATCAGTCGTGCCCTGCCCTCTTACGACATCCTATCGTCAGAGGCCCTGAAAGACAGGCCTCTGACCCCGCATAAGGCCTGGAGTAAGTTAAAGGGGAAGAGGAATAAGGTGAAAGTCTTCGAGAGCCCTTCTTAGCCCTTAAGTAGCTCCTTGAAGTCACTCTCGGGGGTTGAGACCAGCTTTATTTCATACCTCTCCTTAAGCACCTTGAGTATGTCCTCGTTCACCCAAGCTGGGAGCCTGGGAGCTAGGTAAATGCCCTTCACGCCCGAGTGCAGCAGGCTTAATAGTATTGCCACCGCTTTTTGCTCGAACCAGCTCAAGACGATCGTCAGCGGTAGCTCTTCTAACTTCATGCCCAAGACCTTGGCCAAGTCGGGCAATAAGTCCATTACCACTATGGCGTCGTTGCACTGACCGAGATCCATGAGTCTCGGCAGGCCCTCTATATCTCCTAAATCCAAGTCATTAATCCTGTACTTGCCACAAGCGAGGGTCAGGATTATGGTGTCCCTGGGGAGCTTTAGCGCCAGTTCTCTGAAGTAATCCATCTCCTTCAGCGGTGAGTCACATCCGCCTATTAAGAATATCCGCCTTATCTTTTCCTCTTCGACTAGTTCCTTAATCCTCTCGGCATTTCTGAGGATCGCCGATCTAGAGTAGCCAGTCCGCAAAGTGACCCTGCCCTCTTCCTCCTTCGCCTCCGGTAGCTCCTCTGTCTTCTTGATCAGCTCGGCGAAGTCGTATCCGCTTATGTGCTTGACGCTCGGCAGCCTGACAGGCCCGGTGGTGAACATCCGGTCCCTGTAGGCCTCTGTCGGTATCAGCACGCAATTGGTGGTGGCTAGTATCGCCATCGGGTACTTGGCGAAGAGCTGCCGCTGATCGTGCCACGACTTCCCCAAGTTTCCAACTAAGTGCTCGTACCTCTTGAGCTTGGGGTACCCGTGTGCTGGCAACATTTCGGAGTGGGTGTAGACCTTTATCCCGATCCCTTCGGTCTGCTTTAACAGCTCCTCCAATGCCTTAAGGCTGTGGCCCGTGACTATGATCCCCTTGCCTCTGACGGCCCCAGTCCTCACGGGGGTGGGCTCCGGCTCTCCATATGCATCAATGTAAGCTTTCTTGAGCAATCTCATGGCCCTAATGTTGGCCTCTCCGAGCCTCAGGCAGTACTCGAAGAGCTCCTTCTCGTCGAAGTTGACGTTGGTCTTAGTGGTGAACAGGGCCTCTTCTAGGAAGGCGTCTATCTCGGGGTCCGAGTAGCCGAGCTCTCTGGCGTGGTACAGATAGGCCGAGACCCCCTTGACCCCGAAGAGCAAGAAGTCTTGGAAACGGGCCGCCGTTGGGCTCTTCCCACAAACGCCGACCACCGTACAGCCAGTCCCCCTGGCGGTCTGGGCGCACTGGTAGCAAAACATCCTCAAGGGCTCGTGGCTCACAGGACCACCGACTTCATCCCAGCCATTTGTAAATTAATAAAGATTTTCTTAATCCTAAATTAGTTAAATGCCAATAGGCTTTTATAAATAATTAACATTATGGCGAAGACTTATGATGTCCTAGGGCTGGGCACCCGGAGCAAGAGCCATTTTTGAAGCTCTGGCAGTCACGGCACATTATCGCGCTCCCGCAAGGAGGCCTGTCCTCTGGCCTGTCGTAGACTCTGACCGGAGCTATAATTCCTCTAACGGCCGAGACCACTATGTTGAACTCTACGTCTCGAACGTCCTCGTCGACTCTCAAGTGATTGTCGACTATCGACTCGAGCGTCGGCAAGTCCTCGGCCATGAACAGGAGGCACAAGTTGTTCTTCCCCGTCGTGACGAAGCCGTTGAGGAAGTAAGGGCAGTTGACGAACTTGCTTAGGACCTTGCTGACGTTGGTCGTGGAGACGTCTACCTTGGCCACGTGGAGCCCGACCTTCAAGGGGTCTATACCGACTCTCTTCTCCAGGGCGCCCATCTGCTTGAGCTTCCTAACTCTAATCGCGACGGCTGGCTGCGATATCCCCACCCTCTTGGCAACTTCCTCTTGGGAGATGTCTGGGTCCTCAGAGTACAGCGATATAATCTTGAGGCTTTTTGCGTCGAGCTTTGCGAGAGGACTCGACAGAAATAAACTCATAAAGAGCCCCCTTATGGATTATTTATCTCCATACTACCTCAACAACACGGGAATTTAACCTTAATTGAATACTTCTAAAATCGCTAAGGGATGGCTCAGGCCTTGAGCTTGAGGACGGTTGAGCACCGTTAAGTTTGCGGTGAGCAGTGACTTTCGTCGTCTTATCACGTAGAGATCGGAGAGGCTTAAAGGGAGGCCCCTTACAATGACCGCTATTCTCATAGCCATGACTCGATACCCTAAGCGTTAGGGCAAGTCTTCACCTTTCACTGCCGCGAGCGACATATAAGACAGCTAGGTCATACCTCAACAGGGGTGGTCTTGGGCACGGTTTTCAAGCCAGAAGAGAGGGCCTTCGATGAAGTCTTTCAAGAAAAGGACGGAATTCCCCACTACAAGGCCTTCGTTGCCGGAGAGTGGTTAGACAGCGGGAGGTATTTTGAGGTTAAGTCGCCCATAGACCTGTCCGTCATAGCGAAGGTCTCTAAACTGGACTGGCACCACGTTGATCGCGTCTTAGCTAAGGTGTACAGCTATGGCAGGTGGTCCGCCAGGGACATGCCGGGGGAGAAGCGCATCGAGGTCTTGGAGAGCGCCGCTCAAAGGCTCGAAGAACTCAAGGAGGACTTCATCCGAGCACTACAGGTCAATGCGGGCAAAACCCGCTCCCAAGCGATGGGGGAGGTCATGGCCACCATAGACAGGATCAGGGCGGCGCACCTAGACGTTAGGAAGATCTTTGGAGAGTACATGCCCGGCGACTGGAACTCGACGACCGTGGAGACCGAGGCAGTCGTGAGGAGGGAGCCCATAGGGGTCGTGCTGGCAATTGTACCGTTCAACTACCCCCTCTTCGACGCGGCCTCAAAGGTCGTGTACAGCTTCGTGGCCGGCAACGCTGTCGTGATTAAGCCGCCATCCGCAGACCCTCTGCCAGTCCTGCTCTTCGCGAGGGTCTTGGAGATGAGTGGCTTCCCGAGAGATTCGCTGGCGGTAGTGACCATACCCGGCGTCGAGAGCGATAGGCTAGTGGCCGACGAGAGGATCGGTGCGATAAGTTTCACTGGTAGTAGCGAGACTGGCAAAAAGGTCATCGAGAGAGCGGGCATCAAGCAGTTCGTCATGGAGCTCGGCGGCGGGGACCCAGCCATAGTGCTAGCCGACGCGGACTTGAACCTCGCCGCCGAAAGAGTTGCGGCCGGGATTTACAGTTATTCAGGGCAGAGGTGCGACGCCATCAAGCTCGTGCTCGTTGAGGAGGCGATATACGAGGACTTCAAGGCCCTCCTCGTGAAGGAACTATCAAAGGTCAAGGTCGGAGACCCTAGAGATCCAGCTACTACCATGGGGCCGCTGATAGAACCCGGCGCCGCGGACGTGATGATGGAGGCCTTGGAGGACGCCGTGAAGCGGGGCGGGTTGGTCCTCTTTGGCGGTAAGAGGCTGGGGCCCACGTACGTCGAGCCCACCCTCGTAGAGTTTAAAGACAAGAACGCGCTGAGGCAGTGCACTTTGTACCAGAAGGAGGTCTTCGCGCCGATCGCGTTGATAACGAGCTTCACGGACATAGACGAGGCCATAGAGCTGGCCAACGGCAGGAGGTATGGCCTCGACGCAGCGATATTCGGCGAGCACCAAGCCAAGATCAGGAAACTCATAAGATATCTTGAGGTCGGAGCCGTTTACGTGAACGACATGCCAAGGCATGGCGTTGGCTACTACCCCTATGGCGGGAGGAAGAGCTCGGGAGTGGGCAGGGAGGGGATAGGCTACTCAATAGAATACGTGACCGCGTACAAGACGATGATATACAACTATAGGGGGAGGGGCATCTGGAGGTACACGCTATGACCTCACGCCGATGGGCGACCCTACTTCATGCCTTGAGAGCCAAAAGCTTAACGCGGGCTCCGGATCGCTGAATCACTCAATTTTCTCCATCTTTATGGCTCTTGCGGGGCACGACTTAATAGCCTTCATCACGCACTCGTAGAGTTCCTCTGGTATGACCCCAATGGAAGTCTTCTCGTCTAGGTAGATGCTGTACTTGTCAACGACCTTGTTCTTGCCGTTGTCGGAGCCTCGTTCGAAGACTTTGGGACAGACCACTCGAGCAACCCCACAAGCCATGCAGGCCGCTCTATCGACGACGACCCTGTACTTGGCCATGTCATCACCGAATTGAAGAATAGAAGCGACCAGCAAAAATTTTCACCGCGCGATTACAGGGCTGGTGAAATAGCATAAGAAAGCTGGCGACCTCAGTTTATAAGCTAACACAGCCCACGGTTTTTTGTTTTATAAATAATTAATAAATAGTTTATTAATTATGCACGAAGGCACTCTATCGGAGGTGGTATAAGCATGAAGGTCGTTAGGAAGATAGTCAGGATCGACCCGGAGAAGTGCGACGGCTGCGGTGCCTGCATACCGGCGTGCCCCGAAGGAGCGCTTCAAATAGTCAACGGAAAGGCGACCCTAGTGA
This sequence comes from Candidatus Nezhaarchaeales archaeon, assembly GCA_036786905.1. GTDB lineage: Archaea > Thermoproteota > Methanomethylicia > Nezhaarchaeales > WYZ-LMO8 > WYZ-LMO8. The sequence goes on along the minus strand of DAIQQE010000038.1, from coordinate 2,791 downwards.
AGGAGTCGCTGTGCGACGGCCTGGGCGCATGCGTCAAGGAGTGCCCCAAGGGCGCTATAACGATCGAGGAGAGGGAGGCGGAGCCCTTCGAACCGCCCAGCCATCGCGCCCCCCACGCCGAATTGCACAGGACCGAGCCGAGAGCTAAGGGTGGCATAGCCAACTGGCCCGTGAAGCTCGAGCTCCTAAGTCCTCGAGCTCCCTTCTTGAGCGGCCGCGAGCTAGTCGTGTCAGCCGACTGCGCCCCCTTCGTGTACAGGGACTTCATTTCCAGCTTCGCGGGCAGGGTGGTCGTGTCGGGGTGCCCGATATTCGGCGACAAGGCCCTTTACAGGGACAAGCTGATGGGGATGATAAAGCACAACGAGGTGAAGTCGCTCAAGGTCGTCAGGATGGAGGTCCCCTGCTGCTCAGAGCTAGCTAGGATAGCTCGTGAAGCGCTCGAGAAGTCTGGGAAGAAGATGGACGTGGAAGAGCTTATAGTCACGATCGACGGTAACCTCAAGGTGGTCTAGTTCGCGTGGGTGGTCTTATGGCTTTGAAGTACTGTCCAGGAGCCAGGAGCTTGGTCGAGCCCCAGATAATAACCGCGTACTGCCCGGTCTGCGGGGCTGAGGTGGAGTTCTTCGAGTACGAGGTCGAGAGGAGGTGCCCGGAGTGCGGCAGGACCGTGAAGAGGGAGGTCTCGGAGTCCTGCATCATGTGGTGCAAGTCGGCGGCGGAGTGCATAGCCAATTTGAGGAGGTTGGGGGTGCTGCCCTCCGAGAGAGCCGAAGAGCTCGAGAAGATGCTTAAAGAGAAGTCGAAACCCAAGTGATCCACGATAAGGGGTCAAGCCCCAACGCCCGCGACTCTAAGAAAATGGGCCTTAAAACTGTGCCTCAGTTCAAGGCATCTCGAGCCCTTGAGCTATTGCGGCATCTCTACTATCAGATAATTAGTCGCCTCTGTCGGAAGGCGATTCGTGGGGGAGTAACTCGAAGCCGTTCTCAGAGCGAAGCTGGTCGAGGAGAAGCTTACATAAAGTCATAAAGCTTTTCTACAGCTGAGGCCCTAATCACGGTTATCGAGAAAAGGTGGCAGCAGTGGTGAAGGAGAAGCTGATAGGCGGCAGGGTTTTGTTCATCTGCGAGGAGTGCGGGCTGGCTTATGAGGATAGGAGTTGGGCCGAAAAGTGCGAGGACTTCTGCTCTAAATATCATGCATGCTCAATAGAGATAACGAGGCATGCCGTAAAAGTCAGCAAATGAGGAGCGGATCCCGCCTACTTGCACCACTCGTCGAGCTTTAGCGGTCGTAAATCATCGCTTTAACACGAGCTTGGCGCCTCCTTCCCCTTAAAGCTCGTGAGCGTTTGGACGAGCGCCCCATGAAAAGAGCGTGGGCATCAACTTCAGTACGCCTCTATCGTCGAAAGGTATGTGGAGCTTTGTGCGAGTTAAGGGTGCTTCGAAGAGCCCCTGTAATGGACGAGAAGTTAAATCCAAAAGTATTGCGTTCACGGTCTTACGAACGGCCTCGAAGCCCCTCGTGACAGCATTTATATGGCTCGATGCATAAATGGGTATGGGAGATGGGTGTGGGAATAATAGTTGAAGCCGATGACAGAGGTAGGATCACCATTCCCGCTGACATAAGGCGCAAGCTGAGGTCTAAGAAGTTCTTAGTGAGCGTCAAGGAGGGCGCCATAGAGCTGAGGCCTGTGCACGACGAGAAGCTCGAGGCGCTTAAGCTGTTTAACGAGATCAAACTGGTCGGAGACCCACGCTTCGCAAACCTCGACGCTGCCGAGGCCAAGCACAAAGTCGGTGGGAAGAAGCGTTGAGGCTGATCGACGCGGACGTCTTGTCCTACGCCCTCTACGACCTATCCCCCTTCAACCCGCCTTGCAGGGCCTTAATAGAGAGGGCTGCTCGAGGCGAGCTCGAGCTCTACGTGACCCACACGACGCTTCTTGAAGCCTACAATGTGCTGTACTGGACCTACAGGGTAAGGCCGCGCAGGGCGATCATTGAGAAAATGTCGGCCGCCTTGCTCATAATGGAAGTGGTGCCTCCATCCGCCAAGGGGCTCGACGTAGCTAGAGAGGAGGGCATCCCCCTAGGAGATGGAATGCTAATAGCCACGGCCCTCGAGAACAAGTTGCCGGTGATAGTCTCAAACGACAAACATGTAGAGAAAACAGCGACGAAGTTCGGCTTGATAGTCGAGAACCCTCTTAAGCGCTGACCCGCGTATGGGGTGGCGAGAAGGCCGGGTATTCCTGCACACCATCGCACTACAAGCGTCGAGCCCTAACGCGAAACGTAGCAATACCTAAGTGGCGAATGATGTGTAGCCCGGGGAAGAGCGGGCTTAAAGCGTAAGACCTCGCCGACATCACACATCAAACCACTCATTGCGTTGGGTGAGAAATCGGAGAAAAGGGGGTGGATCGTATTGTGGGCAAGAGCTTTTGAGACGCTATCACCCTAGAGCCTTCTCAAGCCTCCTGCTCGCTTCGTCCCAGTTGACTATGCTCCAGAAGGCCTCTACGTAGTCCGCCCGCCTGTTCTTGTAGTCGATGTAATAGGCGTGCTCGAAAACGTCCAAGACCATCAGTATGGGACAGCCGGGGACGACGTTGACGTTGTGCTTCTCTATCTGCATGATCAGTAAGCGGCCAGTCAGCTTGCACAGCGTTAAAGCCGCCCACCCAGAGCCCTCTACGGTTATCGCCGCTTGAGAGAACTCCCTCTTGAACCTCTCGAAGTTGCCGAACTCCCTATCTATTAGGTCCGCCAGCTTCCCT
>DAIQQE010000169.1:0-2414 GCA_036786905.1 Candidatus Nezhaarchaeales archaeon | reverse complement strand
CCTTTCAGCTCACATAGCTAGGGGCCTAGTTAAAGACCACCGGCCCCTCGTCACGGCTATAAACGACTTCATAGCCTCAAGGATGAAAGAAGACCAGGACTTCCGTAGGATCTCCTCCATGTTAATTGAAATAGACGACCAATCGCTCCTATCGAGGGTCCTGTTGCCAGAGCTGGTCGACGTGGCCAAGTTGCGCTACCCTCACAGGGACCCTCAGATAAACGGTGAGGTCCTGGACCTAGTTGAAAAGATGTACAACATGGTGAGGGGCGAGGCCCTCGCTCCTGTAATATGCGGGAAGTACTTTAAGATGATATTCGTTAGAGTGGCGCGACCGGAAAAGGTAGAGGCCATGCTAGAACCTCACGTGCAATTCGTAAAGCGCTCTCTCAACAACTGCCCCGTCATAGAGACGATATACATCCTTGCCGCTGGCAAGTTCAACATCGTCGCGGCAATGGCTTTAGAGGCGCGCTTAGCGACCGAGCTTAAAGGCATGGGGTTTAAGCTCAAGAGCAAGGACAGTCAAGAGTATGAGGCAAGGTACAGGGACAAACCGCACATGAGGCTTTACGTTTGTAGGATGAAGGTAGAGAGGGTCCGTGGCGATTAATTCAATAGTGCAGTCAACGTGCTCTTGAAGTGAACTGTGGTCTATGAGCATGCACGGAGGGTAGAGGCCCTTGTCATGAAGCGGTCCCCATCATCGACTTCCAAGTAACTTTGTGGACGCACCTTGGCGGGAAGAGCTTGTGCCTTTCGACGTGCCTCCTTAGATTTCAAAGCCTACTCATCAGCTGAGCTAAGAGAGGACGCTGAGTACTCCGAGGACGAGTTCGTCGAACACTTCGTGGAGAGGGGGATAGGCCACTCTGAGGCCGTAAGTGTTTGGGAGGAGTTCTTCGAGTTCGTCGATGAGAAGCTGTCGAGGTTCATCCGGGCGTTACGCACGAGCGTCTACGAAAACCTCGAAGTCGAATCAGACCCGCCCTTCGCGCACCCGTCGAGGAACGTCATTTTTACGGGGGAGTGGATAGGAGCTTACAGATTCTTCTCCCCTACCCTCGGATGTGAAGTGGAAGTCCACATAACCCCAAAGATCGGGGCACACTATTTCGTTCAAATGCTAAACGACATCTCCGGGCTGGTCAGCATGCTCGGCTACCCGGCCATGAGGGCCGTCTGGCTCAACACCCACGGGCTCAGCTATGTGAGGGACCACGTATCGTATAGCGGCATGCTTCGACAATTGACTGAGTTGTTGATGGCAGAGGGCCTTCCGCCTATGACTTCGCCGAAGGAATTCATTTGCAGTGACGCCGTGGGGCACGTCAATAGGAGCAGGACCATTAAGTTTTTGACAAGAGGAGCGCCCTTCGTCGTAGCGAGAGTGCAAGAGATAAGCTATCCGAAGATACCGCTCATGATCCTTGTGAAATTTCACGCTCTCATCGAGAGGGCGCTGTTGCAACTTCTAAGTGAAATCGAATCCGTTGGAAATCCGGCGCTGAAGCCCCTCAAGGACATGATCCTCGACATGATAAGGTACCACTCGTACGTGCTCACAAGCGACGTCTTAGGAGGGCTTGTCAACACCGCTTGGCTCGCAGACCTAGAGAGCTCCGAGGTGTTGGAGAGGGCTAGAGAGCAGACCGGGAAGAGCAAGTGGCTAAAGGACATAATTGATCTGTATCAGTCCTATGTACACAGAAGGCCCTCAGCCTTCGAGCTGTTCGAGAGGTGGCGGCAGAACGTTCCGATACAGCCGTTGCCAAGTAGCAAAGTCTATGAGTTGTGGCTGTTAACCTTGTTCGTGGAGATCTTCATCAAGAGGCTCCGAGTCCTCCCGATCATCAGAGAAAGGGAGGGAGGTTTTGAGCTCGATTTCGAGGTAGCAGAGATCGGGTACAATTTAGCGAGGGGCGATTGGAGCAAGGTCTTCTCAAAGATCGTGCGTCCTCCGAGGCCTGACTACATATTGACTGGTAGAGGGAAGAGGGCCGTCGCTGACGCGAAGTACAGGGAGCCTAGAAGGTTGAGCGTCGAAGACGTAGAGCGAATAGTCGCCTACGTAGTAGACTACTCCGAGCCTCAAGATCACGAAGAGATAAAAGGATTTTTAATAACCCTTGGTGAAGGCGATCTTGGCCCTATAATTGCTCGCACAGACACATCGCCTAGCATCAAGGTTTACCACTTTGCCGCTGACCCTAGGCAAAGAGACATGGCAGTATCGAGGCTTGAAGTTATTTACGAGAGAGTCTTCATGCTATGAAGCTCTTGAAAATCATGTTGTAAACACGTAGCCCTCAGGGCTACCTAGGGCTACGTGCTCGCGATGGAGCCCGTGGGCCTCCTACAAACGCTCAGGAAGCTGAAGTTGTGGGGAGAGGCCCCGAGCTTGGCCGGCTCGG
>DAIQQE010000168.1:0-2419 GCA_036786905.1 Candidatus Nezhaarchaeales archaeon | reverse complement strand
GATCTAGAGGATGGGGTGGTCCTCGACTACGTGGTGCGACGGTCATGAAGGAGATAGTTGTGGTCAGCGGCAAGGGGGGGTCCGGGAAGACAATCATTGCGGCATCGTTGGCTTACCTCTTCGACCAAGAGGGCTTCAAGGTGATGGCAGTTGACGTGAACGTCGATACACCTACCTTGCGCTTCATTTTACCGATGAACAAGACCATCAGAAAATATAAGGTCTACATCTCCAGAAAGGCCGCTATAGACAATGCTAGGTGCTATGGTTGCCTTAAATGCCTTGATGTGTGTCCGTACGGAGCCATAGAGGTCCTCGAGGAAGCCGAACGCCCCCGCATCAATGTGCTCTACTGCGAGGGCTGTGGCGCATGTGCGTTGCTTTGTCCCGCCTCGGCGATATCCATGTTAGAGTGGAAGACAGGAGAAATGGTACTGGGAGAAACGGAGTTCGGCTTTCCGATATTCACGGCGCAACTCGAAATCGGCGGACACAACTCCGGCCCATTGGTGCACGAAATCAGGAAGATAGCATCTGACATAGCTCGAGACATGGGGATCGACTTGTTAGTCGTAGACGGTTCTCCGGGCATCGAGTGCACAGTTATGGCCTCCATCGTAGGGGCCACCTATGCAACGATCGTCAGCGAACCAACGCCCCAATCATTCAGAGGAGCTTTCAGAGCCACGAAAATAGCGCAAGAGTTCAGAGTTCTCGCAGGCTTCATCATCAACAAGTCTATGGGCTATCCTGTGGAAGAAGAGGCCGAGAGGATACTGTCGATAATGAACGCCAGGGTGATAGGGAAGATACCTTACGACTACGAGGTCGTAAAGTCCTTAGCCGTCGCTAAGCCTGTAGTGGCATATAGTCCCGAGAGCAGGGCCTCTAAAGCCATGAGGATTGCATACGAAAACATTAAAGTGGGGGTCGGCTTGAAGTGAGCTTCATAGTCGCAGTCACCGGCGGTAAAGGAGGCACTGGCAAAAGCACTGTAGCCGTAAACTTAGCAATCGCACTATCAAAAATGAACTACAAAACACTTCTTGTGGATTCAGATGTCGAGAATCCCAACGTTCATCTATTCTTAGACGTGAACCCTAAGAGAGTTACGCCGATCACGGTCTTCACGCCTGACTTTGACGTAGATAAATGTACGAGGTGTGGCAAGTGTGTCAGAGTTTGTCCTCAGGGAGCCATAGTGTTAAATGATGAAAGGAAGTTAATGGTCTTTCTCGAGGCTTGCATTGGGTGTAGGGCCTGCGTTTATGTATGTCCTCAAAACGCAGTATACGATGCGAGCAGAGACATAGGACACATCCGAATAGCGGTAAGAAATGGTTTAAGGATAATAACGGGCGAGCTTAAGCCGACCGAATCTAGGTCAGCTTTGGCCATTTACAAGCTAATGCGCTTCGTCAAAAGCGACGTTGAAAAGGAGAAGTACGATTTCGTTGTCGTGGACACGCCTCCGGGTGTCGACAGCTCAGTACTCCAAGCTCTGAGGATGGCTCACGTGGCGGTAGTCATATCAGAGCCGACGCCCTTTGGCTTAGAGACGATGAAATTGACCATAGAGATGCTCCGGGTCATCGATGTTATGTGGATACCGTTAATAAACAAAAGTGACGTGTCTAAGGAACATAGGGAAATGCTATTGAGGTTGTGCAAAGAGGCTGGGGCACAGGAAGTCTTCGAGCTACCTTACAGCGAAGAGATCTTCAGGATAAACATGAGCTACAAGCTTCTCGTGGAAAGCGATAACCCGCTTAAAGACGTCATAGTAAACTTAGCAAAACGTTTGGTCGAGCTTAGAGAGGTTCGCCTCGCATCAAGATGAACTTAGCTTTTCGAAGGGGTCCTGCGATCACAAGTGACCTTAGGTAAAAGAACTCGCCAAACACGCACTAATGCACTGGGGATCAGACACGCCATGAAGATGTAGTCTTAATAGAAACTTGGACTACACGTCTTCCTAGCAAATTGATGAGTTTTCTGGAATTTGCTAGAAGAGATGAACTTGGCTACCATACTTCTGGCTAAGGTCAGTCGATCGCCCCAGCTCCTGAGGAGTTCTCCTACCTTCTTTTTAAGAACCCCTATTTTTCTAGGCGCTTTTAGGCGTAAATCAATAGTCTTTAACATGGCATTTTAGCCCCTTCCATCGAGTCCTGCGGATAGGATGGCGTGACGTAAGAGGATAATTGAAAGTAAGAGGTTTGTCGGAGGGACTAACGGCCTTGTTCAACCCTCTTGGTTTTTTGTTGGTTTCGCGCGCAAGCTTTTTAAGACATTCCGAAAATCCAAAACCTGGAGTTGCCTTCTTCATGGAGGATGCAATAGAATGTGCCTTGAAAAGGCCGAGACGGCTAAACGCTCCGATGAAGCAAGGGTCAGCTACATAAGCCACGGTCTCGGG
>DAIQQE010000167.1:0-2433 GCA_036786905.1 Candidatus Nezhaarchaeales archaeon | reverse complement strand
TGCCTACATCGATCGAGCGCATATTGCGCGGTCTCAATGGTCTCGGGATTGGGTGCACGCCCAGCTTGGCGGCTCGCTTTCCAAGCCTCGATCGAAGGTTCTAGGAGCGTGCTACGGCGGACCACCGATGGAATCACCTCGTTGTTGAAGCAGGCGAGGGCATGCTCGAAGGGGCCGCGTCGTGAAAGAGTCGAGAGGGGATCGGGGGCGAGTTCGGTAGAGGGCTAAGGGGTCGGGGCTTGAGGTGGAGCGAGGAGGCCGCTCAAGGGGTTTCGAAGTCTCTCAATGCTAAGCGGCGCCTTAAACGAAGCTCAAGGGCTTTGAGGCGACGCACTTGCAATAAGAAAACCGTTGCCCTCAAGGGTCAAAACGTTTTAAGCCGTGAGCGTGGAGATCCCCTCGTGGTCAAATTGAGTGCTTACGCCAAGAGGCCGAGGATAGAGCGCATCAAGCCGAGGGACTTGGCCAGCTCGACGAGGTAAGAGGTCGTTGGCCGTCAGGGTCAAGTCAAGGATGAGGCGCAGTGAGAGGTATTAGAGGCGTGGCGCTTGCGAATACCGACTTCGAGACCGAACAACCAAATACTGCCCTAAAGAGCCGCTGAGAAGCTTGGGCTTCGGCCCCCAATGTCAATGTCCTCTTGCTAAATCTTTCGACTCTCTTCCCCCTTCACGAGGTTCGAGTCCCTCACTAGCAGCCTTGGCCGTCGTCCTCTTCGTGTGTTCCTCGGGGTTCGCATCCCTCCTCTCTGACCAGTCCAAGACAGTAGTCATAAAGCTCTTCGCCTTCGGCTCGAGCATTAGAGCCGCGACTAATCGCTTAAGAGCGGCTCTTCCCCTCTGGCCTCAACGACGACCAACTCAGCAAGCGGCTTAGCGATGCAATCCAATGCGCGAACTACGAGGCTGTTGATGCCTTCTAGAAGCCATGACGCTCACGAGAAGGCGCCCTTTCAGCAACCCATATAATCGATACTGAGTTGTGATCTTTTTGGTAATATTTCACAAAGGTTAGCGTAACACTTATAAGGCTATTAATGTAGCAAGAAAGGAGAGGGCGTTGCCAATAAGCGGTGGTAGTAATGTCAGAAAGTACCCTCAAAGCAATGGCCTTGGAACGACCTCCAGAGCCCCCGTGCGACGAAATCTACGAGGTAATACTGCACACCGAGGCCTTTTACGTGTTGGACGCGGCCTTAGAGCTGAACCTCTTTGAGAAGCTCAAGAGGCCTACCTCGGCGCGAGAGCTAGCGGAGCTCTTGGGCACAGACCCCAAGCTTACTGAGAAGTTGTGCGACGTGTTAGTCGCGATGGACCTCTTGAGGAAGAGAGACGAGCTCTACGAGAACTCCAGCCTAGCAAGCACATACTTGGTCGAGGACTCGCCGTACTGCCAAAAGAACCTCCTCAAGCTAGAGAGAGCCGTGATAAAGGGTAGATGGACTAAACTCCTCAAGGCCCTTCGTAGCGGGTTTGCAAAGGTCGAGAAAGGGTACTCCCCTCGTGTGTTCACCCTGGCGATGGCGGAGGCAGGGCTGAGGGGAGAGATCCAGAGGGCGGTAGAGGTCTTGAGCAAGCTCGAGGACATGAAGAAGGCCAGGAAGCTCCTCGACTTGGGCGGAGGGCACGGCCTCTACGCAATTGCGTTCGCAAAGGCCTTCCCCAACCTCCACGCCTACGTCCTCGACTTCCCCCACGTCATAGAGTCTGTAGCTAAGGAGATGGTGAGCCGCTATGGGTTGGAGGATAGGGTGCACTTGATCTCAGCCGACTTCACGAAAGACGACATAGGGAGCGGCTACGACGTCGTCTTTGCCTCTCACTCGCTATATGGTAAGAACGAACAGCTCTTGAGCATTTTAAGAAAAGTGCACGCGAGCCTAAACGACGGCGGGATCCTCGTGTCAAATCACTGGTACTTAGACGAGAGCAGGAAGGGTCCCCTCAGGGTCTTGCTGTGGGAGCTCCACCTCGCCAGCTTCTACTTCAAGGGCTTCGACCTCTTCACATTGAAGGAGTTCATCTCGTGTCTCAATAAAGCTGGCTTCGTCGTCGTCGACGTCGTCGACGTGTCCCACGTAGACAGTCCCTCGAAGATCGTGATAGCGAGGAGGTCTTGAGAATGGCGAACTTCTCCGTTTACAAGTTCAAGGACGCTAAGTCGTTCAACACGCCCGAAGGGGTGATGACCCCTCTCTTCGTCGACGAGCACGTCTCGATAATAAAGCTAAACCTGCCGTCCAAGCTAGCGGTGCCGGCTCATTCACACAAGAGCAACATAGTGGCCGTGGTCGTGAAGGGACAGCTGGAGGCCTCCCGCGACGGCGACAGGGTCCTCCTAGAGGAGGGGGACGTGCTCTTCGTCCCCGCCAACGTCGCTGTGGGGCTCTCGAACCCGTCTCAGAGCACTGCCGAGGTCTTGGCGGTGTCCTAC
>DAIQQE010000166.1:0-2433 GCA_036786905.1 Candidatus Nezhaarchaeales archaeon | reverse complement strand
CCACCAGGTTCTTGGCCAACAGCTTGGCGAGGACCTCGGTGTCGGTCTTGGTCGTAAATATTACTCCTTGCTTCGCGAGCCCTTCCCTTATGTCAAGAAAGTTCGTTATCGCCCCGTTGAAGGCCAGGGCGAACGAGAACTTGGGGTTCTTGACCGCGAATGGCTGGACCTCCTCCATCGTGACGCGAGAGGTCGTTGAGTATAAGACGTGGCCTATGCCCACGCAACCTCTAAGGCTGGTCAAGACCTCTCTGGTAACCACGTCCACTACTAGCCCCAGCCCTTTGTGAACCTGCACTTCGTCCGCACCCAAGACGGCCATGCCAGCGGACTCTTGTCCCCTATGCTGGATGGCGTAGAGCGCCTTGTATAGGTGCTCTGTTACGTTATCCCTCGCTATAGAGCTTATCCCCACTACTCCGCATCTCTCTTTCATCTTGGGCGATGTCGTCATTCCTTGGATATCCTCCTGTAGAACTCCTCGTACGCCCTCTTTACCTCTTCGAGCGATGCCCCCCTCCTGTAGAGATCCTTGTCCAGCACTTCGCCTGTCCTAGCGTCCCTAATCCGCATGCAGTCGGGGTTGAGCTCGTCTCCTATCAGTATCCCGCCATCCACCCTGCCGAACTCGAGTTTGAAGTCTAGGAGCGCCATCCCCCTGCTCTCGAGGAACCTCCTCAAGACCTCATTCGCCTTGAGGATCGCCTCGGCCATCTGCTCTATTTCGCCTTTGGTCGCAAGCTTGAGGGCCACCATGTGCGATTCGTTTATCATGGGGTCTCCTCTAGCATCGTCCTTGAGGAAGAACTCAACGACTGGAGGGTCGAAGACCGCGCCCTCGGACACGGGCAACCTCCTTACTATGCTCCCCGTTGCTACGTTCCTGCACACGACCTCGACCGGGATCATTTTGAGCTTCTTGACCACGATCGACGACTCGTCGTACGTCTCGACATAGTGGTTATCGACGCCACCACGCTTCAAGACCTCGAAGAGCTTGGCCGATATGCTTGCGTTTAGTGCCCCCTTGCCTGGGATGACGTCCTTCTTTTTGCCGTCAAGTGCCGTTACATGATCCTTAAACCTTAGCAAGACGAGAGATGGATCGTCGAGGGCGTATACGAGCTTTGTCTTCCCTTCAGCTATCAACCCCATCAATTTATACTTCACAGAGCCCCCAACCATCTTCCGTAACCTAGGGGTTTTAAGCTTTAACTAGCTAACTCCCTCACGAACCTTCGCCGGTGGCCCCCGATAACGTCATCGCGCATGGCCCATCGTGGCGTCTCTGTTGCGCTGCTTCGAGCATAAGCTATCTACCCCTCAACGACCTCGAGGCCGCCAGCCTAAGAGATTTAGCTAGGCGCCTGCTCTTAGTGAGTGGTGGAATGATGAGCATCTTGCCCATAGACGCTGGCAGATACGGTAGTGAGGAGATGAGGAGGATCTTCACCGAAGAGGCCAGGCTTCAGAAGATGCTCGACGTCGAGGCCGCTTTGGCAAAGGCCAACGCGAAGTACGGCCTGATACCGCCCGAAGCGGCTGAGGTCATAGCCGAGAGGGCTAGCGTGAAGTACGTCAAGCTGGAGAGGGTCAAGGAGATAGAGGCGAGGATAAGGCACGACGTCATGGCCGTCGTCGAGGCGCTCGCAGAGGTCTGTGGGGAGTACGGCGGCTACGTGCACGTCGGGGCCACGAGCTACGACATAGTCGACACGGCCACGGCCCTGCAGCTCAAGGAGGCCATAGCTATAATCGAGAGGAGGCTTGAAGAGCTATGTCGATTGCTCTGCGACCTAGCCGTCAAATACAGGGACGTGGTGATGATAGGGAGGACCCACGGTCAGCACGCACTCCCGATAACCCTCGGCTTCAAGTTCGCTGTATGGGCCTCGGAGTTCGCGAGGCACGTTGAAAGGCTTAGAGAGGTCAAGAAGAGGGTCTTGGTCGGGAAGATGTCCGGCGCCGTAGGGACTATGGCAGGCTTCATGGGGAAGGGGATGGAGATCCAAGAAGAGGTCATGAGGCTTCTCGGGCTGAGGCCTGAGACCATATCCACTCAGATAGTCCAGAGGGACAGGCTTGCCGAGCTAATATGCCTCTTCGCGGTAATAGCTTCGAGCTTGGACAGGATAGCCACGGAGATAAGGAACCTCCAGAGGCCGGAGATAATGGAGCTGGCCGAGGGCTTCGGACCAGAGCAGGTCGGGAGTTCGACGATGCCCCACAAGCAGAACCCGATAGACTGCGAGAACGTGTCGAGCCTCGCGAAGCTCATGAGGAGCCTAGTCATACCGGCGCTGGAGAACATACCGCTGTGGCACGAGAGGGACCTGACCAACTCAGCCAACGAACGCTTCATAATACCCGAATCGTGCATACTCCTTGACGAGATGCTCAGGAGGACCACGAATATCTTAAGGAACCTCAGAG
>DAIQQE010000165.1:0-2434 GCA_036786905.1 Candidatus Nezhaarchaeales archaeon | reverse complement strand
CCTTTAGGAGAGACCTCCATAGCGGGAGGGTTAGGATAAATAAGCCAGACTCTTACCTTCACAGGAAGCAGAAGAGCATAGGAGAGTACTACTACATACCCGAGAGGGAAGAAGTAGAAGAGAAAGAGGGATGACGAAAAGGATGGCAAAGCACACCATCGAGGGCTAAAGGTTTATATCGTCAATCCACAGCTTTCTATGCCAGGTGGTTATTTGTGTCGCAGAAAATCACCATTAGCTTGATAAAAGCCGACGTAGGCTCTCTTTGCGGTCACCACGTTGTGCATCCCAAGCAACTCGAGGTGGCTCGCAAGAGACTCGAAGAGGCCAAGAAGAACGGACTCGTCATAGATTACTATGTCTTCAACTGCGGTGATGACTTAGAATTACTGATGACCCACACCAAAGGAGAGGGCAACTCCGAGATCCACGGCTTGGCTTGGAGTACGTTTAAGGAGGTTACGGAGAAGGTCTCAAGACCTCTGAAGCTCTATGCGGCCGGACAAGACCTCCTTTCAGACACGTTTTCGGGTAACGTGAAGGGAATGGGTCCTGGAGTCGCTGAAATGGAAATAACCGAGAGGCCCAGCGAGCCAATAGTAGTGTTCGCAGCCGATAAGACGGAGCCAGGGGCGTGGAATTACCCCCTCTACAAGATCTTTGCATCACCCGATAACACCGCTGGCCTAGTAATAGACCCAAGCATGCACGAGGGCTTCATCTTCAGGGTCATGGACGTTGTGGAGGGGAAGATCGTCGACCTCAGCTGTCCCGAAGAGCTCTATAGTCTGGTAGCACTTTTGGGGACTACAGGAAGATATGTAGTCGAGAGGGTTCTGAGAAAGGTGGATAAAGAGGTCGCTGCTGTATCTACTACGACAAGGCTCAGCTTGATAGCTGGCAAATACGTAGGCAAGGACGATCCAGCCTTGATAGTCAGGGCTCAACACGGCTTCCCAGCCGTCGGAGAAATACTAGCGCCATTTGCATACCCCCACTTGGTGGCAGGCTGGATGAGGGGTTCGCATTACGGTCCACTAATGCCAGTGAGCCTGAAGCACGCGCGTTGCACGTTCTTCGACGGTCCGCCTCGAGTAGTAGCCCTCGGGTTCCAATTGGCAAACGGCGAGTTAATAGGCCTAACCGGTTCTGAGCCCGCTGACTTGTTCGACGACCCAGCATTTGACGTGGCAAGGACCATTGCCATGCAAGTAGCTGACTACATGAGAAGAATGGGGGAGTTCATGCCAGCTAGGGTTGGACCCGAAGAGCTAGAGTACACCACATTGCCTAAGATATTGCAGAGGCTCAAGGATAGGTTTAGGCAGCTTTAGCTCCTCTTCTTTCTTCGTTTATGACCGTTAAGATCCTGGCTATGGCCTTTTTTATAGCCCTTATTTTACCGGGGTTTTCGAGCGGAGCCCCTGAGGCTTGTTGAGCTCTGAGCCTCATGAGCTCTGCTTTTAGTTCTCTAAGCTTGGCGACCCTCTCCTCGACGGACATCTTCCTTATATCCTTAACTTTGAGTATCGCCACCGCCCTCGCCCTTTGCGAAGACTTTGCCTTTGTCCAGCCCCTCTATGGCCTTAACTGCTGAAGGTAGGACTATTTTAACTTTTATGCCTATCTTGCCTTGCTTTAAGAGTGCGTGTTCGACCGCCACGTCCACGTGCTCTTGCGATATCTGGCCGGCCTTCAAAACTATTCCTGATCTGAGCTTCTCGTACCTGGCTCGCTCAGTCCTGAGCTTCCCTTTAATTCTTATCTCAGCACCGAGGGCACCAGCCTCCATTATCTGGTTTAGAGCTATGTAAGCAGCTCTTCGGAAGTGTATGCCCCTTTCGAGGGCGCTTTTTATTCTTTGAGCCATTATCTTGGCGTTGAGCTCTGGGACTTCGACCGGAGCTACAGCGATTTGAGGCCTCTCGATCCCAAAAGTTCTCTCTAATTTCTGCGTCAACTCGTGAACGGTGGAGCCGTGCCTCCCTATGACCATTCCGGGCCTCTCTGCAAATATGGTCACGTTAGTGCCAAGGGGGGTCTTCTGTAAGTCTACTTTAACGTAGCCAGCTCTCTCTAGCTCGTGCTCTAAGAAGGAGTCTACGTCGAGCCTCTTCAACGCCTTGGCAATGAAGCTCTTCTCTATATCTGGCATGAGGGCCTCCTCCAGCTCTCAGCAACTCAAACTTCTTTGACCGCCACCTCTATATGAACTAACTGTTGAAAGAACGGAGTAGCCCTGCCGAAAGCCCTCGGTACGTACTTCCTGATGACAAGTCCCTTCTGCACGGCAGCATGCACTATGACCAATCTCTCGACGTCGAGGCCTTTGTTCTCGGCATTAGCCTCCACGTTTCTCAAGACTTTCAACACTTCCCTCACAACTCTTACGGGGTAGCCACCGCTTGGGTGTTTGTTTATGCTGCCGTGATGC
>DAIQQE010000164.1:0-2466 GCA_036786905.1 Candidatus Nezhaarchaeales archaeon | reverse complement strand
GACCATGATGTTATATTCACTTAAGTCTGCGTGGACGATCCTCGCTTTGCAATACAAGATCTTCGCATTGTCCACGATCTTCCAGAACATTTCCTCGTAATCGCTGACCTTGGCATCCTTTAGGAGTGGTGCTGGAACGCCGTCTTCACCTATGAAAGACATCACGATGATGTTTTTATAGACCGCTATGGGCTTGGGGACGCTGACGCCAACCTCGTAAGCCCTCTCGAGGTTCTTGAACTCCTTCAGGGCCCAAGCATATACTAAGTGTCTCGTGTCCCTCTTTACTTTCTTAAATCTAGGGTCTCCATCTATGTACTGCAAGACGGTTTTCTTGAACTCTCTTGTCGACGTCAGAAATATTTTCACGGCCAGGTCCTCCCCTCGCGGGGACTTGGCCCAATAGACCCTAGACTCCTTCCCAGTGTCGACGACGCCGTAGAGGACGTCGATGACTTTTTTGTTAATGAGCTTGTAGAGGGCTTGAAGCGTGAAAGTATTGAATACCTCTTCTACAGTCTTCAATAGGTCTTCGTCTTTCCGCCTCTTCTCCTCCTTCTCAAAGAACTTGTCTTCCAATTCTTCGGGCAATATTCGTCGGGATAACCGAAGGGTCTTGCTTATATATAACCCTACTCGTTTGATTATGTACCAGTTCGAGCAGGTAGACGGTGACGGCGTTGTCCAACATAGTTTACAGAGACTACGTGCAAATACCGGTCGAGAGGGTCGGGGCCCTCATAGGTAAGGGAGGCAACGTCAAGAGGGAGATCGAAGAGACCTACGGCGTAGAGCTAGAGATAGAGAGCTCTACTGGGAGGGTTTGCATAAAGCTCTTGGAATTCTCGAACCCCGCCAATCTCCTAACCGTCAAGAACATAATCCAAGCCATAGGCCACGGAATAAGCCCCGAGAGAGCTTTAAAGATATTCGGAGAAGAAGACGCGACCCTTCACGTGATAGACCTGAAGTACATGCTCGGCGATTCGAGGAACAACTTAGTAAGGGTCAAGGGGCGCTTGATAGGCGAGAAGGGCAAGGCGAGGAAGTTGATAGAGGAACTGACGAACACTGCCATATCGATATCTGACCACACCGTGGCCATAGTCGGCAAGCTCGAAAACGTAGAGGTGGCTCGCAGGGCAATCGAGATGTTGATAGCAGGGCGCCCGCATAGCGTTGTCTGGAAGTACCTGTATTCGATGAGGAGGAGGCTTAAGAGGAAGGGCTTCATACTCTGGGAGCCAAGGATCGAAGACCTCGAGTTAATGGAAGAAGTCGTCAAGGAAGAGGGTGAAGGCGAGGAAGAGGGTGGAGAAAGTGGCTAAATGGGTAGTCACGTGTGCGTGGCCTTACGTGAACTACATACCCCACTTGGGCACCATGATAGGCTCGGCCCTATCAGCCGACGTCATAGCGCGATACTTGAGGATGAGGGGCGAGGACGTGATATTTGTAAGCGGCTCCGATGAGCATGGAACGCCCATAGAAGTCGAAGCTATAAAGAGAGGCATAGAGCCCAGGGCTCTGTGCGACGAGAACCACGCAAAGATAGCTACGCTCTTCGAGAAGTGGGGCATATCGTTCGACAACTACTCGAGGACCGAGAGCCCGTACCACAAGGAGTTCGTCAGGTCATTCTACATGAAGATCTACGAGAAAGGCTACGTGCACGAGGAAGAGGTGGAGTTGCCCTTCTGTCCTCGTTGCCAAATATTCCTGCCGGACAGGTTCATAACGGGCGAATGCCCATACTGCGGCTTCGAGGACGCTAGAGGAGACCAGTGTGATAGCTGCGGGAGGCTCCTCGAGCCCAATAGGCTTATGAAGCCTAGATGTGCGATATGCGGCTCGACCCCGCAGTTCAAAAAGACTAAGCACTGGTTCTTTGACTTGCCGAAGCTCGAGCAAAAGCTAAAGGAGTACATAGACAAAGTGCCCTTCTTGACCGAAAACGCTAGGAACACGAGTATAAGCCTCCTTAATGAAGGGCTGAAGCCTAGATCGCTGACGAGGGACAACAAGTGGGGCATACCAGCACCATTCCCGGGCGCTGAGGACAAGACCATCTACGTGTGGATGGAGGCGGTCTTGGGCTACATATCGGCGACCATAGAGCTCTTTGCCAAAAAGGGGATGCCGGATAAGTGGAAGGAGTACTGGTTCGATAAGGACACCAGGTTCCTTTGCTTCATAGGTAAGGACAACATCCCCTTCCATACGTTGATACTCCCGGCCCTCTTAATTGCCTCAGGAGAGGGCTATGCCCTTCCTTGGGGTGTCTCGGCCACCGAGTACCTGTTGTTCGAGGGCCAGAAGTTCTCTAAGAGCAGGAGGATAGGTGTGTGGATAGACGAGGCCTTGGAAATGTACCCAGTAGACTATTGGAGGTACGTCCTATTGTGCTTGAGGCCTGAGGGGAGGGACGTCAGCTTCACTTGGACTCTATTTAAGGAGCTCGTGAAA
>DAIQQE010000163.1:0-2467 GCA_036786905.1 Candidatus Nezhaarchaeales archaeon | reverse complement strand
CCCTATCCTTTTTAATTTAAGGAACTATGCCACCTAAGGTGTGCATAATCGACGGCTACGACGACGAGCCCAGCGGCCTAGGAGTACCTCCCTACCTCGACATATACGCTAGGTACACTGCCGGGGCCATATGGCTCGCAAACCCCTACGCTGAGGTAATGTACTTAACAGTTGATCAGCTTAGGAGCGACATTGACCGCCACTTAAAGGAGTTGTCAAAATTCGATTGCGTAATCTTCATCGCCGGAGTGGCCGTCCCCGGAAAATACTTGGGAGGAACGCCCATCAGGCTAAGCGAGCTAAAGTCCTGGTCTCGCCTCCTTATAGAGCCCGTGAAGGTCCTCGTAGGACCCGTCGTGTCTTTCGGCTTTGGAGTCGAGGGAGGACGAACAGCCATTATACCCAAGGAGGTGAGGAGGGACTTCGATTACATGTTCCACATGGGCTTCGAAAGATGCGTGTACGAGCTGACCCTAAATGGCTTCAAACGCGACCTCAGATTGCCTGTCTTTGAGAGGGATCCTTCATTTATAGCTGAAGTAGCTGTGCGCGGAGCCAACGTCGTAACCCAACATCCAAACTACGGCTTCAACTTGATATGTGAGATAGAGACCTATTGGGGGTGCCCCCGTTACGTGGTCGGAGGCTGCTCCTTCTGCGTAGAGCCCCTCTACGGCGAGCCGAGGTTCAGGGCGGTCGAAGACATCGTCAGGGAGGTCGAAGCGCTATACCGAGCCGGGGTTAGACACGTAAGGCTCGGCAGACAACCAGACCTATTTACATACCAGTCCAAAGAGGTCGGCGAGAAGGAGTTCCCAAAGCCGAATGTTGAGGCCATAAGAAGGCTCTTCAAGGGCATAAGGGCCGTGGCCCCGGGTCTTGAGACTCTACACATCGACAACGTCAATCCCGGCACCGTGTACCATCATAAAGAGGAATCCCTTGAGATATGCAAGATAATAGTAGAGCACCACACCCCAGGCGACGTGGCCGCCTTCGGCATAGAGTCGGCGGACCCGAGGGTCGTGAAGCTAAATAACTTGAAGGTCTACCCCGAAGAAGCCCTAGACGCAATACGCGTAGTCAACAGCGTGGGGGCACAGAGGGGCTACAACGGCTTGCCACACCTCTTACCGGGCGTCAACTTCGTCTACGGGCTCAAGGGGGAGACCGAGGAGACTTATCAAGCCAATTTAAGCTTCATGAAGAGGGTACTGGAAGAGGGCTTAATGGTCAGGAGGATAAACATAAGGCAAGTAATGGCCTTTCCAAACACGCCGATGTGGGAGGTCGGAGACTCAATAATCAGGAGGAACAAAAGGATCTTCAAGGTGTACAAGAAGAGGATGAGGCTGGAAGTCGACTTGCCGATGCTCAGGAGGGTGATCCCGATGTGGACTAAGCTGAGGAGTTGCTACGTCGAGAAAAGGGAGGGAGGCGGGACCTACGCCAGGCAGGCAGGCTCGTATCCAGTATTGGTGTACCTTCCCTATCCGCGTGCCACCAGGGAGAAGATCGACGTAGTTGTCCTAAAGCACGGGTTTAGATCAGTCGTGGGAGTGGAATCTCCGATAAACCTCAACAAGGCGCATCGCAAGTTACTTCAGAGCATTCCAGGGCTGTCGAAGACCGCTGTCCTGCATATCTTAAGGAGAAGGCCCCTTCATAGCATTGATGAGGCTAAGGAATTGATACCGGAAGATTTAATTAAGAAGTTGGGAATAGAGGTCTGAAGATCTTTATCTTAAAGAGTCCTAAATAAGTCGCGTAACCTCTTTTAAGATCCCTTAAAGAAGGACATCCCCCTTCATAAACTCTCAAGCCGTAACCTTTGTAAATAGAGGAGTGTTTAATGTTTATCTCAAGCCTCTCTTGACTTTATGACATTGTTCGACAACGTCAACCGATGTGGGGGGATTTGCGAAATATTTAAAGGCTATAAGGCCCCAAAAACCGAACGTATATTGCATAAAGGGGGCTGAGATGGGAATTGAGGATGGGGGGGTTAAGAAGGGAACTGGGAAGACACTTAATACTCGAGTTGTACGGTTGCTCCCCCATGTTGCTAGACGATGAGGCCTTCATAAAGAATGTGTTGGCAGAAGCCGTGAAGAAAGCCAACGGTAACATATGCGGCGTCTTCTTCCACAAGTTCAATCCACAGGGCGTGACGGGAGTGGTCCTGATATCGGAGTCCCACGTATCAATACACACGTGGCCTGAGTATGGTTACGCGGCCGTAGACGTCTTCACCTGCGGCGAGCGCATGGATCCTTGGAAAGCTTGTGAGCACATAGTCGAGAACTTCAAGCCCTCGAACGTTAACGTTCTCGAAATTAAGAGAGGGTTGCTTACTCAGAGCAACAGGAGCTAAGGTGGTAGAAGACGATAAACTGGAGATGGTTTGTCGAACATCAAACAGACTCCACGTTGATAGCGCATAGAGTGAAGAGGGTTTTGTGCAGCA
>DAIQQE010000162.1:0-2470 GCA_036786905.1 Candidatus Nezhaarchaeales archaeon | reverse complement strand
CCGAATGGCCAATGGGTTCAGTTCGAAGATAACGCAGCGGTCATAGTGACCGAAGACGGCATTCCAAAGGGGACGGAGATCAGGGGACCTATTGCTCGCGAAGCGGCTGAGAGGTGGCCAAGGCTGGCAGCTTTAGCGACCCTGATAGTGTGAGGTGGTCTGAGTGCACATAAAGACGAAGCAACCAAGGAAGCAGAGGCGCCTCCTGTATCAAGCGCCCAACCACGTCAGGCACAAGATGATGTCAGCCCACCTGTCTGAAGAGCTCAGGAGGCAGTATCGCTTTAGGTCCCTGCCCGTGAGAACCGGCGACGTGGTCACTGTTATGAGGGGAGACCACAGAGGTCACACCGGCAAGGTGATAAGGGTAGATCGCAAAAAGTATAGGATTTACGTAGAGGGGCTTGTTAGGAAGAAGGCCGACGGCTCGGAGGTCCCCATACCTATCCACCCCTCGAAGGTTCAGATAATAAAGTTAAACCTAGACGACGAGCGGAGGAAGAAAATCATCGAGAGGAAAATGGCGGCTAAAGCTACGTCATGACAGGTGAGCTTACATGACTAAGAAATCTGCATCAAAGGGCTTGAAGCGTTACGCCATGCCGGCTTGGTGGCCTATTTCGGTTAAGGAGTACGTGTGGGCTCCAAGGCCATCGCCCGGTCCACACTCTCTTGAGAGATCGATCCCTCTCCTCACACTTTTGAGAGACGTGCTCAAGTTGGCGGAGTCCGCGAGAGAGGTCAAGTACATTTTGAGGTCTGGGGCAGTTAAAGTTGATGGCGTGGTGAGGAAGGACTACAGGTTCCCTGTGGGACTCATGGATGTGATAGAGATAGAGAAGGAGAATCTAGTCTTCAGACTGCTCCCTAAGCCCGGTAAATTTCTAGACTTGATCCCCATCCCGGAACACGAAAAGTACTTCAAGCTTTGTAGGATAGAAAACAAGACAACGGTCAAGGGGGGCAGTATACAGCTCAACCTTCATGACGGTAGCAACGTCTTGGTCAAGGTGTCAAACCCTCTTAACCCTGTCGAAGACGTCTACAAAACTTTCGACGTCGTCAAGATATCGCTTCCAGAGCGCAAGATTATAGAGCACTATTCCTTTGAACCAGGCAATTTGGCATTGGTCATAGGCGGAAAGAAGGTCGGTAGCACGGGTAGAATCGTCGAAGTAAAAGGAGGGCCCATGAGGGAGTACAAGATCGTAACTCTTGAGCGAGGAGAAGAGAGATTCGACGTGGGGTACTTGACGGTGTTCGTGATAGGGAGGGACTTTCCAGCGATAACGCTAGGGTGAGGGGTCGTGTATAAGGAAGATCAGAACCCGATGAAGAGGTTGAGGATAGCCAAGGTAGTCGTAAACATGGCTGTGGGGGCCTCAGGTGAGAAATTGGCCAAAGCCGCTCAAGTTCTGGAACAGCTAACTGGTCAAAAGCCCAGCTTCAGAAAGGCCAAGAAGACCATTAAGGAGTTCGGAATAAAGAAGGGAGAGAGCATAGCCTGTGTGGTCACGCTGACTAAGAATAGGGCAGTGGAGTTCTTGAGAAGAGCTCTCGCGGCCGTAGACTTCAAGATTAATAGATCTTCTTTTGATGAGTTCGGCAATTTCTCGTTCGGGATAAAGGAGCACATATCGTTACCGGGAGTGAAGTATGACCCCATGTTGGGGATATTTGGGTTCGACGTCTGCGTGACCATTGAGAGGCCTGGGTATCGAGTTGTGAGAAGGCGGAGGAAAAGGACGAGGATTGGCAAGAGCCATAGAGTGACGAGAGAGGAGAGCATGAAATTCGTGGAAGAAGTCTTGGGCCTCAAAATCGTGTGAAATTGCGAGGTGGCTCGCTTGGGCAAGTACAGACCGCCTAAAGAGAGGAAATTTGGTAAGGGTAGTAGGCAGTGCAGGATTTGCGGCACCCACGAGGCCCTAATTCGCAAGTACGGACTCATGATCTGTAGACGATGCTTTAGAGAGGTGGCGCCTAAGCTTGGCTTCAAAAAATACATGTAGAGGTGTCATCACATGGTGATGAACGATACTCTCGCCAATGCCTTGACGACGATAAAGAACTGCGAGATGAGAGCTAAGGGGGAGGCGCTCATAATGCCGGCTTCGAAGCTTACAGCCAACGTGCTAAGGATTTTGCTCAAACATGGCTACATAGGCAACTTCGAGTACATAGACGACGGCAGGTTCGGAAAGATAAGGGTTCAATTATTAGGCAGGATAAACGACTGCGGCGTCATAAAGCCTAGGTTCCCTGTTAAGAAGAACGAGTTCGAAAAGTGGGAGAAGAGGTACTTGCCTTCTCCTGACGTGGGCCTCCTCATAATTTCGACATCTAAGGGTGTCATGACTCATCGAGAGGCTAAAGAGCTCGGCATAGGAGGGGTTCTGCTCGCTTACGTTTTCTGATCATCAGCACGGGGCGTTGAATATGAAAATTCTCTACCAACCCTACGTCGTTG
>DAIQQE010000161.1:0-2502 GCA_036786905.1 Candidatus Nezhaarchaeales archaeon | reverse complement strand
TCGTGAAAAACCACCATGTTCGGAAATGCTTTTTCGAGGGCCTCGGCCAGACCTTTGAGGTCGAAGGGTTCCTCTAACCTCAAGATCTGAGTTACATAATGACCATTAATTAGCACTCTCGCGTATGTAGCCCCTCTATCATCTTTAGCATTTGCTAGGATGAGCGTTAGGGTATTTTGGTCGTAAGCTATGAGCTTGCCCTCATAGGAGGGCCCGCTTGTTGTGATGACCTTCACTTTTTTGTCTAAGAGGGAGGACAATTCCATTGAGAATCTTCGCGCAGCTAGGGGTTGAAAACTACTCACCTTCTGCGACACCTCGCTTTATCAGGCCTAGAGTTGTAAGGGCCTACAGATTAATTTATATTTTTGAGGTGTCTATCTTTGCGAGGTGCATTTAAGTGTCAAGCAACGCACTAATAGACGTCGAAGTCGAAGTTGGCAAGGTAGATAGGAGCGAGCCGAAAGACCTAAGCATTGTAAAGTTCGTCGCCCCGGAAACCATCAACATCAGCTTAGAGATTCCTCGTTCTCTATTTCAATTAAAAGAGGGGGGTAGGGCGCGCTTAATCATAAGCACCGATCCTAGCATTGAACACGATGTGGATGGTTTGTTCCTATGCACAATATATGACATCGAGAAGTTCAAGAGCGGTAAAGAAGAGAGGGCTCTCGTATATGGATCCATTGGGGGGCTCCAAGTCAGAATAGAGGGTAAAGGGCTCCACAAAAAGTTCAAGACAGGGGGCACAGTTTACTTAGGGATAAAGTTGTTATAAAGTACACTTTCACTAACCCCTCTCTGCTTACAATTCTTAAATTTGATTAAAACACGCATGTTATTCTTCTGGTATCTTATTGCGATGCTCATCTAACAAGTACAACATAAACCTTAACTCTTAGCTTCTGTCGGCTGACCTTGGTGGAAATGATTGCATGAAACAACTTGCGAGGAGTGCGGTGGAGCACTGATCATTTCAAGTAATGGGGAGTTCGTTTGCGAGAGTTGTGGACTTGTTTATGAAGAGGCTAAAGTGACCTCGCTTAATCGCCCAAAGGTAAATGACAGCAAGAGGGCGCAACACTTCGAGGTGCTCGAGAAGACGCCCTTCAAAGTGCCTATATTCTGGCGCAATGCGGGTAAGAATGACGTTGAAAGGGCCAAGATGATGGAACATTTTAGCAAGTTAGATTTTGTTCAGCGATATTACATCGACAAGCTTTCGATAAGAGCGATTAGGAAGGCTTACGCCGTTTTGCTCTCATTGTGTTCCCTTCTCCCAATTCAATTATCATTGAACATCAAGAGAAGGGCTCTAGGGATTTACTACGACGCTGCTCTGAAGCTGAGAAGAACAAGGAAGAACCACGTAGCATTAATGACCGCTAGTTTCTACATAGCTTTAAGAGAGAGGTACAGGAAGAGCGATCTAACCTTAAAGCAAATAGTGGTCCATTTAAGGAAAGTGGGCGTCAACATATCGTTCAGTGACGTCTTCAAGGCAATCCTCCTATTGAGAAGGTGCGTGGGCGTTGTTCTGAGGCCCAGAAGGCCAGAGGAATTGTTGTCCATCGCTATAAGAAAGGTCATGTGTGATGAGAAGGTCAAAGAGAGGCTATTGAGAAACAAAATAGACTTCCTTTTATATTCGAGAGAGCTATACGCCGAAGCCTCTACATTACTTAAGAAGGTTAAGTGCAATAAAAGCCCTTTATCGCTCGTGGCCACGGCCATATACACTGCCGATAAGATCTTGGTTTTAAAGCATCGATGGAGAGATGTGCTAACTCAAAGGTCTTTAAGCTCCATATTAAACGTAAGTCCATTTACTATTAGAGAGTTATACTATAAGTTGTTTAGAAAACACATTTTTGGTGACTAAAATGAGGAGTAAGGTCGTGAGACTGACTTTAGAGGATCTCCTTGAGGTCTTGTTAAGCCATGGCGTCAAGCTTCGAAAAATTGAAGCAATAATGGCTAGCTTGGGCATACCTCGGAGATGCGTTGAGAAAGCTCTGGCAAACGTAATAACGACGTTTTCTCAGAAAGTGACGAAAGATTCTAGTGATCCAGGAGAGAGTCTTGGAGATCGACGAAGATAGCAAAGCGGATAAGAAGGGTTCGGGGGTTTACACGGCTCAATTCTTAACTGGTGATTGATTAGAGTGATGGGCCGGCCCGGACTTGAACCGGGGACCTCCCGCGTGTGAGGCGGGCGTTCTAGCCAGCTGAACTACCGGCCCTTTAAAATAGAGAGGCTGGCCTAGATTAAAGGCTACTTCTGAACTGAGCGCTTCTTCCACCTCAAATTATAAGATCGACACTTTCGACATCTCTCAGCCGTAGGAGCATTTCGAGCCCCGCACTTTCGACAAATTTTAACCATCAATAGCTTCTTCTGAGCAATCTGCAACTTGAGCGGATCAGCTATCGGCATAGCAACCTCTGAGGCTTTTTTAAAAGTCTACTAAATAAACCTATTCCTCGGCCTTACTTGAGATA
>DAIQQE010000160.1:0-2534 GCA_036786905.1 Candidatus Nezhaarchaeales archaeon | reverse complement strand
GCTTCATCTTCTTCACGGCTTTAGCACTCTTACCTCTTCATGGATGGGTTTAAGAGCCCTTCGTCGCTAGAAAGGATTGTGAAAGATCATGCACAAAAATGATAGGAAGAGCGTTAGGGGATCATTGCTTTTAGAAGAAGGCATGCTCATAGGCGTTTCAGTGGTCCTCCTTTCAATAATTTTATCCATGGTTGTAGGTCTCTTAGGAGGGGTCAGCACGACGTTGAGCAGTGCAGGCAAGGCCACCGGGGATTTTTTATCCACAATCGCCCAGAAGTTTGAGGAGATCTTCAGGCAGATCGTGAGCTTTTTCCATCTTCAGTAACAAGTCAAGCTTTCCATTTACCTCAAGTTTCGTAAGCCAATCTACGCTCCTCTTTCTCTCCTTGTCTCGGAGTATGCTTAGAATTTCTGAAACCACTTCTTCTACGGAGCGACACGTGCAATCGACTTGCCAGACCTTTTTCCTTCCATAAAATTGTAGAGCATCAGAGAGGCATACGCCCAGTAACTCTGCTTGCGCGTTTTCCAAGCACTTTTCTAGCGACCACCCCTTCTGGACCCCCCTCTTTAAGATGAGGAAGGGATGAGCCCTTAAGACTATCACCTTGTCCACGAGCTTTCTCGGGAAAATCTCTACGACGTGGCTGTCCAAGACAACGTCATGGCGATGCACGAGGTACTCCGCGAAAAACTTTCTAGCCCTCTTGATATCTACGATGTAACTACCTCTTACTTCGTCTAACCCTTTATACAACTTCTCTTCCAGTATTACTTTCGCAACCTCGACGTAGTGATGATTTAGAACTCCGGCCAACCTTCTTGCTACACACGTCTTGCCTGTAGAAGGAGTCCCAGTTATCAATATCCTCAAGGCCTTCTTCACGACCACTTGTAAAAAAGTTAGAAATTGTTAAACCTTTACTCTTTCTCCTTCTCTTCGCCCTCTTCCTTTTCCTTGGTCCCTGTCCCTCCCTTCTCCTTTGCCGTCTCGCTTCTGGCGGCTGCTATTACGTCGTCTATGCGTAATATCATGGCAGCCGCTTCCGTAGCTGCCTTCAGGGCGGTTGCCTTAACTGCTAAGGGTTCTATGACGCCTATCTTAAGCATATCAACGGGACGTCCTGTGTAGACGTCCACACCTACGTAGTAATTGCCCTCTTTCTCATGCTCCGCGCGTAAGGCCATAATCACGTCTATCGGATCGTGCCCTCCATTTTCTGCCAACGTTCTTGGTATCGCTTCTAGAGCGCTGGCAAAGGCCTCAATTGCCAGTTGCTCCTTTCCTCCTACCTTAGCCGCGTACTCGCGCAACCTCTTGGCTAGCTCTACCTCGATGGCTCCACCACCGGGCACGTAGCGGCCCCATTCGATCGCTCTAGCAACTGCGCTTAGAGCGTCCTTTAGCGCTCTCTCGGCTTCGTCCACGAACTTCTCTAGCCCTCCCCTTATTAGTATGGCCACGGATCTCGGGTTCTTGCAGTTTTCAACAAATATCAGCTTTTCATCGGCTATCTTCCTCTCTTCGACGAGCTCGGCATATCCTAAATCGTTGGCCGTCAAGTCCTCGATGTTGGTGACAATCCTAGCGCCAGTAGCTCGAGCTAACTTCTCCATGTCTGACTTCTTCACTCTTCGGGCTGCTAGGATTCCGGCTTTGGCTAAGTAGTGTTGAGCCACGTCATCAATGCCTTTCTGGCAGAATACGACGTTTGCGCCAACGCTCTTAATCTTCTCTACCATCCCTCTCAGTATCTTCTCCTCTTCCTCTATGAAAGCCTTCATTTGAGCAGGGTCACTTATCCTTATCTCCGCGTCGATCTCGGTCTTTTCCACCTCTAATGGACAGTCGAGGAGCGCGATCTTCGCGTTTTCCACGCGTTTCGGCATGCCCGTGTGAACGACTTCCTTATCCACTATGATTCCTTGGATCAGCTTAGTGTCCACGACGCTACCACCTTGCTTCTTAATCAATTGCACTTGGTCGACGTCGGCCACTAGTTTACCGTCTCTCTCTTCGACTATTTGCTTAATGGCCTTGACTGCCAGATCTGCCAAGTAATCCCTCGCAGCGCTTACCACCTTAGCATGCATTGCCGTCTTGGCTATCAACTTCAAGAGCTCTTCGTCTTGGAGGCTAATGGGCAGACTCAGCTTCTCGAGCTCTTTCTGGCTGAATTCAAGCGCTTTGCTATAACCGTCTATTATGACTGTTGGATGAATGTTCTTGGCCATGAGCTCTTCCGCTTTCTTCAACAGCTCGCCTGTCAGAACCACAACCGTAGTTGTCCCATCACCTACCTCTTCGTCTTGAGCCTTGGCTATCTCTACAAGCATTTTGGCTGCAGGGTGCTGGACGTCCATCTCATCGAGTATTGTTGCGCCGTCGTTTGTTATGGTGACATCCCCTAAGCTGTCCACGAGCATTTTGTCCATGCCTCGTGGTCCTAAGGTTGTCTTTAGCGTCTCGGCTATAGTTCTCGCGGCGGCTATGTTAGCCCTTTGAGCCTCTCTGCCATAAGTCCTCGTAGCAC
>DAIQQE010000159.1:0-2553 GCA_036786905.1 Candidatus Nezhaarchaeales archaeon | reverse complement strand
CGCACCTCCTCGCATCGATCTTATAGGGCTCCTTTATGGCGCGAAGTGGGCAGGCCCTAATACATGCGTCGCACTCGCCGCAAAGGTCGCCCTCAAAGGGGGCGTCCGGCTCTACGTCGGCGTCCGTGACCACGCATGTGAGCCTGAGCTTAGAGCCGTAGACGGGGTTTATTATCATGGAGTTCTTGCCGTAGCATCCGACGCCAGCTCTGAGGGCGACCTGCTTCAACGGTAAGCTGTAGGGTTCGTGATCGGCCTTGAAGCCCAGACCTCTTAAGTAGACGCATAGCTTAAGAGCCTTCTCGGCCATGATTTCCTCGTAGACGTAGTAGACGTCGAACCCGTCCCCTTTCGCCCTGAAAATGGCCATGTCGAAGACCTCATCCCACGCCTCCAGCCCCAGTACCACGATTGTTCTAACCCAAGTCTTCACGTGGTCTTTGAATTCCTCTGCTGAAGCGAAGCCCGCGAAGTCGAACATCAAACCTTCGAGGGCAAACCTTCGGATGAGCTCCTTTACGGACACGGAGTCGCTCTCCTTCAAGAAGGGTGGCCCCAAGTAAATTAAGGTACCTCTTGGTCGCTCCACTCGGGCTTAAGAGCCTCAACAGGCGGTCACTAGTCGACGTGGTTGTTGGTGCGGGGGGTGGGATTTGAACCCACGCAGGCCTACGCCACGGGAGTCGAGCGGCCTTGATGGGCCGTGCCTCAGTCCCGCGCCTTTGACCTAGCTCGGCCACCCCCGCCTGTCTAGTGTTGGTTTACAAGGTGCAGTATATTTATTTCGTGCTAGAGGGACAAGAGATCCCTCTTGGAGATTTAGGCTCGCTGGAAGAGAGACATGAGGTCCTCAAACTAACCACCGAGGTAAGTTTTATCTTAAGGACCTGCAAAAGAGATGGCGCGAGGCCCCGGTTGCCTAGCGGTCATGGCGGCCGCCTCGTAAGCGGCAGGTCGCGGGTTCGAATCCCGCCCGGGGCTCCAAGCAATTCTTCGTCGAGTTGACGTCCTCCAGACATGACGTACCTCACAGGCGATGATGTATCTAGCCAAGAACTCTCGCAACACGCTTTCAAACCCCTTCAGCATAGGGAGCCCCGTGTTTAGGCTGTGCAAGATCGATGAAATAGGGATCGGGAAAAAGGAGGTTTAGGATCAAGGAAAGGGGATTCTCGTGATAAGGCTCGAGGACGGTTTCTACGCCGTAGAAAACACATGCCATCATGCCGGTTGTAGGCTCTCCTTCTACGGAGGGGTGAGGAAGGACAAGAAGATAGTATGCACCCGTCATGGTGCGGTCTTCGACTTGAAAGACGGCGCTATCATAGAAGGCCCAGCTCAAAGTCCGTTGAAGGTGTACTCGCTTAGAGTCGCAAACGTCGAGCTCCGCGTCGAGCTATAGACGAGCCCCTCTGCAAGCAAATACGCTAGACGCTAGATCTGAAGTGCTCCCATCCCCTCGCCTCTATCCTCTTCTCACCTCCGTCGACTTCAAGCCTTAGCTTTTTGTCAGACGTAACCACGCCCATGACGTGGATCCTCTTGGCTAAGTTCTTGGGAATCCTGTCAACGCCATCCCCCCTTAACGTGAAAACCAGTGCGTACTCCTCTCCTCCGTAAAGCGCTAGCTCGTAAGGGTCCAAGTCGTACTTCTCGGCATAGCGTTGGACCTCGATCGGTATGGGTATACTTCTTATCACCATCCCTACGTCGTTTAAGGAGCACAGGGTGTGCAACGTCCAAGCAAGCCCGTCGCTGCTGTCCATAGAGGAGGTTACGACGCCGAGCCTAGATAACCTCAGTCCCTCCTTCAAGTAGGCCCTTGGATAATAGACGGCCCTCAGCGCCCTCCTCTTCACAACCTTGTCCGGCGCCCTGAGCCCCTTGAGGAGCATCAAGTACGCGATGCTGGTCAGCCCAAATTCTCCGATGCACGCCACCACATCTCCTTCCCTCGCACCCCTTCTCCTCATTAGAGCCTTCTCTCTTGCCAGTCCAATTATCGTGCCGCAGAGCGTGAGCTCTTTGGCCTCGCTCACGTCCCCTCCCCATATATACAAGCCGTACTTCGAAGACGCGTCCCTCCAACCTCTTGCCACTTCCTCGACGTACTCAACGTCGACTCCCTTGGGCACGCCCAGCGTGAATAGCATTCCGAGCGGCCTTACGCCCTTTGAAGCGAAGTCGCTGACGTTCATGACCACGGACTTAAACCCGATGCTATGAGGGCTCATCCCTGGCAAGACGTCTGTGCTCTCCATAAGAGCGTCGGTATGAGCTACAAGGACCCAGCCCCTTCCGATTCTTTTGGCGACGACGTCGTCGTTAAAGCCCATTATCTCATCATCGTCTTTCACCAAGATCCTCCAAATCCTATTTATGACCTCCCACTCGCCGACGTCTTCGACCCTCACAGGCCCTCCTCTGCCTTTATTAGAGCAGCCCTCCATCTTTTTAAGGAGTTATGCCGCCCAGGGTGTGCATAGTCGACGGCTACGACGACGAACCCAGCGGCCTAGGAGTACCTCCCTACCTCGACATATACGCTAGGTA
>DAIQQE010000158.1:0-2554 GCA_036786905.1 Candidatus Nezhaarchaeales archaeon | reverse complement strand
GCTCAAGGAGACTCGAGAAGCCGTAGACGTCCTCGTGGGTGAGACTGGCGTCTTGGAACCGCTAATCGGCAACCTCTACTACCCCTCGCTGAGCAGCCCCATCTCCTACAGCATACTCTTGATCAAGCTGACTGAGCTCGTCTTCTCTTCCACGCCTCCAAAGAAGACCGTGAGGGTAGAGGTCCTCGCCGAGGACGTCGTGGGAAGGCCCGCGGCGTCGAAGACCTTGAAGTACGCGCTCCAAGAGCTCCCTCTGGGCGTCTACGAGCGAGTGAGGGTAGAGCCTCACGACTTCCCGTTCGTGCTCCTCGCAAAGTTCCACTACGAGCTCGCCTCGAGGCTTGGGGCTGTGGAGAGCCGCCTCAGGGAGCTCGTCGAGGGGCGGAGCCCGTGGCCCTTCGCGGTGAAGGACTTGGAGATACTGAGGGGGGTCCACTTGAGCTACCTGTCCGCGCCCCCGCTGTCGGGGACCGTTCAAGCGATCCAGCGCGAGGACGTCTCGGACTACGAGCTGATCGCGGAGACGAGGAGGGCCTCTAGAGTAAACCCCCACCTCGGGCTGCTGGCGGACCTCTACGAGGCCTACCTCTCCGACGCCGGCTTGATCCACGAGCAGGTCGAGAGAGGCATCATAGTGCCCATGGCGTCGAGCAAGATCTACGAGCTCTGGGTCCTGGCGAAGGTCGTCGAGCACTTGAAGAGGGTTAAGGGGTCTAGGGTCGCGATCAGGAAGTACCGAGACCTCTACGTCGAATTGCTGTTGGACGACCTGCAGCTGGTCTACAACGAGCCCCAGCCGGACCCCTTCGTCAAGGAGCTTGCGATGTCGCGCCTCAGGCCCGACTTCCTCTTCGAGAGAGGCGGTAAAGTGGCGGTTTACGACGCGAAGTACAGGGAGAAGCTGTCGAGGGACGACGTTGTCGAGTTGCTGGCATACATAGCCGAGTTCGCCACGCCAATCGAGCTGAAGGGTAGGAAGGCCCTCGTCGGCGGATTTTACAAGCTGAGGGGAGGCGTAACCAAGCCGGCGGAGAGGGACTCGCTGCCGCTGAAGATAGTCGTGCAGGTGCACGAAGTGGATCCGAGGATGAGCGACGATGAGATCGAGTCGAGCGTGGAGAGCTCTTTGCGGGCCCTGATCGTCGACTGAGTCAACCAAAGAGGCCTATTCAGCTTCGCAACGCTACGCCTTCGTCACGGTTAGGCCATCACTTCAACCACTCTTGATAGCCCGGCATGAACTTCTCTAAGACCTCATCAACTAGGGCCTCGCTCACGAACCTGATCATGTAGTCGGCCGGCACGTACCTCAGCGTCACGATCTGTAGCGGGTTTATGGAGCCCATGTAGATTATTGAGTCGTCGATTATGACCGCCTTAAAGTGGGACCTCGACTTCTCGGTAACCTCGATGCTACGCTCTCTCGAGGCCTCAATGCACCCCCTATGCTCCTTCGGGCCCTCGACCACCGCGTGAGTCTCGTTGTGGAGCTTGGCGCCAACGAGCTCGACCCTGCTCGTGACGACCACGCCCCCTTGGTCGTAGACCACGATGAAGACCTCCGCCTCGACTATTGAAGTAAAGAGGGCTAGCGTGAGCGAGATTGCAAGCGCTGACAACCTTCGACTTCCTCGACTCGACGCTCGACCGGACATTCCTTCGAAGCGGGTTGAAAAGAGGAGATCTTAAAAAGGCCGGTCGAGCAGGAGAGGCGCTAGATGGAGGAGGAAGCTGCTATTCGCTCCGCGTCTCCGTTGCCCGAAGCTTCGGGTGGCGTCTAGGGGCAACCTCCTAGTACGCTGGCACAAATCCATAGGGCTTGAGAACCATCAGCCCTGCCTTCATAGCCTCGTAGTACGTCTTCGGCCTGTAGAGTACTATGGCGATGCTCATGAGCACCGCCATTGCTAACGCCAAAAAGTTCCCGACGGCTAGCGTTACGAGGATGCTTGTTATCGCTATCCCTCCTTTCGCGCCCCTTATCGTCCGCACCCTCCTCCTAAGTCCCTCAACGTCTACGGGCTTAGCGAGCTCAGCAAAAAAGCTCTTGAGAATCTTAGAAGTCTTCTCATAGGCTATGCACAGTGCTTCTAATCCTTGCGTAGAGGCTTTCTTGCTCGACTCTGTACTTCGACAATGCTTCCACGCGCCTTCCTCAAAGGATTTGACGGCTTCCTCGATCTCCTTTTCAACCCTCTCATGCACGTCCAGTACGAGGAACCTCCTCCTCTTCACGGAGCTGTCTTGGGCGTAGTGGATGGCCCTGCCCAGAGCGGCCCCCGACAGGAGCGGCTCTCCCCTTCTAGCGTGGTAGAGGGCTAGGTTGTAGTAGTAGTTTGTGAGGGTTTCGTTAACCGTATGGTGCCTCGCCTGCCCTATGTAAGGATACACACTCCTCCTGCTGACCCTAACCTTGACGACTCCATCGGGAACTTCGTCGGGCTCGACGACTCCTCTGTAGAGCCCCTCTTCAAACTTCTCTCCTAAAGCCCTCAGCTCTTCGGAAACCTCGCGCAGAGCTTGAGAAAGTATGGCTCTGTGGACGCGCCAGCTG
>DAIQQE010000157.1:0-2563 GCA_036786905.1 Candidatus Nezhaarchaeales archaeon | reverse complement strand
GCACGAGATACTGAAGCCCTATGTGACCGAAGAAAGGCTCGCGATACTGAAACTTCTTTCCAGACACGGTAGCTTATCGATAGGTGACATTGCATCGCTAATGCAAAAAGACAGAAGCACCGTGTATAGGCACATCTCAAGCCTCATAAGGATGAGGCTTGTCGGCCAAAGAGGAAGGCTTTATGAGTTGACGGACTTAGGGAAAATGTTAGTTTAATTTCCATTTGAATTACACGGGTGTGACTTTTCTGCGCAATATTTATTAGTCCCCCACCACACTAACAGCGCGAGGTGGGACCTCTTGTCAAAGCCCGATCTTGTCGAGAAGTTGCTTTCAGAGCCTTGCGTGGACGTCTACGTCCGTTACCTAGGGGCCTTTAAGGTCGTGGAGTCAGACTACGGCCTCTTCGACAAGCTCGCAAGGCCGAGGGACTTTGACGACTTCGCTAGGACAGTGTATGAGAGCGTGAGGGTGCAAGAGCGCGTCTTGAGGAGGCTTCAAGAAGGACTGTCTCGAGGAGAGTACTCTCTCGTGGCCGAGATAAAGGACGTCGATAGGGCCTTTCGAGTAGGCAAAGAGTGCTTGTCGAAGATCATTGACCTAGCGAAGGACAACCCCCGACTCGTTGGAAGCATCATAGCCTCACTTGCGATAGCCTACGAAGGTATTAGGTCCAAGGGGTGAGTGAAAGTGGTATACGTGCGTGTAACTGGAAGGGCCTTAATAAACGTCCACACGGCCAATGCCGAAGGCGCTGTTGGCAACTACATGGCTTTGTCGAAGATGTTCATCGTGAGGAGGTCGGGAAGTGGCTACGAGGTCTCAGAGGAACCCGTCATCTCAGGAAACATGGTCAAGCACTGGCACGCCGTAGCGACGGTCGAGACCCTCAAGAGCTGGGGTTATGGGGCTCTATGCAATGAGTGCAAACGCCACGTGATGTTTAGGTCGGTCTTAGGCCGCGTAGCCGGGTGCAAGGAAGAGTTCGAGTACTTGCAGAAGTGCGCTATCGAAGACTTGCACGGCTTTTTAGACGTCAATACGAACATAAGGCGAGAGAGCATAGTCAAGTTCTCCTTTATGATACCCATCGAGGAGTTGAGGGCCGAGTACGGATCAGTCACTCACAACAGGGTCGTTACGATGCCGGGGGGTAACGTCCCAACGAGAGAGGAGGCCCGTCAGAGGTACGGCGTTGAAGAAGCCATGACCGTGATGAAGCGAGAGCACGCTAGCGGTGTCTATGGCTTCCTATGCTCAATGGACCTTGCTTTCGCCGGCGTCTCTCTGGCCAACCCCGACAAGAAGCTTCCACCCGGTGATCGCAAGATAAGAGCTAAAGCTGCCATAGCCGCCATGGCCGACTTGCTTTCGGGGCACTTCGGAGCCGCTCAATCGAGGGCCTCACCGATAATCAAAGTGACCGAGCTGATCTGCGTGGCCTCTAGGAGGCCGATACCCAACGCAGTCCACGGCTTCTACAGAGACTACGCTGAAGAGACTGCTAGCATGGTCAAGGTCTCCCTCGACCGAGGCCTCGTCAAGCCAGACGAGGTCAGAGCGGCCGTGCTCGGCGAGAAGCCGATAACGGCGTTCAAGGAGAAGGGCATCAAGGTGGAAGAGGTCAGAGCAGCGCCAGAGGCCATAGCCAAGATCATGGAGGTAAGCGACGAGTGGCTTTAACGGCTGTATGCGCCAAGATCAACGCCCCCATTTTTTCCATTAAACACCCCGAGGCCTTTCAAATAGGCGCGGCCCTGCCAGTGCCACAGCCGTCGGCATTAGTAGGCGCATTGGCCTATTGTTTGGGCGTGTACAAAGGAGTCGGTGTCAGGGCCTTGGAGGAGGCTCGGAGGGCGGTGGTAATGGCTAGGGCCAAGCTGATCAAGGGGGCCGCCACCATTACCCCCATAATTTTAAGGCGATTCAGGATCTTAGACAAGGGCTTAGAGGTCAAGGAGAAGGAGAAGGCGCCCGCTTTCGATACGGCCTGTAATGCTCTACAGTCAGGGGACTTCGAAGCTTTTAGGAAGATAATTGAGGTGGACCTGATGGACGCCCTCTATAGAGAATACATCTCCCATGCATCGATTAAATGCGCTTGGATATTAAGAGAGCCGTTCGATAGCAAGTTGTTGTACCTCTTGCAAAGGCTAGGCGACACCGAATCACTGGTCACGGTCGAAGAAGCGTGGTCTGCGACGCTTCGATCGACTAAAGTAGATCAAGTGAGCACGGACTACCCACTCGCCTCAACCGGAAATGTGTTGGAGGTTCGCGGCGACTACACGATGCTGAGGATGTGCGACGAGCACCGAAGGCCCACGATGTATTACGTCCCGTGCAGGAGAGAGGTCTTGAGGACCCCTAGCGACGTCAAGTACTTCGTCTATGCCCCTACGAAGATCGATGTTAAGTTTAAGCGAGCCATGGAGGTCTTCGTGATCGATGAGGAGGAAACAATAGGGGGTTGATCCCATGACCTTGAAGGTATACACCCCTGGACATGGACTCTTCATGGACTCTTTGATAATGTATGGGCTGGTCTACACCCTCTATGAG
>DAIQQE010000156.1:0-2567 GCA_036786905.1 Candidatus Nezhaarchaeales archaeon | reverse complement strand
GTACTGGGAACAAGCCACCGTAGGCGATGGCCGTACCTGCGTATCCGATTGCCGATATTGAAAACCAGTTAACCCATGTGCTCACTTCCCTCCCTGCCAATAGGTAGTCGCTAGAAGATGTTATCCATCTGCTTAATCGCTGGCTAATAATTATCATGATGGCAGAGTAAACCACGAGACCCGCCAAGACTATTTCGATCATCCCACTTCCCTCTGCCTATCTTCCTTGAGTTAGTTATAGAATATGGTGTGTTAATTGCATGCTATTTAAAACTTTTCTCTCTTGAGTTTCATCGTTCCTTCGGAGTTCATCTTAAGTGATTTTTGGACCTTTAACTCATATTAACAACTCAAATAATCAATTGTGCAAAACGAAAGTGTTTTTTACTGCTTGCAGCATTACTCAATGTGTGGTGAGGGCATTGTCTTGGAACTTCAACGACATGCTCGAGTGGATTAGAAGAGTGTCAAGGGGCGATATCCCTCCACTTATAATAACGGTCGCGATAACTGGTGGGTTGCAGGGCAAGGAAGTAAACCCCAACATCCCCGAGAGCCCCGAGGAGCAGGCTCAGCAGACTTACGAGGCCTACAAAGCAGGCGCCTCCATGGTCCACATTCACGTGAGAGATCCGAAGACCAACTACGCGACTCCGACGTCTGATCCGGCCCAGATAAGGCTCGTCAACAAGAAGGTCAGGGAGCTCTGCCCCGACATAATAATAAACAACTCCACAGGAATCGGCATGCGCACATCCCTCGAAGACAGGTTAAAGGTCCTCGAGGCCGACCCCGAGGTCGCCTCCCTCAACGTCGGGCCCGTTGCTTGGAGGACGGTGCTGAGGAGGAGGGAGCCGTTTAGAAAGCAGGACGAGTTAGTAGATGGTACATGGCCTCCTAACTTCACTTGGATGGAGGCCGAGACCTTGGCAAAGAAGATGCTGGAGAAGAACGTAAAGCCCGAGTTCGAGGTCTATCAGCAGGGCCACTTCCACGTGGTCTATCATTTGATCGAAAGGGGCTTGGCTAAGGAGCCCCACGTAATCCAGCTAGTGCTCGGAGTACCGGGTGGAGAACTACCCCATTACAGGAACTTGATCAATATGCTCGAGCACCTGCCCCCGAACAGCATCCCATTCGTCATAGGTATAGGCCCCTTCCAGACCCCCCTAATCACCATGGCGATAGTGATGGGCCTGCACGTCAGGGTAGGCTTGGAGGACAACGTCCTCTATCGTAGGGGGGAGCTGGCGAAGAGCAATGCCCAGCTGGTCGAGCGCGTCGTGAGGATAGCCAACGAGGTCGGGAGGCCCGTGGCCACGCCAGAGGAGGCTAGGAGGATGATGGGTCTGCCCAAAGAGCCCAAGCGATATGATTGAGGCGTGGTCAGCACGTTCTCGCGAGGCGCGCGTCCACCTCCACGAAACCCGTACGGCAACAATGTTTAATGCATCATGTCGTGGCGAAGAAGATCTTTGGGGCTCACGGCTGAAACGCGAATTTCGAAGCGAGGGAGGCAGTGGCACTTGGCGCTGGGCAAGTGCAACGCATTTAAGCTTTATAGAAGGAGAAAATTAACTGTGTGAGCCCTATGGCACAAGCCCAAGGACAAGTGGAGTTGAAGAGGGTGGCCAGAGAGACCTCGACGTCGATAGCGCTGATGGTGGTTTACATAGTGACATACGTGGCGGTCTCGGCCTTGGCGAAGTACATCATCCACGGCGTCTTGCCGACGTACGGGATCATGGTAATGGACTACGAAGTCTACGTGCAGATACTCCTCGCACTGGCCTTCGGCTACCTCATAGTGAGCTCCCTAGCCAGGTTCTTCTATTGGTCCATAGTCGGCAAGTACGGCCACCCCACCGCAGCTGCCGTGAGGAACATCGTGAGGATAGTGGGCGTTGGGGCAATGGTTGCGGCGATAGCAGGGGGCGTCGCCGGAGGGGCGGCTGGAGTGGCTCTCGGGGGCTTCTTGGGCATGGTGGTCGGCTTCGCATCGCAACAAGTCCTAGGACAGGCCATAGCGGGGCTCTTCCTGTTGATAGCCAGGCCCTTTAGGATAGGCGACGGCGTGATCGTAGCTGGCGAGGACGGCGTAGTGGACGACGTCACGACGCTGTTCACGAAGGTCGTCAAGGCCGATGGAGTTGCGGTTCTGATACCCAACAACGCCATAATAGGGGGGAAGGTTTACTTAAAGCCTAAAAGGTAGCGAGGGCCTTTTTTATTGCTTTTTATTCACACCCAACCATCGATCGCTTAACCTCGTTCAACGAGCTGGGCACCTAACCTGCTTCGGCGATCCTGGAGGGCCTCTTAGCCCTCTTCACGATCTTCAAAGAGGGCTCTACGTGTATCGAGACGTCTATACCACAAGTCTTCAGCTCCCTCTCCACGGCGTCGACTATCGCGTGGACCTCTTCTAGTCGAGCGTCCGGCGATAGCCTCACAACTATGTCGCCTTGATAAACGTCCTCCAGCACCTTCCTGATCCTGAGCCTGTCGACCTCTAGGCCGTACTTGTTCGCGTTCTCGATTATCTTGTCGACGACGTCTCTCGGGGC
>DAIQQE010000037.1:0-11413 GCA_036786905.1 Candidatus Nezhaarchaeales archaeon | reverse complement strand
GAGGCCCAGCTGGGACGAGTACTTCATGAGGATAGCCCACGTGGTGGCGTCTAGGTCCACGTGCCTCAGGCGAAAGGTCGGGGCGATCCTCGTCAAGGACAAGAGGATCTTGGCCACGGGATACAACGGCGCGCCAAAGGGCCTGCCCCACTGCGAGACTTGCCTCAGGGAGGAGCTCGGAGTCCCCTCGGGCCAGAGGCACGAGCTCTGCAGAGGGGTGCACGCGGAGCAAAACGCTATAATCCAGGCGGCAGTCTTCGGAGTAAGTACTAAGGGAGCCGTGCTCTACACCACCACGTTTCCCTGCATAATATGCGCCAAGATGCTGATAAATGCTGAGGTCGATGAGATAGTCTACGACTCCGACTACGAGGACCCGGAGTCCGTGAAGATTTTGAAGGAAGCCGGCGTTAAGATGAGGAAGTTTAGGCTGAGGAGCTAGCGCATGGCTCTCGTCGGCAAAGTGTACATAGACGGTGCATCTCGGGGCAATCCGGGGCCCTCCGGAATAGGCGTGGTCGTTCTCGACGAAGAGGACAGATTGCTCCGAGAGCACTACGAGTTCTTGGGCTCGAGCTACACCAATAATCAGGCTGAGTACGTTGCCTTAGTGAGGGCCCTCGAGATATGCTCGACGATCTTCCCCAAAGGGGTCATCCACGTGTTCAGCGACTCCGAGCTCCTCGTCAGGCAATTGACAGGGTGCTATAAGGTCAGGAGCAGGAACCTAAGGGAGCTGTTCAGGAGCGTTAAGCGGAAGGAGAAGTCGTTTTCGAGGATCTACTATCACTACATAAGCCGTGAGCTCAACAAGAGGGCCGACGAGCTGGCCAATAGGGCCATAGACGAAGCCCTAGGGATTAAAATTAAGAAAAATTAAGAAGTAGGTTGCCACCGCTTTAAACGACCCTTCGTCGCTTGTGCAGGCTCTGAGCGATCGAAAAGCGCCTTTCTCTCGGAGTCGGGCAAAAATGTGGAAATGCTTTGGGATTGGCACGTTTATGGGCGCGGTCGATTTTACCGCGCTTCGAACGGGCACCGCGCGGAGCGCTTGCCGTCACAAGGTCTCGAACCTCGTCTCTACGGCCTCTATAGTGACGCGCCCTTTCACGCCGCTCAGGACCCTCTCGACGTCTACGACGCCCGCCTCAGGGGGGTAGACTCCGACCCCGGTAGCCCCTTTATTCACGAGCTCCAACGCTACGAGCGCCGCTGGCAACGCAGTCAATAAGGCCGCGTCTTTGCACGCGACGCCGTACTTGATCACGCGCCTCTTTCCGTCCTTGACGCCCTTAATGACCGTCGCGATGCCCACGCCCGTCAGCGCGTACTCGCCGAGCCTCTCGTAGAGAGGCGCGACTATCCTCTCTATCTCCTCGGGCGGCATGAGCTTGGGTAGCGACATGGTTATGGCCGTTGCGACCTCCCTAGCCTCTAAGACTTGATCCCTTATCCTGACCTCTCCACGTCCAGTGAGGCCCAGCATCGAGAAGACCTTCGCGACCTCATTTAGCTCTGAGGGCCAGACGCCGCCCTTGTTGTACACATTGCGAGCCTTGATGTAGCGGGGTATAGTGACCGGCTCTGGGTGACCTGCGTGGGCGACCTCCCACGCGCCTATTGGGCTTGGGAACTCGAAGCACTCAGGCTCCGACAGGGCCGGGACCCTGACCCACTTGCCTTCTTTGTAAGTAGTGACCATGCCCGTTATCGCGTGGAAGAAGTGCTCTATGATGGCGGGTCCCATCGTGGGGTCGATGGCTGTCCAGACCCAATAGGTCCCGATTTCGTGGACTTCGTCGAGCTTTCGAGCGCCGTGGTAAGCGAGTAAGTTGGTTATGCCGGGCGTGGCCCCGAGCCCTATAACGGCGGTGACGTCCCTCTTCCGGGCCTCCTCGTGTAGCTTGAGGGCCTCCTCCGTGGCGTCGTAGTCGTCGTCTATGTCCACGAAATCGACGCCGGCGCGTATGGCGGCCCTCAGAACCGGGACCCCGAACCTGTAGAAGGGCCCTAGGGCGCTGACCACTACGTCGAAGCCCTTCATCGCGTCCACCAGCAAATCCTCGGAAGCCGCGTCGACGGCGAGGACCTCAACTCTGCCACCCACCTCATTGGCGACCTCTCGTGCCCTCTCGACGTTCTTATCGCCTATGGCTATCTCTAAGCTCGGGTCTAGATCGTGGAGCTCTTGCACTATTCTCGAACCTATGTGGCCAGCCCCGCCAAGGACCAGGACTCTTCCAGGTGCCATGTATTAGCTTTCGCCTGCAAAGCACATAAGACTTCCCTTTTCGGCGAGTTGTATCACGTGTTTCAAGTCCAGAGGCACAGGACCCAGTGCAATGCGTTAGCAAGAAATCTCGAACATAGCGAGAGGGCCAGTCGACTCACGTCATGGCCTCTTGGAGGGGTCCCCAACGACGTCGGGCTTTAAACACAACCCACCATGAACGCCATCAAGGCAAGGCCCATGAAGATCAACATGAGCTTCTTGCTCTTGACGGCCCCTTCAGCGGTCGGCGATGAAAGCGCCATTAGGGTCGAGGCCAGCAACCCAACGTCGGCTACGAGGATCATGGGGAGGTAGAGCCAGTTCGCGTAGCCCAGCCCCATGGGCGCGAAGCTCAGGGCTACCGCTGAGACCATGAACGCGTAGGCCGTCTCGGCTGCGACCCTAGGCCCATGCGATATGGCCAAGGTCCTCACACCCCTGACTGCGTCCCCTCCGACGTCCGCTATGCCCTTGACGACCTCACGGCTCATGTTGGCTAAGAAGGCCATCGCCGAGAATACGAGCACCATGCCTTCAAGGCCTCCAGCGGCCGAGGCGCCGTAGATGAAGGTCAACGCCACGCATAGGCTGACGCACGCATTTCCTAACAAGCCGTGCTTCTTCAACCTCCAGTTGTAGGCCGTGAACGTGGCACATGCCAATATGGCTATCGCGAAGGCCTCCAAGCCTATTAGCGGAGACAGCGCTAGACCTGTGGCCATCAACGCGATGGAGAAGGCGAGAGCCCTCCTCGGATCCACACGGCCACTTGGTATGGGCCTCCAAGGCTGGTTGACCGCGTCTGCCTCTCTGTCGAAGTAGTCGTTCATGACCATGGACGAGGAAGAAAGCAGGAAAGTCGAGGCGAGCAGGAGGGCAGCCTTGATGGCATCGACGTCGGGCGAGAGCCTCGAGGTTATGAGCAGGCCTATCATGGCGGCGAAGCTCGCCATGACGCCGTTGATCGGCCTCATGAGCTTGAGGTAGGGCATAAGGGCGGTCAATGGTCATGGCCTCCAAGTCCACTCAGAGTCCTCTCTCCTGATCACCACCGGCCGGGATCTATTGACGTGCTCGCTTATGTCCTTCAAGACCCAAGCGCCCTTGCCCTCTTTGGCCCTCCAGAGCACTGCCAGAACGTACTCTATCTTCCAGCCCTCCTTGAGGAGGTGCTTGTACCAGCCCTCGTACCTGCGCC
Organism: Candidatus Nezhaarchaeales archaeon; assembly: GCA_036786905.1. Classification (GTDB taxonomy): domain Archaea; phylum Thermoproteota; class Methanomethylicia; order Nezhaarchaeales; family WYZ-LMO8; genus WYZ-LMO8. Next base: position 7,943 of record DAIQQE010000037.1, on the reverse strand, counting down.
TCATCCTCTCGATGTTCTCTAAGGGAACCTCCAAGCTGTTCTTCAACGTCGACTTGACCTCCACGAGGGCCAGCCTCTTCTCGCTGGGCTTTATGGCCTCGACATCCACTTGAGCGGCCCCTCCGCTCATCGGAGTTCTGCATGCTATCCACCCGCAGCTCGCTAGCTTGGCAACGAGCCTCTCCTCGGCGTACCTCCCTCGGACGTAACCCCTCGACATACCTTCGACACGAGCTATTTGATCGGCGAGCAATTATAAGTTAACGCTTAGCTCGGCGTCGCGGCGTTTTCGAATAGTTGAGGACTCGAGAGGTCTGGCCAAAGCCCCTCGAAGACGGGCGATCGGCCAGTATAGCGGGCGATGCTCACGCCAACCCATAAAAAGCGAGTGAGTGGTCGCTACGTCGATACTTGAACTATGAAGGTCCTGCTGTCGATGATAGAGCCCCTAGCCATCACGTCGACTTGGACCCTGTACTTTATCTCAGCTACGCCCGACGGGACGTTGAAGGACATACCAGCAACGTACTTTACCTCAGAGAGCGGCGGTAGCGATCCCCAGTCCCACTGCCAGATCCCTTCGCTCAGCTTCACGAGGTTGAAACCGCTTATGGTGGCGTACTTCTCAACCTCCCCTTTTATGAGTATCATTACTTTGACGTCCACGGAGTCGCCGAGTGGGTTGGAGACCCTGACCGTTAAGTAGGTCCTCTCACCGGCGTTGATGCTTGGAGGATTGATGTGGGCCTCGAGCACCTTAACGCCTCTGAACTCTTGGACTCGCCCTTGCGACGACTGGCTCGATGCTAGTGCCGAGGCCATGAAGTAGCCTGCGAGTAGACCTGCTACTGCCACGATGATCACGACAAGTATCCTGGCCGCTCTGCTGTCGTCGAAGGCCCCCATAATTAGCGCCCGTGCTAGGAGCTTGCGAGGAGCGATAAAACCTTTGGTATTACCCACATCGTCACATTGACTAATAAGCCATCCCTCGGTGAGTCGACGGTCCCGTTGAGCTCTGTCTAACGATCCGGGGCTACGAAAAATTTCTAGGAAAAGGCTCTTAAGCTGGGCAGAGAGCTAAGCTAGCCAGGTGTCTACCTAATGGCCAAGGCCCTGTCGAAGTACAAGGTAGAGCTTGAAAGAATGGGCCTCACACAACTAGACGTCTACAGGTACCCCGACCACGATGAGGTCAGGATCAAAACACCCGAAGGCGACGTCATCTTAGTTAAGCTACCCAGTCACAGAGAGGCCATGAGTGTGGAAGAGTTCAAGGATCACGTAGCGAAGGAGCTCAAGAGGATCAAGGAGTCCAAGAAAAAGAAATGAGGCCCTCCACTCACTGCAACCAATTTTTCGTAGAGGCCAGAAATTTAAGCCCAAAGCCCGAGCGCCCAACGCTGTCCGCAAAGTGGCCGCGGAGTCTTGGACTTAAGCCTTCGTACTAACATCGGCCTCCGGCCACCTCAGTCCTCGTCGGTAGACCCTCACGCCGAGACTCGAAGGTGCTGGACCCGTGTTCAGGACCCCCATCGAGTGGCTGTCTTCGGGGCTCCAACAGTGCACGTCTTTTCGCAGAAACGCTTTTTGCTTTAGAGGATCACTCCTAGTGAGGACCTCATAGCGGTGATGGACTTGAGGGTCTGGGTCAGCGCCCCTTCGAGGTTGCACTTCGGGATGATAAACCCCTTGGGACACGATGGCAGGCTCTACGTGTCACTGGGAGTGGGCATAGAAGAGCCTAGGACGGTCGTCGAGGCCGAGACGGCCGATGAGCTGTTGGTCGAAGGGGCTCAGAGAAGGCTAGCTCAGAGGTTCGCCGAGCGAGTCGCGAAGTCCTTTGGAGTATGGAGGGGTAGGATAAGGGTTCACACCACGGCCCCTCGACACGTGGGGCTCGGCTCTACTACGCAACTGGCCCTGTCAGTCGCCTACGCCTTGCTGTCCTTGAATAGAGTAGAGAAGGAGGTTCCCGAGGTGGCCAAGGCCCTAGGCCTCGGGAAGCAGTCTGGCGTGGGCACTTACGTCTTCGAGAGAGGGGGGCTAGTGCTCGACGGAGGTGTGAGGGAGGGGGGCGACTCCTTCCCGCCGCTTCTCTTGAGGCTCAACTTTCCGGAGTGGTGGAGCTTCGTGGTCGCAATCCCCCTGGGGAGGGGGATAAGTGGCAGGGCAGAGAGAGAGGCCTTCGCCAAGTTAAGGCCCTCGGTCGATGGGGACAAGTTCGTCGGGAAGGCGGCTAGGATAGCGCTGTGCAAGCTCCTACCAGCTTTGGCGGACGAGGACCTAGAGTCTTTTGGAAGGGCATTGGTGGAGCTTCAAGAGGTCGTGGGAGAGATGTTCTCGAGAGCCCAGGGCGGGACGTACAACCCCCTATCGGCCAAGGTCATAGGGGTGCTCAAGGAGCTCAGAGTCGAGGGCTACGGCCAGAGCTCGTGGGGCCCTACGGTCTACGCTGTAACGAGCGATGACAGGGCAGAGCTCGTAGCCAACAGGCTCAAGAGGAATCTCAAGATGAAGAGCCGGATATTCGTAGTCAAGGCCGACAACCAAGGCGCTAGGATAACATTTACGCAGTAAGCATTCCCCTGCGTAATACGAAGCTTGATAAGCCTCTGAGCCCCGGCAAATTAGAGGCTATGGCGGAGATGAAGGAGATAGTCGTTAAGGTGGACGAGGCAGAGTACCGAATGATCATCAACTTCAAGAAGGTCTACGACGCGGTCATAGAGGCCGAGAGCGATTTCAACGACTACATGAGGGACGTCATCAAGGAGGGCCTCGACAAGATGCTGAGCGACTTGCCGCCGAAGAACGTGAACGTCCTGTTGAAGACCTTGCAGGCGATGTTCAGAGAGAACCCCGAGTTCGTCTGTAACTTCATAGTTCAAATACTCAAGAAGGGCTCAAAGATAAGCAAGGAAGAGGAGGACAGGATCAAGGAGATAAGGGGCCACTACATAGCATAGAGGCCTCCGATACCCTAGGAAACCTCATCGCACTTCAGCGGGCATGACTCTCTTCATTGGCCTCATTGCTTAAAATGTCTATGAAGCCCTATTAAAGTTTGCTCGCCGCCTTCGTAAGCTCTTGACCAGCTACAGACAATAGACCTTTAACTTACTGGGGGTAAAGCTTTTTAGTAAGGCCCATGCGATGCTTCCTCAGATGATGAGCGCTGGAACTTGAGACTCAGAGGATGATCGATACATCCGGCTCTGATAAGCGAGATGGAATTCCAGAGCGCGAGTAAAAATGAGGTAACGAAGGGGATGATAGTCTCGCTTCTTCGTCAAGCCCGAGCTTAAAGTGAGCCGAGGACCGTGACCCCCAATGCCCTTGCCCTGTCTATGATCGCCTTTATCTTGGCCCGTGACTTTGATTTCAGAAGGACTTTTTCGCCAGAAAATTCCACTTCGACGCCCTCCAGCTCTTCAGCGATTAACTTGGATTCCAGCGCCTTCCAGACGTTGATCTTGGTCAGAGCGACGAAGTTGCCTTGGGGATCGCGATGCTTATCGACCAAAATCTGCTCGCCAACCCTCAGCCGAACCACCATTTTACGTATACTACTCAGCGTCGAATTTTACTTTTCGTAGATGAGCCCTTAAAAGGGCGCTGTAAAAAAGGTTCCGCCGAGTGTGAGCTAAATTTTTCCCTAAGCACGATGTTCCTTACCACACGGGCCCGGTGGTGGTTGCCGTCTTGAATTCGGAGGCCATCCAAGACGCGCTACTGAACCCGAAGTCTGTGGCCGTGATCGGGGCCTCGAGGTACGAGGGAAAGGTCGGCCATGCCGTCTTAAAGAACATCGTAGACGGAGGGTACAGAGGAAGGGTTTACCCCGTCAACCCTCAAGCCGACAACATCCTAGGCCTGAAGTGCTACCCGAGAGTATCGGCTATAAGCGACGAAATCGACATGGCCGTCGTGACCGTGCCAGCCGAGAGGGTTCTCGAGGTGGCCGAGGAGTGCGGCCAAGTGGGAGTCAAGGTGTTGGTTGTCATATCCGCTGGCTTCAAGGAAATAGGGCCGGAGGGCGCCAAGAGGGAAGCCCAACTAGTGTCCATAGCCAAAAGGTACGAAATGAGGGTCTTGGGTCCCAACTGCTTGGGTTACATAAACACGTCAATAGGCTTGAATGCCTCTTTTGCTAGCCGCATGCCGCCGCGAGGGCACGTGGCCCTCATATCGCAGAGCGGGGCGCTACTGACGTCGCTAATAGACAGGGCCGACATCGAGGGCTTGGCCTTCAGCAAGGTAGTGAGCCTCGGCAACAAGGCCGACTTGAGTGAGGTGGACTACCTGAGGTTGCTGGCCAACGATCACGAAACGAAGGCGATAGCCCTCTACATCGAGGGCGTGGAGAGGGGGGAGGAGTTCACCCGAGTCGTCAGGGAGGTCTCAGCGAAAAAGCCCATCATTGCACTAAAGGCTGGCATCACTGAAGCGGGTGCCAGGGCCGCCTCGTCTCACACAGGTTCCATGGCCGGGAGCGAAGTGGCCTACACGACTGCCTTCAAGCAGTTCGGCGTAATCAAGGTCGAAGAACTAATGGAGTTGCTAGACGCGGCTAGGTGCTTCGGGGGCCAGCCCATACCTAAGTACGGCAACATAGTCATAATCACTAATGCTGGAGGGCCGGGGATTCTAAGTGCCGATGCCTGTGGCAAACTGAACTTGAGGCTAGCGCACTTGAGTGCAGAAATAGTCAATGAGCTTAGGAAGGCCCTTCCACCCGCCTCCTCAACTAATAACCCCATAGACGTCTTGGGGGACGCTAGGGCCGAAAGATACGAGACGGTTTTAAGGATGTTGTCGGGGCGTGAAGACATAGACTGCTACGTAGTGATAGTGGCCCCTCAGGCGATGACGGAGCCGGATGAGGTCGCGAAGCTCTTAGTAGACTTCAAGTCCAAGAACCCTCAAAAGGTCGTAGTGGCGAGCTTCCTAGGAGGGCCCAAGACCGCTAATGCTGTATCGATTCTGAGGAGCGGCGGGGTACCCAACTACGACACCCCTGAGAGGGCCGTTAAGGCGCTCGGCCACCTAATAAAGTACAAGGAGGTGCAAGCCAAGCAAAGGAGGCTGTTGGAGGAGGGCTATCCGAGATACCCAATCGATAGAGAGCGCATAAGAGAGATCATATCAAAGGCTGTGAACGAAGGGAGAAAGGCGCTGATGCCGGACGAGGTCTGCGACGTGCTCAGTGCGTGCGGCATAAGGGTAGCGCCCTGCAAGATCGCTAGGAGCCCCGAAGAGGCCGTTCAGGCCGCCGAGTGCATTGGCTACCCAGTCGTACTAAAGATAGCCTCGCCCCACATAGCCCACAAGTCCGACGTGGGCGGCGTGAGGCTCGACCTGAGGACCCCGAGCGACGTGAGGCTGGCCTATCACGAGATAATGGCAAACGCCTCGAAATACGTGCCGGGGGCTACTATATACGGCATCATGGTCACGCCCATGGTGCCTCAAGGGAGGGAAGTGATCGTGGGGATGCACCGCGACCCCCAGTTCGGCCCTATGATAATGTTCGGCTTGGGCGGGATATACGTGGAGCTCCTAAGAGAAGTGTCGTTCAGGCTCGCCCCCCTCACGAGAAGCGAGGCCTTGGAGATGATAATGGAGACCAAGGCCTACACGCTCCTCAGGGGCTTTAGGGGTAGCCCGCCAGGAGACTTGGACGCGGTAGTCGACGCGATACTGAAGATCTCGGCGCTGTGCACGGAGTTCAAGGAGATACAGGAAATCGATATTAATCCGCTCTTCGTATATGAGAAGTTTAAGGGTTGCGTCGTAGTTGACGCTAAGATATGGTGTTGAAGTGTGGTGAACGGGTATGGCCAAGGCCCTCTTCATAACGTCCTCTGAGAGCTTCGCTGGGAAGACCGTCACGGCCCTAGGGCTCGCGTTCAAGGCTACGGAGGAGGGGCTTAGGGTATGTTACATGAAGCCCATAGGGATCGCCGAGACGATGGTAGAGGGGAGGTTGACAGACGGAGACGTCGTGCTGATGAAGAAGGTCTTGGAGCTTCCTCATCCCTACGAGGCTCTGTGCCCCTTAGTGGTCGACGAGCACTTCGTCGAGAAGCTCCTGAAGCTGGGGGAGCGCGGGAGGAAGGAGATACTCGATGCTTATTCACGAATAGAGAGGAACTACGACATCATGTTGCTCGGAGGATTTAGGAGCGCTGAGACAGGCTTGGTGGCGGGCCTATCCGCTCCTGAGATAGCTAGAGAGGTCGGCGCGAAGATCCTTCTCATAGTCAAGGCTACAAGAGAGGGCTTTGTGGACGAATTGTTGCTCAAGAAGAGGTTCATCGAGAGCATGGGAGCTAAGTTGCAGGGGGCCGTCCTCACTTTCATACCATATCACCTCCGCTATCACATCAAAGAGGACATAGTGCCTCTATTAGAGGGGGCCGGCGTGAAGATCTATGGCCTCATACAAGAGGCGCCGGCTCTCATGAATCCAACCATAAGAGAGATCGTGACGAGCCTAAACGGCGAGGTGTTGACGGCGCCCGAGAAGATCGACAACACCTACGAGACGATACTCATCGGAGCCATGACCTGCGAGTCGGCCCTCATATACGCTAAGAGGGTTGCGAACAAGCTTGTGATCGTGGGCGGCGACAGGACGGACCTCTTATCATCGACCCTCGAGACGCCGACAGTTGCCATCATTCTGACAGGGGGCATACATCCAGGGTCGAGGATCATTGCCAAGGCCGAGGAGAAGGGAGTGCCGTTGATACTCGTCAACTACGACACTTACACCACCGTGCAGATGATAAATAAGCTCAGCGGTAGGATAAAGCCAGAGGACAAGAAGAGGATAGAGATCGCTAGAGAGCTCGTAACAAAGAACGTCGACTGCAAAGCGATATTAGAAGACCTAAGCCGCGACTGAGGACCTGTCCTTAGGTGCCGTCCAGCCCTCACTCTATTATAGCGTGCCTGTACTTCATCTCGACCTCTGACTTGCCCAGCCTGTACATGAGCTCTGCAACTATGCTGTCGAGAAACACGGCCGTCCCGAGCTCGAATAGCGTGCCGAGCGGGGCCAAGGGCTCGTGAATCCCGAGTATCTGCCTCGAGAAGTAGTCCTGCTCGACCGCCGTCTTGGTCCTGCCAGGGACCACGACGACGTGGTCGGCTATCTTAGCTAGGGGGCTATCCCTGTACGAAGTTATGGCTATTACCTTGGCCCCGACCTTCTTGGCAGCCTCTGCTGCTGCGACCACCACGGCCGTCGAGCCCGAGCCCGATATCGCCACTAAGACGTCGTTGGGGCCTATGGCCGGAGTTATGGTCTCGCCGACGACGTAGGTTCTAAAGCCCAAGTGCATCAACCTCATGGCGAAGGCCCTGCCCACTAAGCCGCTTCGGCCGGCTCCGACGACTAGGACTATCTTGCCCCATCCCCAAGCCTCGAGGAGCATGCCGACCATCTTGTCGACTTCGGAGTTGTTGAGCTTCTCCTTCAAGTCCTTGAGGAAGGATAGTATCTCATCCATGGCCGAGTAAAACGCTCTCAGGTTTTGAGGGCTCGAGCTCATAAGCCCCAATCCTCGCGTTTCTATCTCACGACGTTCGAGTTTAAATCTGTTAGCTCGGAGGGACACGTCGCCCAAGCTATCGCCCCTTCCTCGGAGGAGACGAGATTGAGGTCCGCTCGGGAGATAAAGCTGGAAGCACGATACTAGCTAGGTGGCCCTCTTGAGGCTTTCTCGGAAGGGCAACATAGTTTACGACGAGGAGGTGCTGGGCAAGTTCGGTGTGTTCAGAGACAGGTTGCACGCCGGTGAGTTGCTGGGGGAGGCTTGTCGCCTCGCCCTCGGCAGGGCGGACTGCGTACTCGCCGTCCCAATGGGAGGAGTTCCCGTGGGCCTCATGGTCTCGAAGGCCTTAAAATCCTCCTTCGACATAGTGATATGTCG
>DAIQQE010000155.1:0-2607 GCA_036786905.1 Candidatus Nezhaarchaeales archaeon | reverse complement strand
GGCTTTTAGGAGTCGTTCTTCGCCGACTTCCGCGAGCAAGCCCAGCCTCTCTAAGGCGCCTTCTCTATATATGAAGATGGCCTTCTCACATTTCAGGTGGTTCATCACATCTTTTTCGCTTACTGTCAAGCCGTAAGAGCCTATAAGCGTGATCTCGATGGTTCCCTTCTCCGTTAATACCTTAACCCCCCTAAACTCGGGCTCCCAAACCCCCTTCCTTTAGAGACCATGTTTATATAATAGTAGTGACATAAGACCAGACCGGCCCTCCAATCAGTCAACATCGAGCCCTCCTCGATCATGAGCGACAAGCGTTCCAAGCAGGTCTCCTCGCTGTAGGTCGGCGGCGCCCTTTGGCTGAGCCAAGCGGTCTGTCCCAGCGGCGCGCAGTCTGGTGTGTAGAATCCTCCAAAGGCGAGGCCTGACGCCATGGTGATGACGACTAGGCCGACGAAAATCTTCCCCGCGCGCCCTCGCGTGCGAAGGGCGTGTAGGCCTACGCTGGCCGGGAGAGCTAAGACGACGAAGGCCGAGAGCCCTGCGTACCTCTCCAACCCGAGGTCCGGGTTGAAGTTGTTTCCGATAAATACAAGGAACGCGGAGGCCACCCCGCTGAGGAACGTGGCGCTGATGGCGTCGTCTCTCGGATGAGCTACCTCTTTGCGGAGGCTCCATCCGACGAACGCAAATACAAGTGAGGCACTTAACGCGAAGTAGGCCAGCACGACGGTGTACCACGGTGCTGGAGCTATCGCCTCAGCGCTACCTGAGACTTGGGTAGCGCCACCGCTCATCAAATTAATCAACAACCTTACTGTGTCGCGCGAGCCCCATACTACGACCTCTATGACTGTCGTGTAAGTCCAATAAGCCAATGCGATCACGGCCACGGCCTTCAATACCTTTCCGGCCAAGCTCACGGCCTCGCCTCTCGGTGCTTTCGAGGGCGAGGACATCAAAAGCCAGGCAGATAAAAAGGCGATGAACCAGAGGGTTACACCTCCATGCACTAAGACGAGGGCGAGCGATAGCGGCAGAGTGGCCGTGTACGCGGACGGCGAGCTCTTCTGAAAGGTTATGAGCAGGAGGATTATGAGCATTAAGGCCGTGGCGTAGGCCTGAGGAACGGGCTCTAGGCACCACGTGACTATCAATGGGTTGAGGATGACGAAGAGCGACGTGAAGAGGGGCATCCCGCTCAATGCATTGCTAGAAGCAGCATCCCTCGGCTTAGCGAGCCCTCGGGCTATTAGCAACATCGACAGAGAGGCCACCAGCAGGTAGTCCAATCCCGTGATGGCCGTGGCCCACCTAGCGTCAACGCTCGTGACCAAGCTGTAGACGGAGTAGGTGAGGCTCACGAGCGGTATTGGGTAGGCCGCCTGCGTTTGGCGAGGTATATGGCCGTCCCTCAATATTTCCAGCGAGTACATGATGTCCCTCCAAGCGTCGTTGCCTAACGATGGCGGGAATAAGGCGTACGCCGAAGCGAGGAAGGTAGCCACAAAGGCGAAGTTCATGGCAGCTGCCACGCCTGGTCTATCGCTTGACGTGGCGCCCGGACATGCCACGCCCATGCCCAACACCATGAGCACGAGGGACGAGAAGGACCGGGCTCCGCTTGACCGCAACTCGATCGCCAGAGCGAGAACATACAAGAAGAAGAGCAATATCGAGGGCAGAATCGGGGCCTTGCCCTCAATTTTAACCGTAATTGGCTTGGTGAGCAGGCATATTGCCGTAGACATTATGAGTAAAATCGACGATACGATTGAGAGTGTTTTGAGCGTGGGGCTCATCAAACTACTGAACACCGTGTGGAACAGCAGGGTCGTAAGTGCTAGGCCAAAACTTCCCAGTAATAAATAGAGCTCAGAGGCCTCGTCGCCCATTCTAATCATACAAGCTCATGCACTACATCTCTTCAACAAGTCAACGTAGAGCGACCTCATGACCTCGAACTCCTGTTCTACTTCGCGGCGGCTAGCCCTCGACAGGCTCTCGCCTCTAGCTGCGTGGAGAACAGGGTTGCTTGGAACGTATATCGTGTCAAAGCCCTTGAGGAGTAGTTGCAACCCGAAGTACTGCTCGTTGCTGGGGGCCCTCTTCAACGACTCGTGCTCCGGGAACCAGACGTCGTACACGCAACTCGCCTTGAAGCTCATGTTGACGCCTCTAAACGGCAAGGAGTAGCAGGCCCTGCCCGGTATGAAGGGGCCGTGGGCCACGTCGAGCTTCCTCGTCAAGTAGACCCCGAGCCTGTACTTCTCTAATAGCGGATGAGGGGGCTCCAGCCAAGGCCTCACCAGCCACCTGTAGAGCCTCACGGTCGCCCTGTCGTCGGCCGTGGGCATGAGCCTCAGTTCGCCTAAGTCGATGTACACGTCCCTGCTGCATATGCCAGCTACGTCCCGATACATCGCGTGTAGCTCTATGTACCTCTCGAGCCACCTCTGTAACGGTATTGCGTCGTCGTCCGTGAACACGAGGATATCTCCCTTGGCCTCCCTCTTCCCGATGTTCAGGGCGTGCGTGAAGTGCCCTCGCTCCTGCTCGACGATCGTGCACGGCAATCGGTGCTCTACGCAAAGGTCTTCCACGGCCTTG
>DAIQQE010000154.1:0-2607 GCA_036786905.1 Candidatus Nezhaarchaeales archaeon | reverse complement strand
AAGTAGTTATCTTCACTATAGAGACCACGTCCTCAGGCCTTAGTACGGCTATCCCCACGTCTTTGCCGATGATCTCTATCTGCAAGATCTTGTCAGGTTTTTTCAGGTTTACCTTCCTAGCGATCTCCCTAGCTATTTCCTCTATAAGCCTTCTACTACTTATGCTCGAGATCCTCTTATTTATGGTTATTCGATACGTCTCATTCTCGCTTATCTTCTCGTTAGCAAGCGAGACGGCAGTCCTCTTTATCTCCTCGACTTCATCGCTTGTTACGGCATCTATTGGAGTGAGCTTGAGAGTATATCTAACGTCCCATGGCCTTTCTTTAGCTATTTCTCCTATCTTTTTAGAGGCCTCGTAGGGGCTCAGTTTTGTTTTAACTAACAGCAGACCAGGTACAAGCGCTCTACGCACTTCTACTTGCTCGTCGCCTAGCTCTCGAAAGAGGTACCACAACTCGCTAATGCAATCGTCTTCCCTGTTTCGATACGTCGACACTAATAGGTTGAACTCCACTGACGACACCTTCGCGTGTTTTAGAGAAAAAGGGCCCTTAAAAGCTTCCCTAAGAGTTTGATCGGTAGCTTTAAATAAAGCCATAATCTCCTCAGAAAGCGCTCTGGGGGCGCGAAAATGGAGGAAGAATGGGAAGAATGGGAAGAGGAAGAGGAATGGGAAGAGGAGGAATGGGAGGAAGAATGGTGACGATCCCCCATTTCAATTTTTGATTCAAGCTTAATCCTTGACGATCACGGGCTTTGACCTACCCGGCTATTAAGAGGCCAGTCGTCATGAGGCAAGGGGCACATAGCATGCGAAGACGTATTGTGAGTTCACGATGAGGTGAGCCCTCGTTGACGCGTTGAGGTACCATGTGGTTCTGCTTCGCTAAATATGCTTAGTGCTCCAGCGGATGGGGATTTCATGCCTAGGATAGCTGTTATAGACAGAGACCTTTGTAAGCCAAAAGAGTGCTACAGAGAGTGCTTCCGTTTCTGTCCACTCGTCAGAAATAAGGTTATGGCTGTTGAAATCGACGAAGAGCTTCAGAGGCCGATAATAAAAGAGAACCTTTGTGTGGGATGCGGCATCTGCATCAAGAAGTGCCCATTCTCGGCTATAACAATAGTCAACCTACCAGAGGAGTTAGAGCACGAATGTGTTCACCAGTATGGAACTAATGGCTTCAGGCTCTACAGACTTCCTCCACCTCGAAGAGGTCAAGTCTTGGGCCTCGTGGGTCCCAATGGTACAGGAAAGACCACAATACTTCGAATTATAGCTGGCGACCTCATACCAAACCTCGGAAACGTAGAGGCTCGGCCGACAAAAGATGACGTAGTGCGCTTTTTCGCGGGCACAGAACTCCAGTTCTACTTCCGAGATCTTTACTCAGGTAAACTGCGCGTCGTGCATAAAATTCAATACGTCGACCTAATACCCAGGTACGTTAAAGGCACCGCTAGAGAGCTCCTTGCCAAAGTCGACGAGAGGGGTCTCTCTAGAGATTTGATCAGAGAGCTTGACCTAATCGATGTAATCGATAGGGATGTTTCGGCTCTATGTGGTGGAGAGTTGCAGAGGTTGGCCATAATAGCCGCCTGTAGCCGAGAAGCCGACGTTTACATCTTCGACGAACCAGCGAGCTATCTCGACGTGATGCAGAGGCTCAAAGTCTCAAAAGTCATAAGGTCGCTTGCGCAAGAGGGAAAGGCCGTTGTCGTCGCCGAGCACGACCTTGCAATCCTCGACTATGTATCAGACAAGGTGTGCATCATGTATGGTAAGCCAGGGGCCTATGGCATTGCCTCTCAGCCGTATGGGGTTCGAGTGGGCATAAACGTGTATCTCGACGGTTACATACCTGGCGAAAACGTAAGATTTAGGGGCGAGCCCATAAGGTTTAGGCTAAGACCTAGACCTAGGGAGTCTCTTACTGCCAATGAACTCTTCTCATGGCCTTCTTTTAAAGTCGAGGTAGGTGGAGTCTTCGAGCTCGCGGTGAACCAAGGAGTCGTGCACGAAGGAGAGGTAATAGGCATACTGGGTCCCAATGGGACCGGTAAGACTACTTTCGTGAAGTCCCTTGTAGAACTCATATCGAAAAGTGAAAAGGGGGGAATTAGGCTGAGCTACAAACCACAATACCTGACGCCCGAAAGCGACGAAGTGGTATACGACTACTTGGCGAGAAACATAGGAAGTCTGTTGTCTTCCTCGTGGTTCAAAAGCGAAATATGTAATACTTTCATGCTCGAACACCTCTTTGATCGCAAGCTCTCATCCCTCAGTGGCGGAGAGCTTCAGCGCGTTAGCATAGCGTGTGCTCTAGCTAGAGAAGCCGACATTTACCTTCTGGACGAACCCTCGGCTTACTTGGACGTTGAACAGCGCCTAGTAATGGCGAAGCTCGTTAGAAAGATCGTCGATGAGAGAAGAGCCGCGGCATTTGTCGTCGAGCACGACGTCGTCGTAATGGATGCAATTGCCGACTCGATAATGGTTTTTAGCGGTAGGCCTGGGGTCTACGGCATTGCATCGAGCCCCATGGATTTGAGAAGCGGTTTCAATAACTTCTTGAAGGAGATCGACGTAACCTTTAGGAG
>DAIQQE010000153.1:0-2629 GCA_036786905.1 Candidatus Nezhaarchaeales archaeon | reverse complement strand
CGCAACTCGCTTCAGCGGCTTGCCCGAGCTGTCAACCGAAGAGGCCTTGAAGGTCGTTGAGGGGATAGCTGACGTCGGGGCTAGGCACCTCTCGATGACTGGCGGAGAGCCCACGCTGAGGGAGGACTTGCCGAGGCTAATAGACGAGGCCCGAGAGAGGGGACTACGCGTAAGCGTCTTCACCAACGCCCTCAAGCTCACGGAGGAGCTGATGAAGTTCTTGGCCAAGAGGGAGGTCGAGGTGCACGTGAGCGTCGACGGCGCCTCTAAGGAGACCTTCGCCAAGATTAGGGGGCCCTACTTCGACCTCGTCTTGGAGAGGGTGAGGAGGCTCAGAGACCACGGGGCAGAGGTGGAGCCGGTCATGACCGTCAACGCAATAAACTATGGCGAGGCCGGGAGGTACGTAGAGCTGTGCGCCGAGCTGGGGGCCTCGAGCGCCGCTGTGATACCGATAATACCCATCGGCCGAGCCGATAGAAGCATCATGCCCACGCCTAGCATGACGAAGGAGGCCTTCTTACTGGTAGCCCAGAAGGCGGAGGAGGTGGGCCTCGACGTGGAGCTCTGGTGTTCTCCGTTCGCCTCGTTGCTCATAAGGTCGAGGAGGGTCTACGCCCCGAGGTGCATAATAAGCGCGTGCATGGACATAGCCCCCGACGGTAGCGTATTGTTGTGCGACACCATCGACATAAAGGTCACCGACGTCAAGAAGGGGGTTCGAGAGGCTTGGACGGAGTACTCTAATAACGAGCTCGTCAAGTCCTTGGAGAGGCCGGAAAAGCTAAGAGGCCCTTGTAAGGCCTGCAGATACGCGCATATTTGCCTAGGGGGTTGCCACGCGAGGGCCATGGCGATCTACGGCGATTTGATGATGCCCGATCCGCTATGTCCCTTTGCCCCTAACCGCTGACGCCAACCTCCTCAACCTGTTGACTATGTTCCACAGCGCCAGGGCCAATAGCCCGACGATTATGGATGAGGCCACCACGTGGCCGATGCCGAAGCCGACGAGCCTGTCCACCACGGCCTCGATGTACTTGCTTGCCACCAGCGTAGCCAGCAAGGACGTCAGTGCCGTCAGGCTGATGAATATTAGGCCGGTCAACAATTTCTTCACCTTGGGGTCGGGAATGCCGCTCTTACACACGAACTCCTGGCACAGGAAGTCGGCGTGCAAGCGGAGTCTTCGGATGATCTCGAATATCAGGAGAGCGGCCGTTGCTATGACGAGGGCCGTAAGCGCTAAGTTGTAAGGGTGGTCCACGAAGCTGTCGATGACGTAGAGCGTGGAGGAAGCAACAAATGCTACGATCATCATTAACGCGCCCTCTCTAACGACCCTCTTAAAGGTCTCTCGAATGGCACGGCTCACCTCACCCTCGAGCGTTCTGTTGACGTAGCTCGAGGCCTGATCGACGAAGAGCTTTATGGGGGCTGGGACCATCGACGAGAGCCTCTCAGCGTACCGCTCGAAGTCCTTGGTAAGGATTGAAGAGGTGATCGTAGCAGCCATGGTTGACAACGCCGCGATCACTATTACGGGTTGGTTAGTCGCGTTGAGCCTCGAGGCCTCGTAGGCCACTATCAGGCTGAACTCCCCAACCGTCATCGCGAAAAAGCTCATGCCCAAAGCCCCTTGAAGGCCGTAGCCACTTACTATCCAAGTCCATAGAGAGAAAGCAACGAACCTGACGAACACTATGAGGACTCCGATCCCAAGTGCCACTTCGAGGCTTGAAAGCGACATGGTCGTTACGTTTGCGTTAAAGCCCATCATTATAAAGAATACGATCAAAAACATCTCCCTAATCGGCTTCATCAACTCGCCGATCTTAGGGGCTTCAGGGTGAGCTGATAAAGCCAAGCCCGCCGCGAAAGCCCCCAAAGTGGGCGATAGCCCGGCGATTCTAGACACCAGCGCGTAGGCGAAGCTTAAGCTGATTGATATCGTCAAACCCAACTCGTCTGGCTTTATCATTTTTGCGAAGATCGATCGGAATAGGGCTACTCCGACGATAACTAAGGCTACGGCTACGGTTATTGAGAATAGCACGAGCCTTAAGGCGTCGAAGAGGCTCGTATAGCCACGGCTCAGCTGAGGGAGGAGCGCTAGAAATACTATGGCCGCAACGTCCTCGATTGCGGCCACTGAAAGTACGAACCTTCTTTTGTCGAAGTCGAGTCCCCTCTCGTGCATCAGCTTATATGTCATCGCCGTGCTGCAGAAGGAGCTCATTAACGCCAGCACAGCTATGTCGACCCAATCGAACTTGAATATCAAGCCCGCCATCGTCATGAACGTGAATGAAATCAATAGTTCCCCCAAAACTACCGCTGAGGGGGCTGCTCTTAGGTGCCTGACGCTTTCAAGGCCTATTTCCCTCCCGACCTCAAATGCTAATAGGGCTATGGCGATGTCCGAGAACAGATCTAAGAGGCCCCCATATCCCTCCCTCACACTAGGGGCTAGGAAGCTGAGTAGGACGCCGGCCATCACATAGCCGGCGACGTATGAGAGGCCGACCCTCTTGGTAATCCAGGCTAAGACGGCTGCTGAAGCGAAGAGCAACGTCAGCAGTAGGTAGGGGTCTACGAAGCTCATCGCCTTGGCCCCACCTCGTCGCCG
>DAIQQE010000036.1:0-11740 GCA_036786905.1 Candidatus Nezhaarchaeales archaeon | reverse complement strand
CTAGCCTCGAGCAAAATTAGTTTTGAGGTTCATGTGGAGGAAGATTTCAAGAGAGCTCGTGGAGGAAATAATGAGGGAGGGGAAGAGGCCCTCTATAGTCATCCTCTGCATAGGCAATAAGGAGAGGGGGGACGATGCCTTCGGCCCTTACGTCGCCAAGAGACTTAAGAGGACGCGCGAAAGAGGAATCGTTGAGGTGATAGACTGCGGCACGGTACCCGAGAACTACACCGACGTACTCAGGAAGATAGGGCCAACTCACGTGATAATAGTGGACGCAGTCGACTTCGAGGGCTCTCCTGGCGACGTAATCCTATCGTTCGAGCCAGCATTCGACGGGTTTAGCGTCTCGACCCATAAGCCCTCCCTCGCGTTACTTGCAAAGTACATCCAAGCCGTTGTAGGGTCTAAGATCATACTACTGGGCGCGCAACCCAAGAACCTCGAATGGGGTTCAAGCATGTCAAACGAGGTGCTGACAGCCAGCGAGGTCGTCGTTAAGGCCCTCAAGTCAGCTATTAAGAGGATAAAGGAGGTTCTCAAGAAGGAGGCGCGGGCTTAAGCTCCTTGATGAGGCTCAGTTGCTTCAAGACGTACTCTCTTATCTCTTTAGGAGGCCTCTCCTCGCACACGACCCTGCCCTTCAACACTATCGGCTTGAGCATCTCCTCGACCTCAGAGCCGCACTGAGGGCACGTGTCCATCTTTACCTTGGATAGCACCATGTAGTCTCTGAAACAATTCCAGCACCTGTACAGGTTCTTCTTTCCCGGCAGTTTGCCCTTCTTCGACCTCGGTTCGCCCTCCACCTCTATTATGTCCAGCGACAGGTCTACGGACGGTGGGAAAGCTATCGACGTGCCGACTCCAAAGCCGTCGACCACGTCCCTTAGTTGCATTATGGCTTCTTCGTCAATCCCGCCGCTGACGATAATCTTGACGTGGTTAAACCCCTTAGCGTCGAGGGCCCACCGGGCCTCCTCCACTATCCTCCTCATGTTGCCCTTTCTCGAGCTTGGGGTGTCGAACCTCACTCCATAGAGCTTCGGCCCGAGGGCTTCGGCGGCCATTAGCGCTTCCACTCTCTCGTCAAACCAAGTGTCGCATAGGGCTACTCGAGGCACGTCTTCCGGCATGTGCTTGTCGAATGCCTTCCAGGCCTTCACTTGATCGCCGAACAAGATTATGAAGGCGTGGGGCATCGTGCCCACGGGCTTGAGCCCCAGCTTTTCCGCTCCATATACGTCTGATATGCCGTCGCATCCGCCTATGAAGGCGGCCCTGTCGGCGACCAAGGCCAGTAGTGGGTGTATGGCTCTAGTTCCGAAGAATAACAAGGCCTTATCCCCTGCCATCTTCTTGCACCGGGCCGCCTTAGTTGCTATGCTAGTCGAGTGCCTCAAAATGCCGAGTATGACAGTCTCGTACTCGCAAAACTCTTCGTACGGGCCTTCGATGTTCATAACTGGGTGCATGGGCCTGAAGATCGTCCCCTCCGGTAGAGAGTAAACGTCGACCTCTTTGCCTTCTAAGATCTTAGCGACCTCGTCTACTCCCACTAAGACTGCCCATTCGTAGCCCTTCGGCATCGAGTAGGCGTGTACCTCAGCCACAACCCTGAGCTTAGACAGTCCCTCTTTTCTCAAGACCTCCTTAGCTCTCTCAAAATATATGTCAGTTATCTTACCTCGAAGTATGTCGCTAGCGGGGACGGCATAAAAGTCCGTCACGTAAGCCTCTCCTCCTTCATTGATGTAGCTCTGTACTAGTGGGACTGGATCGAATTAAGTTAAAATCTTTTTCTAGCAGTAGCTTGAGGTGTTCGAGGCTCTTTGTGGTGAAGAGTTTGAGGTTGAAGGATCTAGTGCTTAGCGAGAAGGACCTGGTAGTCGTTGAAGACGAGGTCTCGCCGATTTTCGAGGCGCCTCTAGTCCTTAAGAGACACGACGGGGGCCCCATAGTGTTATTTAAGAGGATTAAGGGCTATGACATGTGGGCCGTCGGGAACGTCGTGGGTTCTAGGAAGAGGTTGTTGAAGTGGCTCAAGGCAGGAGATCACAACGAGGCCTATCAGAGGCTCGCCGACGCGTTGGAGAGGCCTCTAAGGGCATCCGAAGTGAGCGGCTTCGGCGACTATTATCGTAAATCAGACGGTGGTCTCACCAAGCTCCCGGTCTTTAAATACTACGAGAAGGACGCGGGGAGGTACATAACAAGTTCCGTGGTAGTGGCAGATTTCGGCGGCGTGTGTAACGTCTCGATACATAGGCTCTTGGTCTTGAGCGACTACGAGGCGGCCATAAGGATAGTCCCCAGACACCTCTACGCCTTATACATGATGGCTAAGGAGAGGGGGGTTGACCTACCGGTTGCGGTGATTATAGGCTGTCATCCTTCGATAGCCATCGCGGCGGCGTCTTCACCACCATTTGGTGTCAACGAATTGTGGGTTGCCAACAAGCTACTCGACGGCGAGATGAGGGTTGTCGCAACGCCGAAATACAACATCTTGGTACCGGTGGACGCCGAAATAGTCATCGAAGGCGTTATCAAGGCCGACGAGCTGGTTGACGAAGGGCCCTTCGCCGATATAACAGGAACCTATGACTCCATCAGGAAGCAACCGGTATTGAGGGTAGAGGCCGTATACGTCAAGGAAAACGCATTGTACCAAGCTATCCTGCCCGCAAGCACCGAGCACAGGCTACTAATGGGCTTCCCCAAGGAGGTCGAGCTTTGGATGGCCCTTCGAAAGGTGCTACCTGGTCTACGCGGCGTACGCTTGACCGAGGGGGGTTGTGGCTGGCTCCACGCGGTCATAGCCATAGACAAGATTACGGAAGGGGACGGCAAAACTGCAATAATGGCGGCCTTTGGAGTACATCCAAGTCTCAAGCACGTGGTTGTCGTAGACAGCGACGTCAACTTGGATGACCCTAGAGACGTTGAGTGGGCCATAGCAACGAGGTTCCAAGCAGATAGGGGGCTAGTCGTAGTAAGAGGGGCTAGGGGGTCTAGCCTCGACCCCTCAGCGGACCCAGAGACCCTCTTGACCTGCAAGGTGGGCGTGGACGCCACAAAACCCCTAAAGGGTAATGTCAAGAGATTCGAGAGGGCAAGGATACCGGGGGATGGTAGGTGAGGTTGAGCAGGACAGAGAGGATGATGTTAGAGGGGCGCTACGGAGAGGCTTGCAAGAGGTCTTTAGAGCTAATAACGGCCATAGCCGAGTCTTACGGTTGTGAGAAGCTCGTTAAGGTAAAGAGCGCTCACATATCTGGGGTCTCCTACAAGAACATAGGCGACGCAGGGCTTGAGTACGTCAAAGACCTTGCAAAAGAGGGCGCTAAGGTAAGGGTGAGAACCACCATGAACCCCTGTGGATTCGACTTAGATAAACCGTGGCTTTTCGACGTCGATGAGACGTTCTTTAGAAGACAACTCGAGATCATAAAGTCGCTTGAGACCATAGGGGTCGAGCCCTCATTGACGTGCACGCCTTACTACTCGGACAACAAGCCCTGCAAGGGAGACCACATCGCTTGGGCCGAGTCCTCGGCGGCAATTTATGCCAATAGCGTGATCGGCGCTTACACCAACAGAGAAAGCGGTCCCTCGGCGCTAGCTGCGGCTATCACCGGGAGGACTGCTTTAACCAAGGATCATACAGATGAGAGGGGGCCAAGCGTCGTGATCGACGTTTTGACTAGGATCTCTGATTACTCCGACTGGGGCCTCTTGGGCCTTGTCGTAGGAGGGCTCATACCAGATGAGGTCCCCCTCATAAAGGTCAGAGGAGGGGGGCGCGCCACGAAGGACAAGCTCAAGTGCTTCTCTGCTGGCCTTGGATCTTCGAGCAACACGTCGATCTTCTGGACGGCTGAGCAACACGTCCGAGAGCCACATTGTTCCAAGCGCATCGCCATAACGAGCAAGGATTTAAAGAGCGCCCGTGAAGAATGGGCTCTAACGAGGAAGCCCACGGTGGTATTCATAGGCTGCCCTCACTGTAGCCTCAGGGAGGTCAAGGAGATGGCCGAGATGGTCAAGGAGAGGAGGGTCAGGAGAGACGTCATGCTCTTAATATCGACCTCTAGGAGCGTCTACAGAAGAGCGGCGAAGCTAGGCCTCCTCGACGTCATCGAGAGAGCAGGGGCGCACTTAGTCAAAGACACATGCTTAGTTGTCTCACCCATCAAGTTGTCGAGGAACGATGTTGTCTTGACAGATTCAGCCAAGACGGCCTACTATGCTGAGACCATGACTAACGCCACTACCGCCCTCGGGAGCAGGAGAACATGCCTGGAAGAGGCCTTGGAGATGTGATGTTTAAAGGCAAGGGCATAGTAAAGGGATCCTTTCGTGGGAAGGCATTGGTGGCCCGCAAGCCCATATCGTTCCTTGGCGGAGTTGACACATCGACTGGGACGATCATCGAAAGAGGGCACGAACTGAGGGGCGAGGCCTTGGCCGAGAGGGCATTGATATTACCTCACGGCAAGGGCAGTACCGTGGGGTCTTACGTGCTGTACTCTTTGGCCAAGAGGGGGCTAGCGCCCAAAGCGATAGTGACCGTTAAAACGGACTTAATGATATTGACCGGTTGCGTGATCAGTGGAATACCCCTCTTAAGCGAGGTGCCCAAAGAGGTCCTATACGTTGTGAAGAGCGGCGACGTCGTGGAGGTCGATGCACATCGAGGGATCTTAAGGCTCATCTTGCAACAGGAGTGACCTAATTATCCTCTCGCTGACCTCCGCAACGGGCCTTCTCACGCTCGGATGAGAATACACCCTAACTATATCAACGTAGCCCCTTAGGCTCTCCACTAGCCTCGAAAACTCCACTAGCCTCCTTTTCACGAGGACTCCTTCCTTCTCTTCGCAGACCGGGATGTCGGTGGGGTCTGGCTGCGTGGGCGTGTAAGGGAGCGACGGTATCATGGGGGTGTCTACGACGACCATCCATCGATCTACATTAACCCTTTTTGCTATTGTCTCCTCTATCTCCTTCTTGAGCTTTTCATCGACTTTAAGCGAGGACTCCGTCGTGTGCAGGACTATTTCGCAGGCAGACTTGAAGAGATGCCTCTTCTCGAGCATTGAGTAGAGGTCGCAGGCAATCCTCATCTCCTTAGAGAGCCCTCCTCTCCTCTTAACCAAGCCCCTCATATGGGACTCTACATAGCCGTCGTCCATAGTGAGGTACTCCTCTAAGCCGTCGAAGTCGAAGAGGCCTTCGCATAGATAAGCCGTCTCCACGACCTCTCTAAGCATGACCCAAGCAGCCCTAACGGTCCTGTGGAAGTACACGGCCTTGAACATCTCGTACCTCGATATCAGTAAGGACTCTAAGGCGTAGAGGCTGGCCGGAAGCTCTAGGGCAAGGGAGCCCTCCACAAGCCGGAGGGACATCAATAGGCGAAGGGCGTCCACCTTGCCGTACTCCACGCCAGTGTAATACGAGTCCCTCAACAGGAAGTCCAGCTTGTCGATGTCGAAGGGCCCTGAGATCAAGATGCTCAGAGGAGATGCTAGCTTGCCGATGGATAGGAGCGAAACTTTGTCGGGGCTATAGCCAAAGTCTTCTATCTTGTCTCTAACTTCAGTCTCCTTAATTATTCTAACAGTAAGGGCTTCGTGTGAGAGGGCCTTGTGTTTTAGAACTGCTTCTTCAAATAAGTGAGAAAAGGGCCCATGGCCCACGTCGTGTAAGAGGGCTGCAAGTCTAAGCTCCTGGACTTCGTCCGCCGAAAATCCTAAGTCGAGCAACTTATTTCCTGCTATCGAGGCTAGATGGAGTGCTCCCAATGAGTGGCCGAACCTGCTGTGATCTGCTCCTGGATAAGTCAGGTGAGCATTTCCGAGCTGCAGCTCGGAAATGCTCACCTGACTTATCCAGGAGCAGATCACAGCAGGTTCGGCCACTCATTGGGAGCACTCCATCTAGCCTCGATAGCAGGAAATAAGTTGCTCGACTTAGGATTTTCGGCGGACGAAGTCCAGGAGCTTAGACTTGCAGCCCTCTTACACGACGTGGGCCATGGGCCCTTTTCTCACTTATTTGAAGAAGCAGTTCTAAAACACAAGGCCCTCTCACACGAAGCCCTTACTGTTAGAATAATTAAGGAGACTGAAGTTAGAGACAAGATAGAAGACTTTGGCTATAGCCCCGACAAAGTTTCGCTCCTATCCATCGGCAAGCTAGCATCTCCTCTGAGCATCTTGATCTCAGGGCCCTTCGACATCGACAAGCTGGACTTCCTGTTGAGGGACTCGTATTACACTGGCGTGGAGTACGGCAAGGTGGACGCCCTTCGCCTATTGATGTCCCTCCGGCTTGTGGAGGGCTCCCTTGCCCTAGAGCTTCCGGCCAGCCTCTACGCCTTAGAGTCCTTACTGATATCGAGGTACGAGATGTTCAAGGCCGTGTACTTCCACAGGACCGTTAGGGCTGCTTGGGTCATGCTTAGAGAGGTCGTGGAGACGGCTTATCTATGCGAAGGCCTCTTCGACTTCGACGGCTTAGAGGAGTACCTCACTATGGACGACGGCTATGTAGAGTCCCATATGAGGGGCTTGGTTAAGAGGAGAGGAGGGCTCTCTAAGGAGATGAGGATTGCCTGCGACCTCTACTCAATGCTCGAGAAGAGGCATCTCTTCAAGTCTGCCTGCGAAATAGTCCTGCACACGACGGAGTCCTCGCTTAAAGTCGATGAAAAGCTCAAGAAGGAGATAGAGGAGACAATAGCAAAAAGGGTTAATGTAGATCGATGGATGGTCGTCGTAGACACCCCCATGATACCGTCGCTCCCTTACACGCCCACGCAGCCAGACCCCACCGACATCCCGGTCTGCGAAGAGAAGGAAGGAGTCCTCGTGAAAAGGAGGCTAGTGGAGTTTTCGAGGCTAGTGGAGAGCCTAAGGGGCTACGTTGATATAGTTAGGGTGTATTCTCATCCGAGCGTGAGAAGGCCCGTTGCGGAGGTCAGCGAGAGGATAATTAGGTCACTCCTGTTGCAAGATGAGCCTTAAGATCCCTCGATGTGCATCGACCTCCACGACGTCGCCGCTCTTCACAACGTATAGGACCTCTTTGGGCACCTCGCTTAAGAGGGGTATTCCACTGATCACGCAACCGGTCAATATCATTAAGTCCGTTTTAACGGTCACTATCGCTTTGGGCGCTAGCCCCCTCTTGGCCAAAGAGTACAGCACGTAAGACCCCACGGTACTGCCCTTGCCGTGAGGTAATATCAATGCCCTCTCGGCCAAGGCCTCGCCCCTCAGTTCGTGCCCTCTTTCGATGATCGTCCCAGTCGATGTGTCAACTCCGCCAAGGAACGATATGGGCTTGCGGGCCACCAATGCCTTCCCACGAAAGGATCCCTTTACTATGCCCTTGCCTTTAAACATCACATCTCCAAGGCCTCTTCCAGGCATGTTCTCCTGCTCCCGAGGGCGGTAGTGGCGTTAGTCATGGTCTCAGCATAGTAGGCCGTCTTGGCTGAATCTGTCAAGACAACATCGTTCCTCGACAACTTGATGGGTGAGACAACTAAGCATGTGTCTTTGACTAAGTGCGCCCCTGCTCTCTCGATGACGTCGAGGAGGCCTAGCTTCGCCGCTCTTCTGTAGACGCTCCTAGAGGTCGATATTAAGAGCATGACGTCTCTCCTGACCCTCCTCTCCTTGACCATCTCGGCCATCTCCTTGACCTCCCTGAGGCTACAGTGAGGGCAGCCTATGAATACCACCGTGGGCTTCCTCGTTAGAGCCCATTCTTCACGGGCGCTCTTTAAATCCTTGCTCGTTATGGCGATGCGCTTGGAACAATGTGGCTCTCGGACGTGTTGCTCAGCCGTCCAGAAGATCGACGTGTTGCTCGAAGATCCAAGGCCAGCAGAGAAGCACTTGAGCTTGTCCTTCGTGGCGCGCCCCCCTCCTCTGACCTTTATGAGGGGGACCTCATCTGGTATGAGCCCTCCTACGACAAGGCCCAAGAGGCCCCAGTCGGAGTAATCAGAGATCCTAGTCAAAACGTCGATCACGACGCTTGGCCCCCTCTCATCTGTATGATCCTTGGTTAAAGCAGTCCTCCCGGTGATAGCCGCAGCTAGCGCCGAGGGACCGCTTTCTCTGTTGGTGTAAGCGCCGATCACGCTATTGGCATAAATTGCCGCCGAGGACTCGGCCCAAGCGATGTGGTCTCCCTTGCAGGGCTTGTTGTCCGAGTAGTAAGGCGTGCACGTCAATGAGGGCTCGACCCCTATGGTCTCAAGCGACTTTATGATCTCGAGTTGTCTTCTAAAGAACGTCTCATCGACGTCGAAAAGCCACGGTTTATCTAAGTCGAATCCACAGGGGTTCATGGTGGTTCTCACCCTTACCTTAGCGCCCTCTTTTGCAAGGTCTTTGACGTACTCAAGCCCTGCGTCGCCTATGTTCTTGTAGGAGACCCCAGATATGTGAGCGCTCTTTACCTTAACGAGCTTCTCACAACCGTAAGACTCGGCTATGGCCGTTATTAGCTCTAAAGACCTCTTGCAAGCCTCTCCGTAGCGCCCCTCTAACATCATCCTCTCTGTCCTGCTCAACCTCACCTACCATCCCCCGGTATCCTTGCCCTCTCGAATCTCTTGACATTACCCTTTAGGGGTTTTGTGGCGTCCACGCCCACCTTGCAGGTCAAGAGGGTCTCTGGGTCCGCTGAGGGGTCGAGGCTAGACCCCCTAGCCCCTCTTACTACGACTAGCCCCCTATCTGCTTGGAACCTCGTTGCTATGGCCCACTCAACGTCTCTAGGGTCATCCAAGTTGACGTCGCTGTCTACGACAACCACGTGCTTGAGACTTGGATGTACTCCAAAGGCCGCCATTATTGCAGTTTTGCCGTCCCCTTCCGTAATCTTGTCTATGGCTATGACCGCGTGGAGCCAGCCACAACCCCCCTCGGTCAAGCGTACGCCGCGTAGACCAGGTAGCACCTTTCGAAGGGCCATCCAAAGCTCGACCTCCTTGGGGAAGCCCATTAGTAGCCTGTGCTCGGTGCTTGCGGGCAGGATAGCTTGGTACAATGCGTTTTCCTTGACGTATACGGCCTCTACCCTCAATACCGGTTGCTTCCTGATGGAGTCATAGGTTCCTGTTATATCGGCGAAGGGCCCTTCGTCAACCAGCTCGTCGGCCTTGATAACGCCTTCGATGACTATTTCGGCGTCCACCGGTACCAAGATGTTGTATTTCGGCGTTGCGACAACCCTCATCTCGCCGTCGAGTAGCTTGTTGGCAACCCACAATTCGTTGACACCAAATGGTGGTGAAGACGCCGCCGCGATGGCTATCGAAGGATGACAGCCTATAATCACCGCAACCGGTAGGTCAACCCCCCTCTCCTTAGCCATCATGTATAAGGCGTAGAGGTGTCTGGGGACTATCCTTATGGCCGCCTCGTAGTCGCTCAAGACCAAGAGCCTATGTATCGAGACGTTACACACGCCGCCGAAATCTGCCACTACCACGGAACTTGTTATGTACCTCCCCGCGTCCTTCTCGTAGTATTTAAAGACCGGGAGCTTGGTGAGACCACCGTCTGATTTACGATAATAGTCGCCGAAGCCGCTCACTTCGGATGCCCTTAGAGGCCTCTCCAACGCGTCGGCGAGCCTCTGATAGGCCTCGTTGTGATCTCCTGCCTTGAGCCACTTCAACAACCTCTTCCTAGAACCCACGACGTTCCCGACGGCCCACATGTCATAGCCCTTAATCCTCTTAAATAACACTATGGGGCCCCCGTCGTGTCTCTTAAGGACTAGAGGCGCCTCGAAAATCGGCGAGACCTCGTCTTCAACGACTACCAGGTCCTTCTCGCTAAGCACTAGATCCTTCAACCTCAAACTCTTCACCACAAAGAGCCTCGAACACCTCAAGCTACTGCTAGAAAAAGATTTTAACTTAATTCGATCCAGTCCCACTAGTACAGAGCTACATCAATGAAGGAGGAGAGGCTTACGTGACGGACTTTTATGCCGTCCCCGCTAGCGACATACTTCGAGGTAAGATAACTGACATATATTTTGAGAGAGCTAAGGAGGTCTTGAGAAAAGAGGGACTGTCTAAGCTCAGGGTTGTGGCTGAGGTACACGCCTACTCGATGCCGAAGGGCTACGAATGGGCAGTCTTAGTGGGAGTAGACGAGGTCGCTAAGATCTTAGAAGGCAAAGAGGTCGACGTTTACTCTCTACCGGAGGGGACGATCTTCAGGCCCATGCACCCAGTTATGAACATCGAAGGCCCGTACGAAGAGTTTTGCGAGTACGAGACTGTCATACTCGGCATTTTGAGGCACTCGACTAGCATAGCAACTAAGGCGGCCCGGTGCAAGAAGATGGCAGGGGATAAGGCCTTGTTATTCTTCGGAACTAGAGCCATACACCCACTACTGGCCTTGGTCGCCGACAGGGCCGCCTTCATAGGCGGATGCGACGGCATATCAGACGTATATGGAGCGGAAAAGCTGGGGCTCAAGCCCGTGGGCACGATGCCCCACGCCTTCATAATCTTGTTCGGCGATCAAGTGAAGGCCTGGAAGGCATTCGACAAGCACATGCCGGAAGACGTGCCTCGAGTAGCCCTATGCGACACTTGGTTTGACGAGAGAGTGGAAGCGCTAATGGCCGCCGAAGCCCTCGGGCCGAAGCTCTATGGAGTGAGGTTCGACACCCCAAGCTCGAGAAAGGGCAACATGAGGAGGATAGTGGAGGAGGCCCGGTGGGCCCTCGACGCTAAGGGGTTTAACCACGTCAAGATTATCGTCAGCGGCGGGATTGACGAAGAAGCCATAATGCAACTAAGGGACGTGGTCGACGGCTTTGGAGTCGGCACGTCGATAGCTTTCCCACCGTCCGTAGACCTGTCGCTGGACATAATAGAGGTGGAGGGCGAACCGAGGTCGAAGAAGGGCAAACTGCCGGGAAAGAAGAACCTGTACAGGTGCTGGAATTGTTTCAGAGACTACATGGTGCTATCCAAGGTAAAGATGGACACGTGCCCTCAGTGCGGCTCTGAGGTCGAGGAGATGCTCAAGCCGATAGTGTTGAAGGGCAGGGTCGTGTGCGAGGAGAGGCCTCCTAAAGAGATAAGAGAGTACGTCTTGAAGCAACTGAGCCTCATCAAGGAGCTTAAGCCCGCGCCTCCTTCTTGAGAACCTCCTTTATCCTCTTAATAGCTGACTTGAGGGCCTTAACGACGACCTCGCTGGCTGTCAGCACCTCGTTTGACATGCTTGAACCCCATTCGAGGTTCTTGGGTTGCGCGCCCAGTAGTATGATCTTAGACCCTACAACGGCTTGGATGTACTTTGCAAGTAACGCGAGGGAGGGCTTATGGGTCGAGACGCTAAACCCGTCGAATGCTGGCTCGAACGATAGGATTACGTCGCCAGGAGAGCCCTCGAAGTCGACTGCGTCCACTATTATCACGTGAGTTGGCCCTATCTTCCTGAGTACGTCGGTGTAGTTCTCGGGTACCGTGCCGCAGTCTATCACCTCAACGATTCCTCTTTCGCGCGTCCTCTTAAGTCTCTTGGCGACGTAAGGGCCGAAGGCATCGTCCCCCCTCTCCTTATTGCCTATGCAGAGGATGACTATAGAGGGCCTCTTCCCCTCCCTCATTATTTCCTCCACGAGCTCTCTTGAAATCTTCCTCCACATGAACCTCAAAACTAATTTTGCTCGAGGCTAG
>DAIQQE010000152.1:0-2730 GCA_036786905.1 Candidatus Nezhaarchaeales archaeon | reverse complement strand
GTCTTAGCGAGGGCATTTAAGTGCGGTAGCGTGGTGTTCGTGACCACTACCGGACTGGAAGTTGGCTACGTCGGGGTTGGTGCTGGGCGAGGCATCGTCGTTGGTGGTGCTAGGCCCGCGCTCGTCAGGGGCGCGCATAACTCGTTCTTAGACGTACGTTTCCCTGAGAACGTGAGAGAGGTCATTGCGAGCAGGTTGATCGCGTGGAGAGAGGCGTTTCAGCAACAGAGGATTGTTAGTGCTGTCGAAAGGATCGCCGAAAAGGCAATGCCCCATACGCCTTCCACTCAAGCAATGTCAATAGCTGAGGAAATAGCCAAACTCAAGAGGCTCTTGGACGAGGGGGCAATAACGAGAGAGGAGTTCGAGAAAGCCAAGAAGAAGATTTTGGGAGAATAACCAGTCCCCTCCCTAAGACGCGTAGGGTCTTAAGCTCTCTACACGATAGTAGACAAAATCGATGTGAAACTTCAGCAATCTCTCATTCTACAACAACAGGCAACTCCAATGTAGCTCGGTCAACTTAATCTAACGCTCCTAAGCCCAGCGCGGGTAACCTAGTCAGCGAAGCATGTGACACCAGCGGAGCGATGCGCTCAGGCTATGAAGAATGTGGTAATTGTTGCGAGGTGATGCTCGCAACGATGATCGTCATTTTAATTGCGCAACGCATTATACTAAAGGCAAAGGCGGATCAGGCGAGAGTCAACTTAAGTTCTAATGAGGCCTTAGCTTGAAAGTAAAGGGGTCCGCCAGACGAGGACATGTAGTGATTGCTAAGTCCGTAGTATCGCTAGCTTAGCCAGCCCTTCAAGTCTCTTAACCCTGTCGTCATCTTTGGCGATGTGCTTTGCCATCCTCGCGAGCTCTCTGACGTCGATGCCTTCGTTGTAACCTATGTACTTGCCATAGCTCTTTAGGGCCTTTATGGTCTCAACCACGAGGTAGCCGACATTGTATGAGTCACGCAAGGCTTTTTCATCCCTCGTCACGTCATCTGCATGGCTATAAGCCATGCCCCAGGGAGCTATCATTGCTCCCATGCTGTTCAATACGAACATCATGTAGGCAATGGTCATCGAGGCGCCAGAGTCGAGGCCCGTCGCTATGAAGCCAGCAACTTTTCCTTCAAGTAAGCTCCTACCTCCGTGAAAGACCATGTTCTCCATGCTTGTGAGCCTGTCAATAAAGTTCTTCAGCACGCCTGAGGGAGCATACCAGTACACTGGTGTTACTAGAATAATGCCATCGGACTCGATGATTTTCTCTCCTATCTCGTTGAAGTCATCGTCGTCCACTACGCAAGGGAACCTGCAGTACTTAACGTTGTCTGATACGCAACCGATGCAGGGCTTAATGTCGTAGTCATAGAGGTGTATCACTTCAGCCTTGCCGCCAGCTTCCTCCACACCCTTCAATGCTATATGCGCTAACTGTGTTGAGGATCCATACTTCCTGGGGGACCCAATTATCACCAAGACTAAGGGTTTCTTGTCGACCATACAAATCCCCCAACAACATCGTCATTTAAGCGCCGAGGCGTTTCTCGGGCTTTGGTCGAGGGGGAATATACGTGGTGAGTTCTCCTGTCACCGAAGCCCTTTAAAAATCTTAACGTCGTCCTCGCACTACCTCAAGACCTGAACCACTTAGCGGAGGAGAGCACGGTCATCAATGACCCCGTCTCTCGATGGCCTGCAGAAAACCTAAGGCTCGTCAAAGGAGCGCCGCCACGTATTAGATCGCTGGCAACTCACTCAACTCCTCCGCCCTCACGTATAATGATTCATCGATATTCAATCCGGTGTCTATTATCTCCAAGACCCTAGCCTTTTCTTCTGGCATTTTGTATCCATCATAGTCTTGTTTAAAGAGCCACGCGATGCCCAAGACCGTCCTGTAGGCCGGGTTGATGAAGTGGTCGAAGCAGAGCTTCCCCGTAATCTCCAAGTGCTCCACCATCGTCTTTATCTCTTTGAGCTCCTCGTGAGGTGATAACAGTTCAAAAGCTCCCTCCTTCCACTCTTCGTAGAGCGGAGTCCCCCTACGAGGAATGAACCTTCTAGTCCTGACGAAGTCCGGGTTTATTTCGTTTAAGACCTTGGCGGTGTTTAAGGCGTGTTGCCTACTCATGGACCTCCCTCCAAGCCCTGGCATCCAGTAAAGCGATAGCTCGAAGCCGGCCTCCTTGACCTTCCTGCCAGCCAGTACGAGCTCTTGACTCGTCACCCCTTTGTTTACGTATTTCAATACATCATCGTCTCCCGATTCTAAGCCCACGTGGAGCCTCGTCAAGCCTGCTTTGCGCAACTCCTTCAGCTCTTCTAGCGTCTTTTTGACAAGGCTCTTCGCTCTCGCATAACACGTGATCCTCTCTAGGCTCGGAAAGGTTCGTTTAAGGTAAGAAACCACTTCGATTAACTTTTCTGTCGGAAGTATCATGCTGTCAGCATCTTGGAGGAAGGCAGTCCTCGCCCCAGCGCGGAGCCAATTGTACACATTCACTACGCTCTCAAAGTTCTTGAGCTCCTCCTCATCGAGCTCGGAAAAGTCCTTGCCATACAAGAACTCGGGGTTTATGATCTTAGACAGCCAATACAACCCTCCGAACTTATTCGCCAAAGACGTCAACAGTTCGCTGATCTCCTTAGCGATGTCTACGTCCCTCTTGACGTCATCCGCACTTCTTAACTGGCACTTCTCTCTATTGTATGGAGTGCCGTCGCAGAA
>DAIQQE010000151.1:0-2732 GCA_036786905.1 Candidatus Nezhaarchaeales archaeon | reverse complement strand
CGCTTTGCACTTTCTACAATACCATATGCCCACGGCTTTGCGCTTTACCTTGCCTATTGAGTAGCAATAAGGGCACTTGTGAGGGCCCCTCATCATGGCCTCTATTTCTGTCACCTTCTTCCTTATTGTCGCGCCATATCTCGCCCCAAATCTACCGGCAGTTTTGACCTTTTTTGTCCTACTCACTACCTACGACCCCCTTAACTATCTTGAGAAGCTCGCGGGCTTTTTGCCTGGCTATTTGAAGAGCCTTCATAACCTCCTCCATAGTTAAACCTTTCTCTCCCCTCTTTTGAATGGCGCAGACCTTGTCGTCCAGGAACGTCGCAGTCAAAAATGCGTCCGAGACCTCCTCTTCATCTAGGTTCGGGTCGACCACTAATTTATCACCTATCTTAGCGATCGTGACCGTGATCGGTATGTTCTTTATCGGTAGCCTCCGCTTTTCGCTCTTGTCTATCGTCACTTCACCTTTTTCGTTTACTACAGCTTTTGGTATCTCTGCCATTAAAACTGCTACCACGGTCGCTAAGGCTGAGGCATCCATGAGGTTGCCGTCGTGGTTTAGGGCGTGGATGTCAATCCATATCTCCCACACGGCTTTGCCAGGGACTATGCAAAGCTGTTTTAAGTCTATCATCTCAGCCCTCCTTAGCCCTCTGTCAATGACTCTTGCCAATTCTATTGCGTTCTCGTCCGGAGGGCCGGGCTCAAAGGTCGGTGACGCTATTGGTAGGAACTCGGCGTTGACTATCATCACCCCCATGTCGGGGGTGTCTGCAAAGGGTGCCCCTACGCTCGTCTTCACCCCTGCTATTGCCAACGTCTTGCCAAGCCGAACCTCGGCTGAGCCTTCGGCGTTCTTTACGCATTGGCATTTAATCTCTACAGGCCTCAAATCCTCTAACCCTCTTCCATCCACTCTTCTTCCAGACGAAAGGAGGTCCATTATTTGTTGCTTCTTCAGCTTCAGCATCACGTTTTAACACCTTCCTCGACGGCTTTTCGTAGTTCGATGTACCTCTCCTTTAGAGCGCTTTTTTGTTTTTCATATATCTCCTTACAAGCTTTCGTGGCCATAGAAATCGCCTTCTCGATCTCTTCTAGACTCAACACTCCATCCAGTTGAAGCAAGGTTATTTCGTTTCTATTGGGCATCATGGCAAAGGGCATGTCAACTTCTCCATACTTGTCCTCGGCATCAGTGACGTCAAGGACAAGAACTCCATTAATTTTGCCGACCGAGCAAGCCGCTACGAGATCTCTCATTGGTATGCCCGCTGACGCTAACGCAACTGATGCCGCGATTATACTTGCACAACGAGTGCTACCATCCGCATTAATCACCTCTATAAAGACATCGATTGCCGAGGATGGAAATTGTTCCACGATTATCGCTGGGGTCAAAGCCTCTCTTATCACTTTCGACAGCTCTATCTCTCTTCTCGTAGGTGCGGGTGATTTCCTTTCCTCGACCGAAAAAGGGGTCATGTGGTATCTACACCTTATTATAGCTCTGTTGGGCAAAGCTAAGTGTCTAGGATGCACCTCACGCGGTCCGTAAACGGCCGCGTAAATCTTAGTATTGCCTTGTTCAACGTAAGCAGAACCATCGGCGTTTTCCAATACCCCAACTTTTATTCTTAACTCCCTTATCTCCTCTGGCCTCCTACCATCGAGCCTCCTTCCGTCAGGGCCTATCAGCTCGAGTCCCTTGCCCTTTACGCTCACCAAACATCAGCTCCTCTTCTCCAATTGCAACATAAGCTGAACTCGTTGCGTAAGCCCACTTATATGAGCCTCTTCATCAATTTTTCGTATGACTTTTTCTGCTAAGACCTCGGACCCCGGGTCCTTGCCCTTTATCCATATGAGCCCGTTTTGTCCTATCACTATCCTGCATCCCGTCTCTTTCTTGATCAAATTAATCATGGACCCTTTCCTGCCTATTAGCCTCGGTATTTTGGCCGGGCTGACCTTAATGAGCCTTCCATCGGTTACCTTACCTAACTCTCTACCTTTGCAAGAGACCACGACGTCAGAGTATTTATCAAATCTTACGACCTTGCATATAACGACGTCTCCTACATCCAAGTACTTGGATAAATCCTCAACCAGAGCGTTTTTCTGAGGAGGCAAAACCTCCGCCGCCTGCAATATGGCCTTGTAAGAGGAGTTTATGTCAAGGACGTAGGCCGTGGGCAGGTAATCTATGACTACCCCTATGACTACGTCGCCCACCTTAGGTATGTAGGGCCCTTGTAATGGTACCACCCTTATGACACCCTTTCTGCTCTCCACTATCCCAATAGTGGTGGCGAAAAACTTGTTACCTTCTCTATATACGTAAGGACCAGCAACGTAATCTCCCTCTGCTAGAAGCTCTCCTGGAACTACGAGGTCCCAATCTTTGACGTAAATCGGCATGAGCCCTCAACCTTTGCTTACGACTTTTATTTCGATGTTTCCTTGCGTCATTTTATTGAGCTTATCAATTAGCTCCAGTTGTAGCCCAGCGGGGATCTCGACCTCGCCCTTCCAAGAGCCATCTTCTAACCATTGACTTTTCAGTAGTTCGCCGTAACGAGGCACTAGAGAATAGACCTTGCTAGCGTATTGAGGTGAAGCTCTTATCTCCAATAGCGTCTTCGAGATCTTTATGGGTATCTTAGCCCTCAGTATCTTGATTATCTCCAAGGCCTGCTCTTTGGCGTCTTTAAAGGGGTCTATTG
>DAIQQE010000150.1:0-2734 GCA_036786905.1 Candidatus Nezhaarchaeales archaeon | reverse complement strand
GAGAAGAAGGAAGAGGTATCAGAAGAGACCATAGCCGAAGGGCTGGCTTCGCTATTTGGCTAGTCTTGCAACTTTTATAGGGTTCTCAACCCTTCAACATAAAGATTAAGGGCTGAAACGATGATAGTCTCAGAGGAAGAGTATAGGCTAAAGTTCTTTACCGACAACGGCTTCGTGAGGAGGAAGTGCAAGGTTTGCGGCTCGGCTTATTGGACGCTCGATCGAGATAGAGAGACGTGCGGCGACGCCCCCTGCCAAGAGTACACGTTCATAGGCAGAGAGCTTAGGCCTGATGCCGACGTGCCCGGTGTTAGGAGGGTCTTCTTAGACTTCTTCGAGAGCAGGGGACACGAGATCGTAAAGCCCTATCCCGTCGTGGCGAGGTGGCGCGAGGACATATACCTGACCATAGCGAGCATAGCCGTCTTCCAGCCGTTCGTGACCGACGGCGTCGTGCCGCCGCCCGCGAACCCCTTGGTGATATCGCAACCTTGCATCAGGTTGGTGGACATAGACAACGTGGGCTTGACCGCGGGCAGGCACTTGACGATATTTGAAATGGGCGGGCACCACGCCTTCAACTACCCAGATAAGGAGGTCTACTGGAAGGAGGAGACGGTTAAGCTTTGTCACGAGTTCTTGACAGAGGGGTTGGGAATCGATGAAAGAGCGATAACGTACAAAGAGGACTTCTGGGTTGGTGGGGGGAATGCCGGTCCCGATGTCGAGGTTTGCGTCGACGGCCTAGAGTTGGCCACCTTGGTCTTCATGTGCTTTAAGGTCAGGGGAGAGGAGTACATCCCGATGAGGATGAGGATAGTGGACACGGGCTACGGAATCGAGCGTTTCGCTTGGTTTTTGAGCGGCAGGCCGACGGCCTTTCACGCCATATACGGGCGCCTATTAAGCGACGTGTGTCGCGACGCAGGAGTAGCCCCTCCAGACGACGAACTCTTGACCAAGGTGGCTAAGGCGTCGGCCCTTATGAGGGTGGAGAGAGGGAGGACTGTCGACGAGCTCAGGAGAGAGCTTTCGGCGGCCACGAAGATACCGCTCGAGAAGCTTGAGGTCGAGGTCGCGCCGCTCGAAAGGGTCTTCGCGCTCATGGATCACACGAAGTGCTTGGCATTCATGTTGGCCGACGGTGTCGTGCCCTCTAACGTCGGAGAAGGGTACTTGGCCCGCCTAGTGATAAGAAGGGCGCTTCGGCTATGCGACCTCTTGCACCTTGAAGAGGGGTACTTGAAGAGGTTGGTCGGCGAGCAGGTGAGGATTTGGGGCCGCGACTTCCCCAAGCTCGACAAGATGAAGAAAACTATGATGGAGATATTGGAACTGGAAGAAGAGAAGTACAGGGCGTCCATTAATCGCGGTAGGAGCTTAATCGCTAGGGTCGTTAAAGGATTGAAGAGTGAGTCCGTCCCGATCGAAACGCTCTTACAGCTCTACGACTCCCACGGGTTGCCGCCAGAGGTCGTCAAAGAAGAGGCCGAGAAGCTCGGCGTCACGGTCAAAGTCCCCGACAACTTCTACGGCCTCGTGGCTAAGTTGCATCAATCAGCCAAGCCCGTTGAGGAGTCAGTTCAATACGACGTCTCAGGCCTCCCGCCGACCAAGCTCCTCTATTACGAGGACCAGTACATGTTCACGTGCGAGAGCAAGGTCCTCAAGAGCGGCAAGGGCTACGTCGTTCTAGAACAAACTTGCTTCTACCCTCGAGGAGGGGGACAGGAAGCTGATAGAGGCTTCTTGGTGCTAAAGAACTCCAAGTTGGAGGTGCTCGACGTCGTCAAGGTAGGGGACGTAGTAGTGCACATAGTCGCAGGAGAGGTGCCAGAAGGGGCCTTTGTGAGGTGCGAAGTGGACGCCGAGAGGAGGCTCGGCCTCATGAGGCACCACACGGCCACGCACGTTTTGCTCGAGGCCGTGCGGAGAGTCCTAGGGGAGCACGTATGGCAAGCCGGAGCGCAGAAGTGGCCTGATCGCGCGCACTTAGACGTTACTCACTACAGATACCCAGATCCCCAACAGCTGAAGGCGATAGAAGACTTGGCAAACGACGTAGTCCTCAAGAACCTGCCAGTCAAGGTGTCGTTCGTTGAGAGGGAGAGGGCTGAAAGGGAGTACGGGTTCGAGATATATCAAGGAGGGGTCGTCCCCGGAAGGCACGTCAGGATCGTGAACGTCGAGGGGTGGAACGTCCAAGCGTGCGGGGGAACCCACGTAGCCAGCACAGGAGAAGTGGGCCTGATCAAGATAACCAAGGTTGACAGGATCCAGGACGGCGTCCTCAGGTTCGAGTACAAAGCCGGAAAGGCAGCTCTCGAGTATGTGAGGGGATTGGAGAGGGATCTGCGCAACGTGGCGCAAGTCCTAGAGTGCCCCCTCGAGCAAGTCCCAGTAGTTGCCAATAAAGTGAGGGGCGAGTTCAAACAGTTAAGGAAAGAAGTAGAGGCCTTGAAGAGCAGGATCGCCGAAATGATCCTGCCCACGATCTTTGAAAGGAGGAGCAGGGGGGAGAGAGTGATAGAGGTCGAGCTCGACAAGGCGGATTATGATGACATGGTGGCGTTGGCCCAAAGGGCCCTGAGGAGGATCGAAGATGTCGCCCTCGTAGTGCTGTCCAAACAGGATGACAAGGTCTTGCTGGTAGTGGCCTGCGGCCCCAAGGCCGTAAACGCAGGTCTAGAGGCGCACAGCTTAGCGGCCGAGATAGCGCAAGGGGGGAAGCCCC
>DAIQQE010000149.1:0-2737 GCA_036786905.1 Candidatus Nezhaarchaeales archaeon | reverse complement strand
GGTTTTAATTGGTAATGTTAAGAAGGATTGAGAGGAGGTAAAGGGAGGGCTTGAGCATTTGAGGCGTCGCGTTATGAGCATGCCCGTTGGCATCGACCGCGTTAAGTTGCCAGGCGGAACCATCATCAAGCTCAAGACCCTCATAGTTGATGTGAAGGGAGTAGGCTTTTTCCTTCTGGCGGTGCCAGCTTCGACGTGAAGGTTATTGGTGGTACCCCGAGGGCATGGCCTTTGAGGAGATGGCCTTTAAATCGAACATCAACATTATAATCCCCCTAAAGCCGCCACATGGGTATGAACCCATAGTCGGGACAACAGTCATGAGAGGCCTTCTATGTAGAGCATATAGGGCTGGGGAGGGAGAACGAATGAAGGTCTATCTAGCCTTTGACCCCAATTATCGTGTAGGCAGTCATTCTCGCGAGGTCGCATGCAAACAGCTACACGATCTACCAGTAGGAGTCTACATATTGAGAGAATTAGGCCCTACCCACGATGCTGGCAAATTAAGAATGAAGTTTAACGCGATACTGCGTAGACAATGCGATGAAGCTCCTTGCGTTATAGCGTGCCCTCAAAGCGCTTTGGAGCGTAGAGAGAGTGGAGTGGTAATCGTAAAAGGCGAAGCATGCAATGGACGTAAAGAATGCATTGAAACGCGTCCTTCACATGCATTATGGTTTAACTCGGAGACTAGAAGCGTTGAGAAACGCGATTTATGCGTGGATAAGGGTTTAGAAGCCCCTTTCTGCGTTAAACACCGCATGAGCGGAGCACTACGACTAAAAGTGCTAAACTCGTAGAACTTACGAGTTTGAGCGCGATGATGTGGAGGTCGTACTTAAAAATGAAAAGCAACTACATGGTCCTAACGACGTGCTTCTCAATAGCATTTATGGCTTATGGGATCAGGTACGCCTTCGGCATGCTGATGCCAGAGATGATGAAGGAACTAGGCTTAACGAACACGCAGGCAGGCCTCATATACACAAGCTTCTTGACGCTCTACACCATAACATCAGTCCTTGTAGGCTTCCTCGTAGACGTCAAGGGAGTCAAGAGGACTTTGCTCGCCTTTCTACCGCTTTTAGGCGTTGGGACGAGCCTTATGAGCATTATGTCTTCTCAGTGGATGGGGATCTTGTTCTTCGGTTTAGCTGGCATTGGAGCATCGGTGTGCTGGACCCCCCTAGTAGTATGGGTTCAAAAGGCATATCCATCAAGGAGAGGAGCGTCGCTAGGCGTATTGCAACTTGGCCCAAATACTGGCTTTGGAGTGCTAGGGCTGTTGATGCCATTGATAATGCTTTACAATGGTTGGAGAGGGTGCTGGCTAATTCTAGGCCTACTCTCATTAATATGGCTAATACCTCTAAGCCTAGTTACTCCCGAGCCGAGCCCCGCGATGACCTCTAGGAGGGGCTTTAAAGACCACGTCAAAGGCCTCACTATGGTGTTGAGAGATAAGGCCTTTTGGCTTGGAGGGCTATCCTACATGCTAGCGTCGTTCGCGATAATGATCCCCATGACGTTCACAAAAGCATATGCCAACTTAGAGCTGCACATGGACCCCACAATAGCCACAGCGCTTTTCAGCATAATAGGTTTTGTAGGCATAATTGGCGCGTTGGCGATTCCATTTCTATCCGATAAAGCAGGCAGGCGATGGTCAATCACGTTATGCAACTTAATCATGGCACTAGGTCTTGTAGGCTCAGCACTAATGGCCCGCTCTTACATGGATGTGGCGATGTGGAGCGCTATTATCGGAACAAGCTACGGTGCTATTTGGCCTCTCTATGCCGCCCTCGTAAAGGATCTATATGGCTGGAGCGTAGTTGGCTCTATAACTGGCTTATGGACATTATTATGCGGAATAGGCTTGCTACTATCGCCGCCATTGGGCGGTTATGTAGCTGACACGTTCGGTAGCTACAAGCCTACATACATCATGGGTTGCTTGATAGCGTTAATATCCATAGCGTTAATAGCAACCATAAGGCCAAAACCTCTAGATACTTATGATGCCACTAAAGGTTAGGATTTAGATGTCCAAGCTTAACCCCAGATAATCATGTACTTGAGAAATTAGAGGAAAAAGTCACGAGGTCCGTACGCTAAAACCTCAGGGGCACGAGTTCTTGAGGTTAAGAAGGGTTATGGCAGGCCCTCTCACGATTCGAGAAGACATGTTGAGCTTCCGTGGTGTAGCACATGGAGGTCTAATAGCATCCTTAGCTGATGTCGCATTTGGAGTGGCAAGCAATTCTCATAATGAGAAGGCCGTAGCCTTAAACCTAGTCATAAACTATCGTAGACCAGCTAAAGCCGGAGATATCTTCATAGCTGAGGCCTTCGAAGAAGGCCTAAGCAAACACGTAACATTGTATCAGGATCGTAGTTCAAAACTCTAATTCTCCCTCTAGAAGCTTAAAAAGCATAAGAAGAACAGCTAGTTACTCTCCAAACAACTTGAAAGCCGTTTCAGAGCCATGTATCGATAAACGGGTTAGTTCGTCCGCAAACTTCATTCGGTTGAAAACATCGTCGTCAGGTTTTCATCCCTCTCTAAGGTTGAAGACTTCTCTATTAAACTCCTCAAATCCTTTTGCAATGCCACTCTTTACGAGGTTCATAGCACGTCTATAGTGCTCCTCAGAGAGGTAAAGGTTGTTTTGATCTTTCTCTCGCCCATTAACGTCACTTAAGAGGGCCTGACTTAGCCATAAACAATGAT
>DAIQQE010000148.1:0-2762 GCA_036786905.1 Candidatus Nezhaarchaeales archaeon | reverse complement strand
CTAGGGCTCAAGATGCTCCTCAGGGGTCGGGGCCCCTCCCTCTCCATCTTAGCCATGGCCCTCTTGGTGGCCATACTGGCCTCCGCGACCTCCGTGGTCAACTACATAGACCACCACGCCCAAGCGCTGGCCGAGCTGGCGAGCCCCGGCAGGACCTACCTGATCATGAGCGACGGGTCCACCTCCACGGCGGGTGGCGAGTCGCTCGCGGAGCTGGCGAGCCGACTGAGGGCCCTCGGCCACTTCGACCACGTCCTCCTCCAGAGGGCCGTGAGGGCGAGCGCGGCGACGGGCCTCGGCACCGAGGTCGTCTGGGTGAGGGGCGTGGACGACGTAGAGGGCTTCCTCAAGTCGAGGGGGGCTCGCTTAGAGGGGTCGATCGCGAGGGGCCGTGCCGAGGTGAACGCGGGCGAGCTGCTCGCCAACGCCCTCTCCGTAGGCGTCGGGGACGAGCTCCTCTTGGCGGTCGGGGCCGAGCAGGTCGAGGTCAGGGTGGTCGGCGTGTTCAGGAGCCAAGCGCAGAGCGACGTTGAGCTCTTGGCCCCCCTCGAAGTGGTGGACGCGCTAGTCGGAGGAGATGGCGCGGCCCCCCTCATCGAGCTCGTCCTCAAGAGGGGCGTGGATCGCGCGAAAGCGGTGAGCGAGGTCGCGCGACTGTTGCCGGAGGGCTTCGAGCTCGTCCAGGTCGAGCGAGTGAGGGAGCTCGCGCTGGCGATGAGCTCAGAGGTCCTGGCCTTCTTGACCGCTTGGTCCTCGGTCGTCTACGTCTCAATAGCGGTGGCCTCCTACGTGATAGCCTCGCGCCTCGTGGCGGAGTCGAGCTACGAGCTGGCGGTCCTCAGGGCCTTGGGCGCTAGGGGCTCGACGGTCCTCGCCCTGGTCATGACCTACGTCATCGTAGCGGCCCTAACGAGCTCTCTGCTGGGGATAGCCATGGGCACGGCTTGCTCCCAAGCGGTCTCGACGGTCCTCAGGTGGGTCAGGCCGAGCATAGAGGTAGTGCCATTTCTGAAGGCTGAGCAGGCCCTCCAAATACTCCTCCTAGCGCTGGCCTCCTCGACGTTGGGGTGCGCCCCTCCGTCGCTAAGGGCGGCGCGGACGAGGCACGTGGGGCGGCAGCTGTGAGGGCGCTGTTAAATTCTACAGGCTCTCGAGGTGAGCTGTCGAGGTCTTGAAGAGCTGGCGGTGGCGTTGACGTGAGGCTGGCGCGCTTCAAGTACCTAAGGCGACAGAGGGTCCTCGCCCTGGCCTTGGTGATAGCCCTCTCCTCCTCGCTCTTCTCGCTCACGGCGCTAGGCCTCCTGAGCCTCTACAGGGGCCTCACCGCCTACTTGGGCGAAGGGGAGGGCGTGGTGGTGATCTACGACAAGAAGAGCAGCGCCCCCTTCACTGGCCTGGTGCCGGCCTGCTTGGCCGAGGAGGTGAGCGCCTTGGAGGGCGTGCTGGCCTGCAGCCCAGAGGTCATGGCGCCCTGCGTAGTAAAGGGGGAGGCGGTCTTCGTGAGGGGGGTCGTGCCCGAGAGCATCGTGAAGCTGAGCGAGCTGACGATGATCGAGGGCGAGGTGCTCGGGCCTCGCGACTTGGACTGCGCGATCGCGGGGTGGAGGGCCGCCGAGAGGCTGGGCCTGAGGGTCGGCGACGAGGTCCTGGTCCTAGGGGTCCTAGCCGATAGGTACGCGAGGCTGCGGGTCAAGGGGGTCTTCGCCTCCAACTCCCTCCTGGACGACGAGGTCCTCGTGCCCCTTCACGTGGGGCAGTGGTTGAGAGGCGCTGGCTACGGCTACGTCACGCTGATAAGGCTCAAGGTAGACAGAAACGCGATAACGCCCTCTGAGGTGCTCGAGGAGATCGAGGAGATAGCGAGGAGGGCCTCTGAGGAGGGCCGGCCCTCGGCTCCGAGCCAGCAACCCCAGCGACCTCAGCAACCCCCCGCCATCACGCCGCGGATCGCGACGAGGTTCAAGGTCGAGGACCTGGGCGTGGAGGAGGTCTACGACTTCGTGAGAAGCTACGTCGAGAGGTACGGCTTCACGAGGGAGTCCCTCTTAGTCCTCTCAGTAGTGGTCTTCCTGTTCTCGAGCGCGAGCGTGGCCGTGGCCTCTAGGACACTTCTAGCGCAGCACAGGGACGAGTTAGAGGTCTTGAGGTCCCTAGGGGCCTCCAAGAGGCTCTTGAAGGCCGACTTGCTGCTCAAGCTGCTCCCTTGGTCCCTGCTCGCGTCGTGCTCCGGCCTCGCCTCGGCAGTGGCGCTCTTAGCGGCGCTTGAGGCTAAAGGCTATCTGCGAGCCCTATTGCACTCCGTAGCGCTCCAGGTGGACCCGCTCGTCGCGGTCCTCTGCCTCGCCCTGGCCTCTGCGCTCGTAGCCCTCGCCCTCTCGAGGGCCGACCTGGATCGAGGGCGGTGATGAGGGCTTAAACCTGGGCCCGTCGGCTGAGTGGGGGGCGCGGCGCGGTCACGTCGTCTGCG
This sequence comes from Candidatus Nezhaarchaeales archaeon, assembly GCA_036786905.1. Taxonomy (GTDB): domain Archaea; phylum Thermoproteota; class Methanomethylicia; order Nezhaarchaeales; family WYZ-LMO8; genus WYZ-LMO8. Next base: position 295 of record DAIQQE010000148.1, on the reverse strand, counting down.
CTTCGGCTAAGGTGAGGGCCTTGATGGAGCTCTCGGGCGTCTGGAAGAGCTACGGCGCAGTCGAGGTATTGAGGGGGATCGACTTAATCGTCGAGGAAGGGGACTTCGTGTCGATAAGGGGCAAGTCCGGGGTTGGTAAGACAACCCTCCTCAAGATAATGGGCTTGCTGGAGGCCCCGGACAGGGGCGAGGTGAGGCTCTTCGGCAAGAACGCCAACGAGCTCGGCGACCGCGAGAAGTCGGAGCTGAGGTTGCGCTACATAGGCTTCGTCTTCCAGTTCTTCAACCTCATACC
>DAIQQE010000035.1:0-11831 GCA_036786905.1 Candidatus Nezhaarchaeales archaeon | reverse complement strand
ATTCATAGGTGCCGTGGTTAGTGATAAAAGGCGATCGCGTTTCACATCAAGCTTTTTAAGTATCTCTGAATGATTTGCATAAAGAGTGCGGGGGTTCCCGAGCGGACAAAGGGGCGGGACTTAAGATCTCGCTTGCTTGGGGCCGGATGGGAGATCCCGTGGCGCAGGCCTTCGTGGGTTCGAATCCCACCCCCCGCACCATCACAATCAAAGGGCTTAACGCTAGAGTTGTATAAGAGCGCTCGCTTTATAGCCCTGGCCCCCGATTAAAAGAGCCATGCAGGAGTTCATCTTGAGGGTCTCCTCCTCTCCTTGGTACAAGCTCATAGGGATGAGGCCAAAGGTCGTCGGTGACGAGGTCGTGATCGAGCTCGACCTCGACGAGGAGAAGCATCTCCAAGCCCTAGGAGTGGCTCATGGGGGCGTGATAGCGAGCATTTTAGACTCTGCAATAGCCCTCAACGTAAACAGGAGGCTCATCGGAACGGGGAAAGCGGCGATGACTGCCCAGCTCAACGTCCATTACTTAAGGCCTGTGTCGAGGGGAAGGGTTGTGGGGGTCGGAAGGCCCATCCAAATAGGCTCTAAGATTGCTGTTGGTTGCGGAGAGGCGAGGGTCGAGGGCAACGTAGTGGCAGTGGCCACAGCGGTCTTAGCGATCAAGAGGGTAGGAGAAGAGCTGACGTAAGCGCCCCCGCGCGGCTTACGGCGAAGCTCTGATAGCATTAGATTAGAGGGGTACGTGCTAAGTTTTTGCTTGTTAGCTCAAAGGGCCTTTAGAGCCTCAGGAGGCGCCTCGCATCGCTCGTCCCTATTATGTCCGCCCCTGCCTCGATGAGAGCCCGCGCCATCTTCGGATCCCTTATTCCCCCGGCGGCCTTAACCCCAGCCCTCCCCTTCAAGGCTCTCTTTAATATCAATACGTCCTCTATGGTCACCCCTCTGGGCCCATAGCCCGTACACGTCTTCACGTAATGGACGCCGACCTCACCGAGCCTCACAGCCACCGATTCCATCTCTTCGACAGTTAAGTACCCCGTCTCTATTATCGCCTTGACGACGCGACCGTTGGCTCCCTCAAGCACCTCATGAGCCTCTTGCGCTATGTAGTCCAAGAAGCCGCTCTTCAGCATCCCTATGTTTACCACGTAGTCCACTTCGTCGGCCCCATCAGCTACCGCTTCCTCGACGGCCCTTTTCTTGATATCTATCTTAGAGGAGCCAAAGGGCAGGTCTATTGCGGCACATACCAAGATCTCGTCTCCGACGAGCTTCCTTACATAGCTGACGTAGCATGGGTTTACACATACAGCCCTGACGCCGAGCTCGAGGGCTTCTCTACAAAGCTCTTCGACGTCACGCAACGTGGCGTTCGGCCTCACGTTCGTGTAATCGATCCGTTTGGCCAGGCTCACACAGTAACATGGCTTCAGGGAGTATATCAAATCTTCACCCGCTGCTTTGACTTTGCAATGAGATAAGCCAATGAGGTTGCGCTCACAAGGGTCATGAACAGGTAAGGAGAAGGGCTCCACGAGGTGCAATCGGCCAAGACTCCGCCGACTCCAGGGCCCACGACCCATCCAATTCCGAACATGGACTCCATCATCCCGAGGGATAGGCCAAACTCCTTGCCAAGCGTCCTGGAGATCGCTGAAGTGGATGCTGGCACGAGCACTCCAACGGCATAACCGACCATAGCCACAGCCAAGACCGCTAAGGCAATGTCGCGAGCGAGCATGACAAGGGTGGAGGCTATAACTTGAAGGGACAGCCCCACGTAAACGGCCTTCCTCTCATTAAGGCCCGAGACGATGGTCGTGGACCAAAAGCCTGCAACCCTCGCCGCGGCCATCACGCCAACGACGAACGACACCTCAGAGTCCGTAAAGTTGAGCTCGCGGAGATAGGCTGGGTAGACGCTGTAGATGATCGAAACTACTATGCTTGATGCCGTCACTGCTAAGTAGAAAGCAGAGCCCCTAGAGAGGGCCTCCTTTACGCGGATTACTACGTTACTTACTGCGCTCCGATGTGGCTTGACGTCCCTCTCGGCCAACAACAACGCCAACGGCGATGTCAGGCTGACGTAAAAGGAGAGCCAGAAAACTCCCGCATAACCCACGCGCTCAACGGTTAGGGCGCTTATCAAGGGCCCGATGAAGTAGCCCATGGCCCACGAAGCGTTAAAGAGGCCTAAGTGCCTAGTCCTCTCCTCCTCTCTAGTCACGTCGGATATCAGGGCCTCGCCCGCGACCCACAAAAACGATAGACCCACACCATGGAAGAGCCTGATGAGCGCTATGTCGAGAGACGACCTGGATGCTAAGAGTAAGAGGGGCACTACGACGCTCGCCAACACTCCGATGAGGAATATCTTTAACCTGCCGACCTTATCGCTCCATAGCCCAGCGAGTGTGGGAAAGAGGCAGTAAGGGGCCGACCAAGCCACGCCTATCAAGCCCAAATCGGTGTACGTGGCTCCGAGGCTCTTAGCGTACAGTGGGACCACGGGATTTGCAACGCCCATAGACGTAGTTATGAGGAACATGGAAAGCGTTAAAGCGGCAACGTTTCTCTTGAGCATCACGAGAGCCCCAAGGCAGTGGTGAAGGTTTATTCGCCCAGCGAGCATAAATAACTTCATGCGAGGAGAATTGGATTTAATGGCCGTAAGCGTCACAAGCCCTCATTTAAGAGGGAGGGACCTGCTCATCTACAGCAAGTGCTTGCCAGCCGAGCACCCAGAGGTCTTCGAGAAGGTGGTCGAGGGAAAGGCGGCGCTCCGCGTTTGTATGAGCGAGGAGCACTTGGACAAGGTCGGCTTTAAGATAGCCACCATAATAGCCTACGCAGATCCCTCATCGATAACCATATTGACGATGGATGGCTCGCCCCACTGCACACAGTTGCACGTGGTGGCGGAGCAAGCCAAGAGAATGACACGAGCCGATACGAGAGTAAGGCACTTGGTGGTAGAAAAGGGGGCGCTGATAGAGGCTTCGAGCCAAGCAGTCTACCTTTCAAGGCATTTGTCGAAGATAGAGGAGCTACTAAGGGTAGCGAAGAAAAACCTATAATTCACCCCCTCAATGTAGAAAAGGGCGGCCGTAGTCTAGCCTGGACTAGGACGGCAGCCTGCCACGCTGCGGACCCGGGTTCAAATCCCGGCGGCCGCACCAAAACACGTGCTCGAAGCTCCAAGATATAAAATTCTAACCCTTCCATAAGGCCTTGAAAAAGGAACCTCATGCCGCGATCTATCTGATACCTCACAAGCCGAGGTCTCGGAGGATCTCGCCTAGCATTATCCTCGCTATGCTAGATAACGCCACGCTCCTCCTCCCTACGATAACGATAAGCGCTCCTCTCGAGTCTAGCGCGTAGGCACTCTAATCAGTCACCTCCTTCACGTTGATTCTCCGGATCTGGAAAGGGAAAAGAAGTAGGCTATTTTACGAGGGATAGGGCCCTTAGCTCACGTCCATAGGCCTTTATCTCAAGGGCTATCAACGCGAGCGATATTCCTCCAGCGACGGCGGCCATTGCGTACTCCGCGTACATTGGGATGACGGGCTTCAGTGTGAAGAGGGCTAGCGAGAGGAAGCCTAAGAGGACTCTGATCGAGTACCTCAAAGCCTTAGAACGAGCCACGGACTCTAGAGAAGGTATTCCAAATATCGCTATGGGCATCGATATCGACGAAACCACGAGCATCAGGAAGGCTACAGGCGTCATCGGCGTCCACACCAAGATGTCTTGCCAAGTGAAGAACGAGAAGCACATCAAGAAGAGCGGAAGGCCCAACTTCATGGCCTCCCACGATATCGTGCTGAAACGCTCCTCAGCTATCTTAGCGGCCGTAGCGCAAGCTATGGCCACCGGCGGTGTTATGGCCGAGAGCACTGCCACCCAGAACACGAAGAAGTGGACTATTATGTAGTCGCTTAGGAGCCCTTGGACGACGAAGCGACCGAAGGGCGCCACTAACACCGATATCGCTATGACGTATACGCCAGTCGCGGAGACTCCGAACCCTAGCAACGTAGTGATGATCCAAGCTACCACCACTAGCAACACTAAGTCGTAGCCCACTAAGTGGGTGAGGGCCATCGACCACCTCAGGGCCTGTCCTGTGACCGTCAGGACTCCAGTAATTATGCTGATCGTGGCCAGCATGACCCCAGCCGTCGCCGCGAGCGTGCCGCCCTCTTCAATTGAAGTTAGCAAGCGCTTCACGAAGTCCTTGAGGTAGGACTTGAGGTCACGCGACGTCCTCCTGAAGGCAACGAAGTAGTTGTAGACGAAGGCGAAAGGTAGGTATGTCACCACCGTGTAGAAGCATGCTATCAAGGGATCCATCCTGAAGTAGGCCATTAAGAACACTAGTACTGCGAGCCCCACTAAGAAAGGCACCCCGGTCCTCAGAACGTCGACGCCCCTGGCCGGCGGTATCTCCTTCAAGAAGCTCGAGGCCTTCTGAAGGTCCAAGTACCTTCGCGTTACGCAGAACACGCCGATTGAAGTGGCCAAGTAGTAGAGCACGCAGGGCATCACGGCAATGGCGCACACGTAGATATATGGCACGCCCAAGAAGGCAGCCATCAGGAAGGCCGCGGCACCCATCACCGGCGGGACCACGAGCCCGCCGCTCGAAGCAACGCTTTCTATGGCAGCTGCGAACTTTGCTGGCACTCCGACCCTCTTGTTCATAGGTATTGTGAACACGCCCGTCCCCGCGACGTTCGCGGGCGCGCTACCACTAAACATGCCGAATAGGGCGCTCATTATGACCCCCGTTTGAGGAACCAAGTAGGGGCTCCTCGCGACTATGTACCTGGCCAAGTTGAAAAGCGTGTCGTAGCCCCCGAGGGCCCTCAAGAAAGAGGCAAGTATCACGAAGGCCGAGACCCAAGTGAACGCTATCTGAGTCAGCATGCCGAAGATGCCTATTGGAATGTCAGCCGAGAGAGCCCTGAGGAGCGACGAGATACTCAACCCGCCATGTCGCAAGAGCGGCACGGGTATATAAGGGCCTACGACAGCGTAGACCATGAAGACCACGGCTATTATGAGTATCCACTTCTCTACATCCTTCCTGCAACACTCGAGAACTAACATCAAAGCTATAGTGCCGAAGACCAGGTCATAGATGTTTCCCACGCCAATCCTGTAATATATTATGTTAAAATATTCGGTGAAGAAGTAGATGCCACTCACAAGCGCGAGCGCTGCGAGGATCGTAGACAGCGCCCTGTTGAGGGAGGGGCTCTTCAAGCCGAAAACGTTGTTCTGGCCCATGAAGGAGCGGAAGAGTAATATCGCGCACGAGAGTCCAAGGTACAGCGTAACGCTCCTCTCCCTCTCGATGGCTAAGGTACCGGCATACCACATTACATAGCACATTAACAACAAGCAGAGGGCTATGTAGAGGGCCTTCGATGGAGTTATCTTCTCGCCCATGTTTACTTCACTACTCATGGGATGCGCTCTTAAGAGTGGTTAAAGGAAGGAGAAAATAAAAGGATTTCGAGTATAGGGACTCGTCTATGCTTCAGCTACGAGTATACCTAAAGCCTTGAGGTCGAAGCCGTATCTATTCAGGACCTCGGCCACTCCTGGATGTATCTTAGCTCCGAACGTGGACTGTTTCCTGAAGCAATCCACGTTGAAAGATAGGAACCACTTACTGTAGTCCTTAAAGGTTACTACGCCTGTCGCCTCGAGGTCTCTCGCGTACTTCATGTGCGCCTCAAAGAACAAGGCGATGTGCTCCTTGCTCAAATACTTGCTACATACCAGTCCGAAGGGCAAGGCGATGGCTTCGATGGAGGTCTTGCCATCCATGGTCTTGACGCCGTAGGGCGTCAAGTCCATGGCATATTTCACGACGCTCGGCGACTTCTCCAGTATCTTCTTTAGCTCCTCCGGACTAGGCGGCACAGCCACTAACCTATACCCGTACTTTGCGAAGGCCTCTGAAACCCAGCTCGCAGGGCCCCCTGGATCTCCGTAACCCCAAACGGCCTTGACCTTGCCTGTTACGAGTAAGTCGCCAGCGGCCGCTACGTCTGATGCGTCGATGGCAAGAATTTTGTCTAAGTCGGTTGGCCCGACGTCGAACAGTACTGAGAAGACTTCTCTAAAGATCTCGTGGCTCGCGTAGGCAGCTGGAGTTGCGTAGACCCCCACGTCCTTGCCAAGTTTCTTTAAGTCGCTCCAACATTTTACCACACCCTTTAAGTCCTCGGTCACGAACAGTGTGTAGATTAACGGATACTGATAGACTATGACGACCATCTCGTCGTATCTCGCTGGTCTGTCCTTCTCAGGCGCCCATCTCCCAGTCCTCGTGACGTACTGGTACACGATATTCATGGCCGAGTAACCGATATCACATTCGCCTTTATCCCAAGCGCGATGACCTGCAGCAGCACCGCTAACCGTTTTGAGCGAGATTTCGAATTGCCCAGGGTACGCCCTCATGAGTATGTCAGCTACGGTCGCGTGGGCTAAGTATCCTACGGAGCCAGGACCTGCCGTGCCAATTGTCCAAGAGACCTTCTCAATAGGTTTTGATGGTGGCGTCGGTGCTGGAGGCGCAAAAGCCGTGTAGGCGACGGCTGCCGCGATTATGATGACAACTACAGCGACTATTGCTGCTATTACCTTTCCTCCTACCTTAGGCACAAGTGGCCACCGAATTAAAGGTGTGTGACAAAAGGGGAAAAACTTTTCCTATACTCCATTTTCGGAAGGCCGGGGAATAACTCGTAGTAGGACCCTGAAGTTTTCTACGCTCGGCCCACATTACGGAACTAAATATCGTCAATTGGAGCGATGCACGGGGCCGCCCCGAAATTCGAGAGCCTCTTAACGGTCACTCAAGCTCTAAGTCTAAAGGGATTTTTGGTCCGGTCTAGCGAAGATGGCCTTGTCCGACCTATTGGCTACTTGATGTTAGGAGTTAATTTGAACAGCAGTGGATGGATAGTGATTCGTTGACTAGGCGACGTCGAGATCATGGCGTTGACCATGTGGCATATCGAGGCGCCGATTAAGGGCGTTGCACAAGCCTAGCCGAGACTGTCTCGTGAACCGTTGTTTCCGAACCTAGGGCCAGTCTCTTTAGTCCGTAGGATCTAACATGCATTGGTCTAAGCCAAGCAGTATGCACGAGCCTTCATCTCTTTAACTATGCTCACTTCAAATTATGTGACCCGTACGACGTAGAATAGCCTGGGAAAGCCCATCAAGTTTGCATAGGCATTTGCCCTGATCATTGTGATGCAACACAAGAGGTTTAAGACCTTTCGGTTTGCAATGAGGGTCCATAGAAAGTCGTGTGAGTTTGGTTGAGGGTGTGGGCCGGCCTTGGTCATCGTAAATTGGCTATCTTCCTCCTCTCAACCATTACACACGCATTGTAAATTACCTCTAAGCGATTTTCCTTGCAAAACTTTATTGCCTCTTCTGACTCTGAGCCCGGTTGCATCCATATCCTTCCTATCCCCAGTTCCTTACAGGTCTTGACGATTTGTTCGGTTACTGCTGGGGGGACGACCGTAACGACCACATCGGGCTTTTCCGGGAGCTCTTCTAAGCTTGGATAGCACTTGTCGCCCAGAACCTCTCGGGCGTTGGGGTTCACTGGGTAAACTCTGTATCCAGCGCTCTTGAGGTCTTTGTATACTCGATGACCATACTTCTGAGGGTCGCGACTGGCCCCCACCACTGCGAAGACGTTGTGCTTGTCCAGGAAGGCTTTTATAAGCTCCTCGCTCATCATGAACACCATCATTTAATTCGGCTTAGTACTTGATAACCCTTTTCCTCGTAAGCAAACCCACTCATGCGGTTGTGGAGCTGACTTCCTCGCTCGTCGCGACCAACGACTTAATGTCAATACATAATGACGTGCCTCGGACGTGTGATCTCCTTGAGCCATGGGTCTCTGGCCCCCGATCTGATGCAATGTGAGGTGCAAAGCTACAAGTACAACGAATGGAAGAGCTTTGCCTGCTTCCCAGTCTCCTTTCTATAGAACAGCACGAATCTATTTATCGTCATCTCTATTATCGTTATCAGCTCTTCTATTGGAATTCCGACTTCCTTGACCTCCTCTCCCACCAGCACTGACGCGCCTGAGGGCATTTCTTCCTCTCCTTGCCAAAATGCCACCCTTATCCTCACGCCATTTAAGGGCGCAACCTCGAAGCTCCAAGTGGCGTTCAAGTGCTCGACCATTATTCCTCCTATGTCCTCTGCGGCTTTCTCCACCTCTTCGGGGGTCGACCCGTCCATTTCGATAGTCAAGAAGTCTACAGCTTTCTTTTCGTAGAGCCTAGCCGCTTGGCCCCCGGCGAGTTGCATTAAGCCTATGAGCCTCTTAGGAGCGACGAATTTTCCTTGAAGGGCCCTCTCAAGAGTGTTAATTACGAGTAGCAGGAGCCTCGAGTAGTCCTCCTCCCTATTTAATGGATCGTAGACGTCCACATCGACGTCTCCATTGACCACCTTAATTTCGTATCTAACTCCTAGCACGTTGGCCTTTAAGACCCTAGCGCGATCAATTGTTAACTCTCCATTGACGCTCCTCGCTATTAATGGAGCGCTCGACGCATGTGTGTTATTGATTAGTGAGGCTAGCTTGTTCAGGGTATCAGCTTTGACCTTCATAACACTTCGTCCCTTAGAGAGCGGGATGCGTATTAAATTAGACGCGGCAGCGGCTATAGCACCACTTCTGCGCGGCATCTCTTAAGACTGGTGTAATGCGTAACGAACGGCCGCATGGCAAGTCCCACGCCGCGAGCACGATGTCAACCAACGTACTAGAGCTGGAGTCTTTAGACCTTTAGTAAAGTATATTTACCGCCATTCGGTTCTCTCTAACTCACAAAATCCTAACCACAAGAGAGGGCTAGCGATGTCCCAAGAGTTCAGGCACATAGTTAGAATCGCGGGGGTAGACATAGACGGTGGACTCAACGTAGAGGAGGGCCTAGCTAGGATCAGGGGCATAGGCCCGACGCTTGCTCGAGCCGTAGTCAACATCCTCGACTTAGACAGGGCCATGAGGATCGGCTACCTCTCGGACGTAATGGTTAAGAAGATAGAGGACATAATAGCCAATCCCTTAAGATATGGTATCCCTCGCTGGGCCCTTAACAGGCAGAAGGACTACAAAACAGGAGAGTACAGGCTTTTGATAGGATCTGAACTGGTACTTACCGTAAGAGAGGACGTTGAGAGGCTCAAGAGGGTCAAGTGCTGGCGCGGCATAAGACACGCCCTTGGACTGAAGGTCAGGGGACAGTGCACTAGGACGACTGGCAGGGTAGGCATGACCGTTGGAGTTAAGAAGAAGCCGAAGGGCTAAGCAGAGGTGGCCTTATGGGGGATCCGAAGAAGCCTCGGAGAACGTGGAAAGGGCCTCGACACCCTTGGAGAAGGGACGTGCTCAGGAGAGAGATGGAGCTCTTAGGGATTTACGGTCTCAGAAATAAGCGTGAACTCTGGAAGGCTATGACTATCTTGAGGAAGTTTAGGCATCACGCTAGGAGGCTCTTGGCCCAGAGGGATGAGAAGCGAGTCCAAGAGCTTTTGTCCAGACTACATAGGCTCGGCCTCTTGCCGGCAAACGCCACGCTTGATGATGTGCTCTCCCTAAGAGTTGAAGACGTCTTGGAGAGGAGGCTTCAGACCATAGTATTCAGGAAGGGGCTGGCTAAGAGCATGCACCACGCTCGCCAGCTGATAGTCCACGGCCACGTGGCCATAGGCGGTGTGAGGGCGAGGACCCCTAACAGGTTGGTGACGATAGAGGAGGAGAAGCTCGTACACCTAGTCAGCCAACCCATTTCCGTTGAGAGCAGCAGAGGTGAAGGTTGATGTCCTCTGCTCCCTCATCTCAGGCTTCGAGCTCTTCTACTCAAAGCTCATCGAAGACTCTCAACTGGGGCATCGCGTGGATTTATGCCAGCTTCAATAACACAATAATACTAATAACTGATGTAACAGGCGCTGAGACGGTAGCAAGAGCCTCAGGTGGGATGGTTGTCAAGGCCGATAGAGAGAAGCCATCGCCCTACGCCGCCATGCTCGCAGCCACTAAAGCAGCTAAAATGGCCATGGAGAGAGGGATAAACGCCATTCACATCAGGGTCAGGGCGCCAGGCGGCAGCGGCCCAAAGATCCCAGGCCCGGGAGCCCAAGCAGCCATAAGGGCTTTGGCCAGGGCCGGCATGATCATAGGGAGCATAGAGGACGTGACTCCAATACCGCACGACCACATAAGGAAGCCCGGCGGCAGGCGCGGTAGGAGAGTGTAGGAGGTCCTACTTGGCATGGAAGTAGAGCTTATAGAGAAGCAGGGCAATGAATTGCGATTCGTGATTAAAGGAGTCAGCACGGCCTTCGTGAACTCCCTAAGGAGGGCTGCCATAGCCGAGGTCCCGACTATGGCTATTGAGGACGTGGTCATTCTAACGAACTCTTCGGTGCTATTCGACGAAGTCATAGCTCATAGGCTTGGCCTAATACCCTTGACGACTCCTAAGGAGGGCTATGTGATGCCTAGAGATTGCGAGTGTCAAGGCTCTGGTTGTCCAAAGTGTCAGGCAAGGCTCTACTTGGACGTTAAGGCGGAATACCCGACGGTGGTGTATGCCAAAGACCTGCTTTACGACGACCCCAATGTGAGGCCGGTCTATGGCGACATACCCATAGTCAAGCTAGAAGCAGGCCAAGCGCTAGTACTTGAAGCCTACGCTCAACTTGGGCTCGGCAAAGATCATGCAAAGTGGCAACCGGTCTCTGCATGTGCGTACAAGTACCACCCTAGAATAGACGTCGTGGATGATTTATGCGATGGGTGCGGGAAGTGCGTCGAGATATGTGCAAGGTCCGTATTAAAATTAGATCGAGGTAAGGTCAAGGTCTCAGACGTCTTGAAGTGCACGCTGTGTGGTGATTGCGTAGAGTCGTGTCCTAAGGGCGCCATCGAGGTCGGTAAAGTCGATGGATCCTTTGTATTCTACTTGGAGTCGACTGGAACCATGTCGCCTGAAGACGTAATAATTAAGTCAGCGGACGTGCTGATCGAGAAGGCTAAACGCTTCATAAAGGCCTTGGAGGAGGCGTCATGAGGGAGGTAAGGGCCACCAATCCAATGATTAAGAGGGTCATAATAGCGCTGAGGAGGGCTTACAGACAATACCATGTAAGGTTGTGGAGAGACCTTATGGAGAGGGTCAATAGGCCGAAGAGGAGGAGGGTTGCTGTGAACATAAGTAGAATTAACAGGCATACCCAAGCCAACGATATAGTGGTCGTGCCGGGTAAGGTCCTCGGCGCTGGGCTCATCGACCATCCAGTCACAGTAGCTGCGCTCTGGTTCTCGAAAAGCGCTAAGGAAAAGATAGAGAAGGCTGGTGGAAAGGCTTTGACCATAGAGCAATTGATAGTCGAGAGGCCCACGGGCTCCGGCATCAAGATCATAGGGTGATGTTGGTGGATCAAGAAGTCATAATAGATGCTGAAGGGCAAATCCTAGGGAGAATGGCGAGCTTGGTAGCCAAGATGCTTTTAGCTGGTCATAGGGTTGTAATTGTAAACGCAGAGAAGGCGGTCATATCAGGAAACAAGCGGTCGATAATTGAAGAGTACAAGGAGTGCGTCCTCTCGAAGAAGACGTGGAAGATGCCCGAGAAGGGTCCTAAAAAGTACAGGAGGCCGGACATGATCGTAAAGCGAACCATAAGAGGCATGCTCCCGTACAAGCAATGGAAGGGCAGGGTAGCCTACAAGAACTTGAGGGTTTATATAGG
>DAIQQE010000147.1:0-2806 GCA_036786905.1 Candidatus Nezhaarchaeales archaeon | reverse complement strand
GGACACCATATAATAACTTTCACGTAGTTCTTTTAAGTATTTTTAATAAAATTTGATGGAGAAAATTAATATATTGGCTGACCTCTTTATATGAAGTGGCGGGGCGACTGACGTGGAGAGGAAGCACCTTCTCATAGTCGCTGCCATTATTATGATCGCAAGCCTCGTCGTGGCCGCCACTTCTACGCGGAGTCCGCAAGTCGAGAGCCCGAATAGGCCGACCGTGGTCGTGACCATAAGCCCTCTCTACCTCATCGCGAAGGAGGTCATGGGAGACAAAGCTGAGATTCACGTCCTAGCGCCAGCGGGGGTGGATCCGCACCATTACTCTCCCACTCCTAGAGATGTAAAGCTCGTGGGGTCTTGCGACCTCTTCATATGCGTTGGACGAGAGGAGTTCTTGGGTCAGCTACCAGAACGGCGCGGGCGGCAAATGTCTTGGGACGACTGGGCTAGAGAGCCTGGCATGAAGATCGAAAACGACAACCCGCACTATCTATGGCTCTATCCACCCAACGCCAAGATCATAGCTCGTAAGATAGCAAAGGTAATCTCGGAGATCGATAGCTCAAACGTTGCCTACTACTTGGACAACGCGCAAAGGTTCGAGAGGAGGCTTGAGGAGCTCGAACGGGAGCTCTTGGCGGTGAAGGCGAAGTTGGCTGGAAAGCGAGTTTTGCTCGTTGCAGACCACTTCGAGCCCTTCGTTGAGTGGATCGGGCTAGACGTAACCTACGTAGTTATTAGAGGCGAGGGGGCTCTGCCGGGCCCTCAAGACATAATTACCGCTATGGAGAGGGCGAGGGCTTCTGACCTTATCATAGTCTCTGAGACCCAACGTGATGGAGATGAGGGCCGCATTGGGAGGCAGATATCGGAGGCTTCCGGGACTCCAATAGCATATCTATACGGCGTCCCAATGCGCGAAGGAGACGACTACTTCGACTTCGTAAAGCGGAACTTGGAAGCCTTGGTGGTGCAGCTGGGAGGGTCGAGATGAGGCCCGCCATATACGTGGAGGGCCTCTCGGTAGCTTACGAGGATAAGCTGGCTCTAGAGGACGTCAGCTTCGAGCTCAAAGAGCCCGCTTTTCTATCGATCATAGGCCCGAACGGCTCAGGGAAGACGACGTTGCTCAAGGCGCTCTTGGGCATAGTGAAGCCCCTCTCAGGGATCATAGAGGTCTTGGGCTACAGAGTGCCGGGTGAGGAGTACGAGGTGAGGAGGCGGACTGGCTACGTGCCTCAGAGGGAGAGAATAGACCCGACGAAGCCCGTCTTGGTCAGAGACGTCGTTCTCATGGGCAGGGTGGCCAAGAGAGGGTGGGGAAAAGGATTGACGAGAGAGGATTACGAGGTAGCCAAGGCGGCCTTGGAGGTCGTCGAAATGGAGGAGTTCTGGGACGAGCCGTTCTCGCACTTGTCAGGAGGCCAACAACAACGAGTGCTAATCGCCAGGGCATTGGCCGTGCAGCCAGAGCTCCTGCTTCTCGACGAGCCGCTCTCCGGCGTAGACGCCACCACACAGGACGTCATACTAAGGGTTTTGAGGGAGGAGGCCCACAGAGGAGTTACGGTCGTCATGGTGACTCACGACCTCAATCCCTTGCTCGAAGTCTCAGACTACGTCATGTTGTTGAACAAGACCGTGATAGCCTTTGGGCGCACGGAGGAAATCCTTAACGAGTACTTGTTGACGAGAACCTTCATGAGGAGGGTGACATTGGTCAAGGCGGACGAGAGAGTGTTAGTCTCGGGGGTTGACCACCATGCTTGAAGTCCTCCTCCACCCGGCTGTGATGAGGCCGTTTATAGCCGTGATAATAGCGTCAATAGTCTCGAGCGCGGTGGGCGTCTTTACGGTCTTGAGGGGCTTCTCGACCCTAAGCGCCGCCATAACTCACTCATCGTTCGCTGGTGCGTCGATAGCGGCGATATGTGGCCTGAACCCACTCCTAGGGGCGTTGGCCGTGAGCTTGGGCTTCTCGGGACTGACGGCCTACGCCAGCCGGGGCAACGAGAGGAGGGCGGACGTCTTCGTGGGCATGATATTCGGCTTCTCGACGGCAATAGCTGTCCTCTTCTTATCTCTCGCCCGCACGTACACCGCTACGGCTTGGTCATTCATAGTGGGCGACGTCTTGGGCGTCTCTCTGACCGACATATACACGCTGACAGCCGTCGCCGTCGTGGCGCTTTGTTTGGTTGCGCTGTTCTACAAGGAGTTCAAGTTCATAACTTTTGACGCTGAGGCCGCCGAGGCCATGGGCATTAGGGCATCACTTTACCACTACCTCATGGTCTTTCTCATCGCCTTGTTTTCGGTCGCGGCCGTCAAGGTCGTGGGCATAATCTTAGCAGTCGTCCTGCTCATTGCCCCAGCAGCGGCTGCCTACGAGTTCTCACACAGCTTGGAGCGAATGCTCTCGCTCTCTCTCCTGATATCGCTCACCTCCGGAGTCGCGGGCTTTTTACTATCGCTCTACTTCAACGTGGCCACGAGCGCTTTGATAGGGATATGCGCCTCAACTGCCTATCTAATAGCCCTAGTGGCGTCGCCCAAGAGGAGAGAGTGCGTTAAGTGCAAGAAGGTCGCCACATCTAGAAGGGTGGTAAGAGAGCTCTAGAGCCCCTCCTTTACTCTGTTGATCTCTCGACAGCTCTTCGACTAAACGCGACGGCTCCCTGGCTTACTTTGGCTCTTCTCCAGCCCCTCGTTCTCGATCCTGAGTCGAGAGCTCGGCTGAGCTGGGTCCAAGCAAGCCCTCTTAAGTCTATTTTCAGGCCCTCCTCGCTAACCCCTCGTA
>DAIQQE010000034.1:0-12045 GCA_036786905.1 Candidatus Nezhaarchaeales archaeon | reverse complement strand
TTAAGGCCCCTCCTTCAACTAGGGCGCAGTACACTTTTGATTCATACTCTGTCAGCCTGAGCTCCTTCAACTTCTGCACGATGCTGGACATGGAAATGTTAATATAATTTTTTAACGAAAACTCAGTTAAAATTTACTAGTGGTTATATGGCTGTTTTGGACCTATCGCCTAGCGAAGTCGTCGAGAAGATAAGGGCCGGGGAGCTTAGGACTTGCGTCGTAGGGCTTGGGAGGATGGGCCTTCCCCTCGCTTGCGTGCTTGCTGAAGTGGGCTTTGAGGTCGTGGGAGTCGATGTCGACGAAAACGTTGTAAGGCTTGTTAACTCTGGTAGAGGGCTCGACGACGAGCCTAGCTTGTCTAAAGAAGTCGAGAAGTGGGTCGAGAGCGGCAGACTCAGGGCCTCCACGAGCTTTAGCGAGGTCGGAGAGAGTGACGTGATATTCATAGTCGTTCCGACGAAGGCCTTCAACGCCAAGCCCGACTACAGCGCCCTCTACAACGCCTCCATTAGTGTCGGCAGACACATGAGGAAAGGGGCCCTCGTGATCTTATGTAGCACAGTAGGTCCGTTGGTTACGGAGGGGCTAGTCAAGGACGCGATTGAGAACGCGTCGGGCCTAAGGGTCGAGGCCGACTTCGGACTGGCCTACAGCCCTATAAGGGCCTCGGCTGGAAGGGTCATGAGGGACTTAAGGAGTTACCCAAGAGTCGTCGCGGGCCTAGGCTTAAAGAGCCTCGAGCTAGCTTCAGCGATAATAGGCCTCACCACGAGCGGCGGGGTGATAAAGGTCTCCTCGCCTAGGGTAGCCGAAGTGGTAAAGCTGGCCGAGAACGTGTACAGGGATGTGAACATAGCCCTGGCCAACGAGCTGGCACTGATATGCGAGAAGCTCGGCATCGACTACGACGAAGTCGCGAGAGCCGCCAACACCCAGCCGTTCTGCCACCTCCACGTGCCGGGACTCGGCGTCGGAGGGCACTGCATACCACACAACCCCTACTTCTTGATAGACTACGCTCTCTCGGTGGACGTGAGGCCTAGCCTCATCATCACCGCTAGGCTCGTCAACGACTCCATGCCTAAGCACACGCTCAAACTCATAATCGATGGCCTAGGGGAGTGCGGGAAGAGGGTACGCGGGTCGGCTGTCGCGGTACTGGGCGCGGCGTTCAAAGCCGACTCGGCCGACCCTCGCTACTCGCCCGCGGAGCCGCTGTGCAACGACCTCAAGGCCCTAGGAGCTGAGGTCAGGGTCTACGACCCGCTGGTCCCCATAAACCTCTTGAAGAGCTTGGGCTACGACGCGAAAGAGAGTCTAGAAGAGGCTGTGGAAAACGCCGACTGCGCCGTCATAGCGACTCCACACACCTTGTTCAAAGAGGAGCTCTCCAAGCTCCTCCGCGACGTGCACGACTACATGAGAAAGCCGGCGTTGATAGTGGACTGCTGGAGAATTCTCAACCCAAAGGAAGTCGCTTCGATCGGGTTCAAGTACAAGGCGGTGGGTAGAGGTCTTGGAGACAATTAAGGTCTCGGTGATAGGGGTAGGCTTCTGGGGGAGGAACCACGTCAGGGTCCTGAGCGGGCTTGAGGGCGTCGTTGTCGAGGCAGTCTACGACGTGAACCTCGAGGCCGCGAAGTCGATAGCTGAGAAGTACAGTTGCAAGGTAGCTGACAGCTTGAGAGGAGCGATCGAGAGGAGCGACGCGATCACCGTGTGCACCCCGACGTCGACCCACTTCGAGATCGCGCTCAAAGCCCTAGAGATGGGGAGGCACGTCCTCGTGGAGAAGCCAATAACCGCTAAGAGCTCTGAGGCCCTTACGCTGATCAAGAGGGCCGAGGAGGAGGGCTTATTGCTCATGGTCGGACACATCGAGAGGTACAACCCGGGGTTTAGGAGGCTTTACGACTTGGTCAGGAGCGGCGGGCTCGGTGACTTGATGTCCATTAGGGCCAAGAGGGTTTCGGGTGGCGCCTCGAGGGTCTCAGATATCGGGGTCGCGCTCGACTTGGCGATCCACGACGTGGACCTTGCGATGCTCTTGGCTGATTCACCTCCTTTGAGTGTTTACTCGATGGCCGGCTCGAAGGTCTCTCGTCACGAGGACTACATCTACATAATGATGGAGCTGGGGAGAGGCGTCCAAGGCTATGTTGAGGCATCGTGGCTTACCAAGCGCAAGGTCAGGATCATGGAGGTTACGGGGACCGAGGGAGTGGCGGAGCTCAACTACTTGAGCCAAGAGGTCTCCGTTAAGCTAAGCGACAAGGAGTTTAAGCTCTTTGACCAATGGGTCGAGCCCCTGAAGCTCGAGCTAGAGAACTTCGTCAACTCCGTCAGAGGCGTCGAGAGGCCAGCCACGACGGGGGTCGACGGCTACAGGGCCCTCAGATGCATCGAGCTGGCATTAGAGGCCTCGAAGATCGGGAGGCCCGTCCGAGTTGAGTTCGAGATTTAAGGTGGACCCCGAGGTCGTAGACCTCACAAGCAAGCTGATTCGCTTAGCGATAGAGCTCGACGAATACTGGAGGAGGAGCTCTCCCCTCCACGAAATTGACGAGGAAGGGCTGGCCGAGGTACTGAAGTTGCTAGGAGAAATGGACAGGCTTCTGACGAAGATGAGAGAGAAATTGTCCGCTAAGCCATAGGCCTCACTTCTATGTGCATGTCGAAGCGCTTGCTTATCCTGTCGAGCTTTTTGCGGCACTTCTTCATGACTAGGGACAAGTAGTGGCGGGGCACGTAGACGAACGCAACGCCCTCCTCGGGCATCTCCAGCTCGTACTCCGGCGTGACCTTGCTCAGGACATGCTCGAGTGCCTTCGTGACGACGGAGCTCGGCGCTTTGAGGCCTCGCTTCACGGGGACCACGAACGTCCTCTCGCCGAAGACGTACAGCTCGTACTCCGGCTCGTCGGTCAAGAAGTCCTTGACCACCACGACGGGCCTGGCCAAGTCCTCTTCCTTGAGGCCGTGGGGTATCTTGATCGTGGTCTCGATTGAGTACACCTTCTTCACGTTGCCCTCGCTTATGAATATCACGGTGTCGACTATTGAGGGTATCATGCCGAGCTCCACCCTGCCGACAAACCTCTGAATGGCGTCTATCGGAGTCGTCGCGTGAACGACGCCCACCATCCCCACGCCAGCCAGCCTCAAGTCCGCGTAGAGCTTGAAGTCCTCCGTGTCCCTCATCTCGTCGAATATCGTGTAGTCGGGCCTGCTGAGCAACAGGACGTCGTGCAACTCCTCTGAGGACGCGACGCTCTTGGAGTACTGAGTGATGTCTTGCGGCAATTGTAGATCCCTTGGGGCCTCGATGGTCTTGACGACCTTGTTCTTCCTCCTATAGTACTCAGCCAGCGCTTGAGCGAAGGTGCTCTTGCCCATTCCAGGCGCTCCGGCTATGAGAATGCCCTCTGCGTGCGAGTCCAACCTCTCGACGAGCTTCGGGGGCAGGTTGTAGTCCTCTAACTTCAACCTCGCTATCGGCCTAACGGCCGTCAGCTCTAGCCCGTCGGAGAACGGAGGCCTCGTTATGACGATCCTGTAGCTACCCAGTTGCACTATCGTTGAGGACTCTCTGTCGACTTCTATGAAGCCGTCCGGCGAGCTCCTAGCCCTCTCCATCACCTCGGCAATGATGGTCTGCAGCTCCTCGCGAGTCATCGGGTGCTCCCCTATGGGCTCGAAGACCCACTTGCCCGGCTGGCCCCTCTTGGCATAGGGCACCACGCCCTCCTTCAAGTGGACCGACATGGTCCTGCTGTCGAAGAACTCCTCGAGCCTCATCCTGCCTTCCGGCTTTATGTACAGCACATGTATGCCCATGGCCTCAGCGACTTTGGCCATGACGACGTCGCACGTTATGAGCACGCCCTTTAAGTCGAGGGCCAGCTCCCTTATCATCTCATTAAGGGCCTCGGGAGAGAGCCTCCTGCCGCTGTTGCCCTCGCCGACGAAGACCATCCTAACGGCCTTGTCCTCGCAGGCCTTCCTGAGCCTCGACAGCTCCTCTAAGCCCGCGAAGTCGTTGAACTTCGCCTTTCTTTCGAGCTCGCTTATTATCGCTCGATGTATTACGAGCCTGCCCCTCACTGCCCCGCTCTCCACGAGCTTCCTAGCCACTCCGGCCTCTATCGCCAATATGTCGGGGACGTAGGCTTCGTGATCGGTCATGACCTTGGGCTCGCACCTCTTTACGAAGCCAGTCTTAGCTTACCTGTAAGGCTATTTTTTATAAACTTATTCTCGGTATATGGTTGAAGGCGGATCCCCACGGCGGTGACGGGGTTGAAGTTGAGGGACAAGCTGTACTACTACCCAGAGACGGGGTTCACGTCAAACTCGTACATAATCGAAGACGGGGTGAGGATCTTAGTCGACCCTGGGCACCACGATCACCTCCGGGACCTCGTCGAGCTCATGAGGGAGGACGGGTTCGAGCTAAAGGACGTGGACTGGATAATCGTCACTCACGCTCACGTAGATCACTGCGGCTCCGTCTACGAAATCCGGAAGAACTACAGCGTAAAGGTCGCTATGCACGAGGACGAGAGGCAGTACATGCAAGCTCAAATGAGGTTCGTCCATCGGTTAGTAGGGCTCAGCTTCACGCCCTTCACGGTCGACTATTGGTTCAAGGGAGGCGAGAGCCTGCTCTTCGAAGGCCTCGACTTAAAGATAATCCACACTCCAGGGCACACTCCGGGGAGCATCTCAATATACTCCCCCCATGAGAAGTACCTGTTGACGGGCGATCTGGTCTTCGAGGGAGGAGTGGGGAGGACAGACTTGGGCGGCGACGCTAACCTATTGGCCGAATCCATAGAGCGCGTCTCTCGGCTTGAAGTGGAGATGCTGTTGCCAGGCCACGGGCCCGTAATCGTGGGAGCAGACAGCGTAGCAAGGAACTTTAGACTCGTGAAGGAATTTGTCAGGTTCCTCGTCTAGTCGAGAGAGGGGCCCAGTAAGGGGATGAGAGGGTGCGGATATGGACGCAACAAATGTACGTTGATGGGCTTAAAAAGTCGTATAAAGCCTCACGTCTGCTACAAGGAGTCACTTAGCAGAAGTCGAGGAACCAGCTATATCAGGCCCATCTTCTTTACCATGTCCCTCACGGCCACGAGGGCTGGGCTGTCAGTTGGGAGGTCTAATAAGGATGTCCCTTCGAGGTTATAGCGGAAGACGTTTTCGTCATAGGGGACAACGCCCAAGGGCTCTACTCCTATCTCCTCGGCGTATTTGTACAGCAAGCCCTCTTGCTGGGGAGAGAACTTGTTGCCAACTAGGAATATCCTCTTGAACTGTATGTGAACCTCGCTCGCCAGCTTCTTTATCCTCGAAGCCGTTTGGAAGCCCATCTTGCTAGGGTCGGTGACTATTACTAGGTAGTCGACGTCCCTGTCGGTCCTCCTGCTCAAGTGCTCTAAACCGGCCTCCATGTCCATCAGGGTGATGGCGTAGTTCTTCGAAAGCGTGTCTATGACCCTCGTCAGTACATCATTCACCATACAGTAACAGCCCTCGCCCTCCGTCCTGCCCATAACCAACAGGTCGAAGCTCGGGAGCTCCTTTAAGACCTCGAAGACCCTGAACTCCAGCAGGTCGCTTTTCGAGAAAGTCGGCGGGAGCTCCCCTTTGTCGATGGCCTTCTTGAGCTCGTTGGTCACGTCGCCCACGGTCTTCTCGACCTTGACCCCGAGGACGTCGGGCAAGTTTGAGTCCGGGTCCGCGTCGACGACCAGTATCGACTTTACGCCAGCCTCTATGAGCACCCTGAGGATCAGAGCGGCTATGGTCGTCTTGCCAGTCCCGCCCTTGCCCGCGACCGCCACTACTAACTTCTGGCCCCTGCTCAACGACGCGCACCACCTTCGACGCTGCGACTTGGAATTTAAAAAGGTTTTCCAAAAAAGAGGTAGGGGTGACGCTGAAGTTAGGCCGACTCCGTCTCCTTCTTGAGGACCTTTTCAACGTACGCCGGGATGTCCGAGGAGTCCCTCGGTCCCACCAATATCTTCCATCCCGGTAGCAGCTCCTCGAGCTCGCCGCTGAACTTAGCCGCCCTGCCAGGTATGACGAGGACTTTCTTCTTCAGCTTCTGGCCTAGGCCGCTGGCCTTTATGGCCTCCGCGAACTTCTCGGCCGTGAGCCTCCTGCCGGCGACGGAGGACTCGACGCTTATCCCCTCGCTGTCCGTGACCACCAAGTAGGCGTCTATCTTGGCGTTCTCTATGTCGCCTCTGACCAAGAAGTAAGTCAGCGCGAAGTTGCCGGTTATGAAGACTGGCGAAGTGTCGGTCGGCTTGCCTATCTCGTAGACCCCTGGCTTGACCGAGGGCGGTACCCTTGGGTCGGTGTAGAGATTCTGCCTCCACACCAAGACCGGCATAAGAACCCAGAAGTCGAGACTGTGCATAACCATCAAGTCCGCGAACCTGGTCATCAGTATAGACGCTACATAGGACTCCTTCATCTTCTTCTCTAATTCGTCGCCTTCCTCCATCCAGACAACCGCCGGCACTGCCATCAGTGGGAAGCCGACCGCCTTATCCTCCTTCTCTATAGCCGCTCTCCTCAACATTGCGAAGGTACTTATCGTCTCGGCCAGCGAGTCTCCCTTCACGAAGGTCCCTGGGTCCAAGACTATGTCCTCGACCCCCGCGCCCACGAACGTCGAGGCCAAGCTCTTCAGCATGTCGACGTCTCCGGGGCTCGAGATCGCTACAGGGCACTTGTACTTGTCAGCCAGCTCCAGCATCTCCCTCCAGTTCTCTTTGGTGGCGGCGTATATCAAGGGCCTCTTGCTCCCGACGACGGTTAAGGCCTCTTCCATAGCGTCGGGGCTGTAGCTACAGAGGATGAGGGGAAGCGACGTGTTCTTCGCGATTAGGTCGGCCGCCTTAGCGAACTTCTCCGGGACGTCGGAGACGCACCTAAGAGCTATTAGGTTGAGCCTAAGTTGCTGGCCTATCCTCTCGAACACGAAGGACTCAATAGCCTTGGCCCTCCTCACCAGAGACTGCTCGTCCATGTCGTCGGCCGCGTCGATGGCTATGGCCGTCGGGTTGTGTAGCGTCAACTCATGCCTGTGCATGACCCTCTTCCCCCCGACGACCACTTGGCTCGGCGGAACCCCTATGACCACGTCCTTCACCGGCGGCCTCGTGGTCTCCAGCGCTACCTTGAGCTTGTCCTTGTACTTGGGGTCCTCGAAGAGGGGCTTGCAGAGCTTTATGTCTGCCACTCCGTCGGCTACCTTGGCCGCAAAGGCCATGCAGGTGCTCTCGCCACACACGCCGCAGTTCGTCTGAGGCAGGATCTTGTAGACGTCTAGGGGCCTGAGTATCTTGGGCATGGCTCACACCCTCATCTTGATCCAGTCCTTGTAGTTCACTTCCTCGAGCTTGACGTCTAGTCTGGGCTTGGACAAGAGCTCGGTCAGGCCCTTGACTATCTTAGCCGCCAGCGGGTGCATCATCATGAATATGTCCGCTCCTGCCATGAGGCCGGCTATGGCCGTCGTCGCCTCCCACAGGGGTCCCCTGTACTCTCTCGGCCCCCACTCGTCTACCTTCATCCACGCCTCCCTAGCCGCCCAAGCATTAGTTGCAGCACAGGATATCGGGACCTGGAGGATCTCGTCCCCCATGAGGCCTGAAAGCCTAATCCTCTCCATGACGCTGAACGAGTATTCTATGCCATAGCCGAGCGCACCAGTCGTGGGGTCGAGTATCAAGTGATCCTTGGGGAGCCCTCCACCCATGAGCTTCCTAGAGAGCTCTTTCGCTTGGTTTATGTCCATGAAGGCAAGGGCCACGACGTTGTGGCCCGTGTTCTTCATTATCTTGGCGACTTCCTCCAAGTTCATGTCTATCGTGGCCGAGGCGAATACGAGCCTCTCCCCAGCGGTCATCTCGCCCACGTACTGAAAGAGCTGGAGGTCCTTCTGGGGGTTCCCAGAGCCCCCGATTATTATCGGTATGTCCACCGCTTGGAGAACCCTCTCCACCGCCTTGGCGGCCTCTTGGATCGGAGTGTCCTTTATCGTTGGGTCGGTGCTGACCATGTGCAAAGATATGAGGTCGGCGCCGTAGACCTCCACAGCCTTCTTGGCCCACTCGGCCGGGTCGTTCAGCACGTCCTTGTACGCACTCTTGACCGGGCCCGCCAGCGGGACCACGGGCTGATCGAAGACGTCCAGCGCCACCACTGGCCTGTTCTTCGGTGGAGACTCGAACCTGTAAAAGGGTGGGCACGTCTCCCCTCCTATCTTTAGAACCTTGCCCCTCGTGCCGCCTTCAGCCCTGGTAGCGCCTATCTGCACTTCAGCTATGGAGCCTGGGTACTTGAACACGGGGGGCTCGAACTTCTCGACCTTCAGCTCTATGACCTTCTTGAGAGCGGCGGCGGCCTCGGGAGCGGCCCTGACGAGCGCCTGCATCATCACGGGGAGGAGCTCTAGGGCGAGTTCCTCAGCTTCTATCGTGACGTCCTCTAGCTCTAGCTCGCCTGCCTCGTCAAGGAGTTTAAATAAATTGAGGACGTCGTCCCTCTCGCTCATTTCTTCTCGACCTTCCTGATTATCAACTTCTTCACTGTTATCTTGGCTCCCTTGAGGATTATCCTCACTCCTCCGCCAGCCGTCGGGACTGCCCCCACCGGTATGCCTGTTATCTCCATCCCGGCGACTCCGGGCACCGCTGTCGGCACAGCCGGCACTGCCTCTGCTGGCTTCTCGGGAGGTGGAGCGGCGGCCTCTATCTCCTTCAACTTTATCCCTAGCGGGTGGCCCCTCTCCACCAGGAACTTCTTCAGCTCGTCAATTGTCTTGGCGTCCTTCTCCGTAGCTATCTTGTCGTAGAGCTCTGGAGGAATGGCATCCTTGACCCTCTCCTTTAACTCAGAAGGCATCCATACGACTCTCGCCCAGCCTCCGTCGGCTTGGAAGAACTTCGGCGATCTGAAGTACTCGATCCCTACCCCTAAGAATCCTTCAGTCTGTATCCCACCACCCGTCTGAGCAGCCATCGTCGAGAATGGCAGGCCGTTTACCGTTGGCCCCCTATAGCCCCTGTGGACGAAGCCTACTCCATCGACTTCGGGTATGTAGAAGGCTATGCACTCGAAGCACCCGCACGATGTGTGGGGATGCCCGAACATCGAGTACAAGTAGACCCTCTTCACCGCCCCCATGGATCTCTTGGCCACGACTTCGTTGACTCCTTCGTACTCGCCCTTAATGGGATCCAAGCACTTGCCCTTGGGAATCGGGAAGTTGGGCCCCTTCGGATCCACGTTGGCCGCGGCCCTCGCGTCAAACCAGTTCAGGGCTCCGCAGAGCGAGACCCTGTTGGGCGCTATCACGCAGACGTGCTGAGGGGCGAAGGACTGGCACAGCACGCAGCCGTAAAACGTGTCGACATCCTCGTCTCTTATGGTCCTCGCCCTAGCGTCCCTGGACTCGTACATCTGCAGGGCCTTTCGATACCACTCCTTTACCTTCTCTGGGTCGGTTATGAAGTTGACCTCCATCTTCTCTATGAAGGGCATCTCGGCCTTGAAGAGCTTTATGAGCGCTAGACCCCACCACTTCAGGCTCGTGAGACCCTTCTTGAAGGACTTCTTGCTTATCCTGATCCAGATGTCATACCTTTGGTTGAGGTGCATCACTCCCTCTATGTAGTTCGTGTATAAGTGGATCCTCCTCTCGATCACAGGCTCTAGGTCCTTCTCTATCTTGGCGCCCGCTACCTTTATCAATATGCCGAGCGGATAACTCCCCCCTTCTTTGAGCTCCGTCAGGTCAGGGCCTATGACCTTTACGGCTCCGTCCTCGACCTCCTCCATTGGCACTGCTAGCACTAGCTCGAACTTGTGGGGGACGCCCGTCCCACCGAACTCGACGTACATGTCCTCTTTCCGTATCCTCTCCCCTTCGTATATGGGGCTTACCTCGACGGGGAAGCCCTCAAAGGACATTCGCATCACCTGAAATGGGCTTATCCTCTCACAAGTTGGACCACGTTATTTAAAACTTGTTCCCATTCTTCCTGCTTCAAGTTGGGCATCGAGAACGTGGCATTGGGGTGGAAGTACCTATCTAGCGACAGGGTCCTCAAGTGCGTTGCAAAGTGCTTCAGTGTCGAGAGCATTTGAGATTGTAGTTGATAAGATAAGCCGACGAATATCACTAAGTCGTGAGCCCCCTTGCCATCGACGCCCCAAGAGGGGTCTTGGAGCCTGTTGGTCGCGTCGGCCACGGTCATTATTGCCGTGGGCTCGATGCCCCTCTCTCTAAGGGCTTTGTAGGTGTGAGCGGTGGCAATGACCGGGATCCCGGCCTTGGTCATCTCGACTACGAAGTCTATTAAGAGCTTGTTGCCCCACCTTTCTCGGAGTGCCTCTCCCCCCACCACCAGCAAGGGCCTCTTGGCGCTCTTTATCAGCTTGGCGACGGTGTCGCCCTTCACTGGCGTTGCCATTTCGTGGCCAGGGACGTTGCCCCACTGCCAGGGCTTAACGGTCATGGCCATTCGCACCACCCCCTACACTCTGACGAGCCTCTTTAGCAACGTGGGGTCTATGGACGGCTTCTCCCAAGGCTTCCAGCCGACCTCCTTGAGGTACTGCATTATCTCGTCCTTGAACGTTATCGGTATGTCGGCCTCGGTCCTGACGAACATGTGCAAGTCGGGCGGCAACCTACCGTAGAACTTCTTGTACAGATCGACGTAATGAGTCAACTTTATCATCCTGCCCTTCGTGGTGTCGTTGGGCCTTATGCAGAGCTTGGCGGTCCAGACCATGCACTCCTCCATGGTCTCCAAAGCTATTATCAGGTGCTCCGGAGCCGGTCCGGCCCAGACCCTCTCGCCCGTCCTAGCATCGTAGACCGTGAAGGACTCCTTGTCCTCGACCCTTCCCAAGTACATCCTCCTGTACTTCGAGCCCTGGGGCCCAACTATGACCGGGACGCCGAGCCTGTTGAAGCCCGTGGCTATGCTGGCGGCCTTTTGCGAGTACGCCCCCCATGCTACGCCACACGCCCCGACCCTGTTGAGTATGTAGTCCGCTATCTCCTCGTAGTTCGCCCTGAGAGGCCTCCTAGCGAATATGTTGGCTATCTTTATGGCAGCTCCAGCTATGTGTGCATTGGCCACGCAGGAGCCCACGTTCACGACGCCTCCCCTGTCGAACGAGCCGGGGAACTCCTCGTATATCGTCTTGCCCTCCTCGTTCTTTACGTAGGAAGCCACTATGGCCGAGCAGCCCGACAAGGTCACTATAAAGCCCCTCCTGGCGAACTCCCTCGCCATAACCGCGACTTCCCGCCCGCCGTTGGGGAAGTTCGCGCACCCGACGTACGCGACGACACCGGGTATCTCGCCTAGGACTATCGGCGAGCCCACTTCCCTGATCTCCGTGTCGAGGATTGGACCTCTGCCCACCCTCATCCTGTACTTCTCGGTCTTGATCTTGTGCTGGGCCGCCGCCTCTATCAGTGAGAGGCATGGTATCTTCCTCGGGCAGACTTGCTCGCACCTAGCACATCCGAGGCAAACGTCGTGCAACGTCGATAGCAGCTCGAGGTTGCCATTCTTGGCATTGAACACCGCTTGGTCTATCGGCAGGTCTATCGGGCAGTTCCTCCTGCACGTGCCGCAGAAGGTGCACTGAGAGGCCTGAGCCTGCACCTGCGAGGGGTCGGGTATTATCTTGAACTTCTGCCTTATGGGTGCCATCCTTATGGCAGTTATGGCTGCGACCGCCCCCGCCTTCTCTAAGTCGGGGAGGAAGACTCCGGGCGTCGAGCCGCTCACGAGCATCCCGACTATCTTCTCTATTGGTAGCTCGCTGACGTCCGGCAGTCCGTGGGAGGCCTTGTCGGAGACGGCTATGACCGGTGTCTTCACGCGCTGGGCCTCGTAGACGATGTTAGTCCTGATGCACTGCTCATCTATCATTATCGCATCGGCTGCCCCGGACCTCGTGATCCTCACTTGATCGGTTATGGGCCCGACTATCTTGGCC
>DAIQQE010000146.1:0-2821 GCA_036786905.1 Candidatus Nezhaarchaeales archaeon | reverse complement strand
AGGCCCAACGTCTCCACCTCTTTAGAGTAAGCTTGACCGTACCCGTTCACCACCAACTCCTTCTTAATCTTGAGGAGGGAATAGGCTACGAGTGCAAGTATTGGAGCCCTTGAGCTAATGACCAAGCCCTCATTAAGAGCTTCGGTGTACAGCTCCCTGAGCTCGCTATCGGTTATGTAGTGCCTCAAGCCTTCGCGTAGGAGGTCCCGAGCCTCCCCTTTATATTTAAATGGTAGCACCACATAACTCTTTGCCGATCTATCACCGTTAACCTCGCATCGAAAGGCGAAGTTAGCACATAGCACTGTCAAGAAGTCGCTGAAACGATCCAACACTTTTAGGAAGTTTATAGGTGATCGAGCTCGAACCTCTAAGAATAACTTCGAGAAGTCCATCACTTCGTCCAAGACTTGGTCTAGTTTCTTTAGGTCATAGAGGTCATAGCTCACAAGGGATAGGCTCTTTAATACCATTAAGATTTGTAGGGGGGTCTGTGCACTCATTATCTTTGCGAGGTCGTCTCTGCCGATCATCTTATGGCGCTCAACCTCGATGAAGAAGGCCAAGGACTTCAAATCTTCTCTCTCGACGTCGTAAGCCGCTATAGATCCTAACATTGAGCTGAACCTCCAGATGCGCCAAAACATAATCCCGAAGCCCACGACAACACCTATCAAAGCGCCCATGGTGTTGGTGAGGTTCAAGTGGGGTCCTATGTACCACCCAACAAGTGCAAATATTATCGGCTCTGCTCCGAAACTGAGGGCTATGAGGGCTTTTCCCAAGTCTCCTCGAGCTGACCCCATTCCCTCCTACGTTATCCTTTGAAGGAAAAAGTAAAAATTTGCTCCTCCTTCCTCAGTCGAGCATGTGGTGAGAAGAGACAGCGTCAAGGCGAGGATGAAGAGAAAAGTTATCGTAGTAGCTATGGTTAAGGCATCAATCGTTGGGCTGATAGTCCCATTGCTCGTGGTAGCTTTGAGCATACTGGCTGCTTTCCTGTTCAGGGAGTTGCACGTCTTTGTCAGGGTAATGCTAATGATACTCTTTGGCTTGGCCGGTCTAGGGCTTGGGGCGTACGTGGCTTTAAGGATTATAGAAGAGAAAATCCAGCCGTCGCTTTATCTCAAGGAGAACGCGGCTTTCAAGGAGGCCTCACGTAAGTCCGAGCCACAGGAGAGTAGAAACTGATATAAGGCTGGCGCAGAAAGGGGCTTGGCAAGGGGTGCATCTATGAGGAAAGCACTTTTGCTGGGCCTGGTGTTGACTTTCATCAGCTTGGTCATGACGTCGACGCACATTCTTGAAGTCACCGCGGCAACTGAGGGTCAAGTAGGTGGTGGTCAAGAGGCAATAGGCCTTAGCAGAGTTGGTGCTGGCATTGCTATAGGCTTTGCGGCTTGTGGCGCAGGCATAGGTCTAGGCACGGTCTCGGCCGCTGCCATAGGCGTGATAGCTGAGAAACCAGAGCTCTTCGGTAGGACGATGATTTACGTAGTCTTCGTCGAGGCCGTGGCCATTTATGGACTCGTCGTATCATTGTTGCTCTGGATGGCAGCCTAAAAAGCAGAAGGTCTATGGCCTAATTTTTATTTTCTCGATTTAGTGTTAAGTTTTCAACAAAGTAAGCCAAGAGCTCTGTCTATGTCTTCTATCAAATCGTCCAAGTCCTCTAGCCCGACCGACAATCTTATGAGGCTCTCGCTTATTCCTAGCCTCCTCCTTTCTTCTACCGGCAAGTCTTTATGAGAGGACGAGGCTGGGTGTGAGGCCAAGCTCTCACAACCGCCTAGGCTTGGCGAGGGCTTTATGACCCTCAAGCTAGTAAGAAACCTCTTCGCGTCCCCCTCATTGCCCTTTACCTCAAAGCTAACGACGGCTCCATAATCTCTCAATAGCTTTTTAGCTGTCTCGTGGGTGGGATGGGATGGCAAGCCGGGATAGTAGACCTTCGAGACCTTGCTATGGTCCTCGAGGAACTCAGCTATGGCCCTCGCGCTTTCTTGACTCACCCTTAGTCTAGCAGCAAGGGTCTTGAGCCCCCTCAAGACCAGAAATGAGGCGTGGGGGTCTAGCACGCACCCGAGCCTAGCCCTAGCGTACCAAAGTCCATCTATGATCTTAGAGCTTGACACGACTACGCCGCCCATCACGTCATTGTGACCTGCTAAATATTTCGTCAGGCTGTGCACGACGACGTCGGCTCCGCGTAGAAGCGGTTTGAGATTCAGGGGAGTGGCGAAGGTGTTGTCGACTATTAGCAAGGCCCCCTTCTCCTTGCAGACCGAGACTAACAAGTCCAAGTCTACGACCCTGAGCAAGGGGTTTGAGATTGACTCCACGAAGACCACGGTTCCCTCACCACTCACTGCGTTGGCTATGTCCTCCGTCTCGGGCCCCCTCAACTCGACCTTGACGCCGAACTTCTCGAAGTTCTTTGCCAGAGGTATCGTGGCGCCATAGACGTCTCTAGAAAGCACCAGCTTGCACCCGCTCCTCAGTAAGTGGAAGAAGCATGTTGATATCGCCGCCATGCCTGAAGAGAAGACTAGGGCGTCCTCGCCTTCTTCCAGGCTTGCCAGCCTCTTCTCGAGAACAATGTTGGTGGGATTGTCCTCTCGCGAGTACTTCAGTGGCCTTCCCCTGAAGGTCTTTGCCGCATCGAGCGGATAGGGGAACACGGCAGTCTGGTAAATAGGGGTCACGAAGGAAGTTACGTCTTCAACGACCTCCTCTCCTCCATGAATAGCTCTAGTGGCCTCTCTGGGCATAGCTCTTCTCAGGAAGAACCCAGAGTAATTTTATTTCAACTTTGTTATTA
>DAIQQE010000145.1:0-2821 GCA_036786905.1 Candidatus Nezhaarchaeales archaeon | reverse complement strand
CACTATGGCTCCCGGAGGGTCACTGACCATGGTCCCGACGATCAGCTCCCCAGGGTAAATGTTGACGGAGATGTTCATCAACACCTTCTCTAATGCTTTGGCACACCTAAGTATCATAGGCTCTCCTTCTGTCTCCTTCATCGACTCAGTCCAATACTTAGCACGTTCAACGCATATCGTCGGCCTTTTACTTAGAAGCGATTCCTTAAGGAATTGCGCACGTGGCGTCATAGCAACGCCCTCAACACTAGCTATATTGTCTCTGACGCGTATTATGCTTTTCAGTTAGGCACCGCGATTTTACGCCTACAACCCGCACCCTGGAGGTCGCCTCTTGCAGAAAAGCTTAAGCTTGGTCATAGTCTATTGATTTGATCAGCTGTGCTCGAAGGCCGAGGTCTTATTCAGAGAGGTGGCAGGATAGAGGCCGTCCTCAACTTCCTGCTCTCGGTAAGGGGAATAAGCAGGGTCAAGTTATTGAGCGAGGAGGAGAAGAGGGCCATTCGCGCCCCCGTCCGGCCGAGTTCCCAAGGAATTTGATACTCTCCAAGGGTATCTCGGGGTACATCCCTATAGTCCTCGCGCTCTCTGGGTCTATGTAATTTCCAAAGGCGCCCGCGACGTAGAGGACTTTGATGCCTCTCTCGGTCACGTTGTGCAACTCGCAGAGGATTGACGCCACCGTGTGTGTCGCCGCTTTCGCCTTCTGAACCTCCCTGACGTCTCTTTGCATGAACACAACGTCGTGCTCCCCCGACGCGGTCTCCTCTCTCCAAGCGATGACGTACTCCAGGCCATCGGGCCCGGGCCTTATCCTCTTGGTCCTCCGTGCCAGCTCCTTGTTGAAGCGCCCGGTCAGTCTATTATCCCAGACTTCAGCAGCGCCGCGACCACGTCCACTATCCTAGGGTCGCATATCCCCACGGGCTTGACGTCGCCTATCACCCTGTAAGTCGGCTCGAGGGTCTCGGGATCTATCGCCGCCCTCTATATAGCACCGTCGCCCAAGGAGCTCGAGGGACCCCCGAGTCCTCAATTAAGCCCGAGCCGTGCGATGGACGTTCATGGCCTTCTAAACGGCTTAAATAGGCAAAGCGCGGTGAGCGTAAATGGCGCTGGCGGGTTTCAAGCGACGAGGAGGGTCAGGAGGGTAGCACCTTGGTAAGGGTGTTCATCTCGGGGCCCATACAGGGAATGGAGGATAGGCAGGACTACAGAGCGGTAATAAGAAGGATCTTGGAGGCCAAGGGCTACGAGGTCGTGGACCCTTGGGAAAGGGAGAAGGTGATCTACAGGGCCACCAAAGAGGGGTGGTGGAGGGACGTCACTCCTAGGGACTTCATAGAAAGGGACTTGAGGGACGTGGAGAGGTGCGACGTCTTGATCGCCTACCTGCCCAGGCTCTCCGCCGGGACTTGCATGGAGCTCTTCTACGCCAAGCTGAAGGGCAAGAAGGTCGTGTCCGTGATAGAGTTTGAGAACCCGAGCCCGTGGATAACGTTGCACTCAGACGTCGTCTTGAGGGGCCTCGAGGAGCTCAAGAGCTTCGTAGAGAGAGGAGGGCTTGAGGGGTTGTTGAGGGGTTAGCCTCCTTTAGCCTTTACGCGCATCGTTGATGCTGAGGGCACTACAGAGCCCTTCCTCATCAAATTATCGGCGTCAGCTTGGGCATCGGGTAGCCCTCTGACACGTCCATCTCGAGTGCGTAGACGTTCGTCGGGGGCTTCACCCCGTAGACGAGGGCTATCCCGTACCCTCTCGTGACCCTCAGATGCACGTCAGCCATGGCCGAGAAGGAGTCTATGACGAGCCTCTTGGCGCCCATATCGGCAATCCTGCCTACCACGACCTCCAGCGCCGCTCACACGCCTTCTTATTTGACCGTCAGCATGTCGGGGAACGAGAACAGGCCCTCCCTATCAAGACTATGTTATCGAACACGTCGTTTAAGTAGCGCGGGAACAAGAGTAGCGCGGTCAAGTTCAACGACTCAAGCCTCTCGGCCACGCTCACAT
Source organism: Candidatus Nezhaarchaeales archaeon (assembly GCA_036786905.1). Lineage (GTDB taxonomy): Archaea > Thermoproteota > Methanomethylicia > Nezhaarchaeales > WYZ-LMO8 > WYZ-LMO8. Next base: position 806 of record DAIQQE010000145.1, on the reverse strand, counting down.
GCGATTGGACGGAGGCGTAGCCTATCACGAGGTCCGGCTCTAACGCTATTATCCTCTCCACGTTAGGCGTCCAGAAGCCCCCTATCACCGCCAAGCTACCGTTCCTCTTAAGTTCGTCGACTACTGGGGGTAATTACAGTAGCCCGTGACCCCCACGACCCTGCCCCCTAGGCCCAAGGCGAACAGTATCTCGGTCGCCGAGGGGGCCATAGAGACTATCCTCTGCGGCTCCGACTTCACCACTACGACCCTGTTAGCGTCGTCCACAAGCTTCAAGGGGTACTGCACGGCCGTCGCGAGCTCGTACTTTGATAAGAGTCCTTGGTACTCGCCTTGGAGCTCGCTGAGCTTGCTACTGAGCCGGCTGTTGGTATCTGCTAAGTAGCCTATCACAAAGGCCTCGACAATCACCGCAACGACTAAGAGGGCAACTCAATGCCTGTTCATGTTCAATCAATGGCTGGATTATCCAACCTAGTATTTTTTAAGCTTTACTCTGCGAATTTAAACCAGCCAACTCACACCTTGACGCTGGCGTGGAGCCATGCTCTTGAACTCGCCTCACGGCGGCGATATATGGTTAGTAGAGAGGACCTTAGGTCTCAGAGCCGAGGACGTCATCGACTTCAGCTCTAACGTGAACCCCTACGGCCCGTCACCTAGGGCCGTCAAGGTCCTGTTGGGCAAAATGTGGATGCTAAGCGCTTACCCGGACGACGGGGCCGAGGCCTTGAGGGAGAAATTGGCGGAGCGCTATGGCCTAAAGCCCTCGAACTTCGTCGTCGGCAACGGCTCCACCGAGATTA
>DAIQQE010000033.1:0-12204 GCA_036786905.1 Candidatus Nezhaarchaeales archaeon | reverse complement strand
GTACATGGCGATCATCCACAAGTCAGGGGGCGGGACGGGGTTCTCGTTCTCTAGATTGAGGCCGAAGGGGGACATAGTCAAATCGACCATGGGCGTGGCCTCGGGTCCCGTCTCCTTCATGAGGATATTCGACGTGGCCACGGAGGTCATAAAGCAGGGCGGTAAGAGGAGGGGGGCCAACATGGGCGTGCTTAGGGTGGATCACCCGGACGTCAGGGAGTTTGTGATGGCGAAGAGCGACGGCGTGAGCTTCAGGAACTTCAACCTCTCGGTCGCCGTCACTGACAAGTTCATGCAAGCAGTGGAAGCAGGAGGCTCGATAGATCTCATAAACCCCCGAACCAAGGAGGCGGTCAAGACCGTCGACGCCAGAGACCTCTTCGAGCTGATGGTTGACATGGCGTGGAGGTCTGGGGACCCAGGCTTACTCTTCATAGACGAGATCAACAGAAACAACCCCACGCCAAAGCTAGGCGATATCGAGGCCACTAACCCCTGCGGAGAGGTGCCTCTACTGCCCTTCGAGGCCTGCAACTTGGGCTCCATAAACCTCTCAAAGGCCGTCAAGAACGGCGACATAGACTGGGACAAGCTTAGGGAACTCGTTTGGGTAGGGGTCCACTTTCTGGACAACGTCATAGACGTGAACAAGTACCCGTTGCCTCAAATAGAGCACATGGTCAAGCTGAACCGGAAGATAGGCCTAGGAGTCATGGGCTTCGCTGAGATGTTGCTAAAGCTGGGCGTGCCCTACGACTCCGACGAGGCGCTGAGCATAGCTGACAAGGTGATGGGCTTCATAGCCTCGGAGGGCAAGAAGGCATCTAGAGAGCTAGCGCTGGAGAGAGGCGTCTTCCCGACCTTTGAGGAAAGCATCTGGAAGTCGAAGGGCTACGATGCGCTGAGGAACGCGACGGTCACTGCCATAGCCCCGACGGGGACCATAAGCATAATAGCCGGGACTTCAAGTAGCATAGAGCCCATATTCGCTCCAGTCTACGTGAGGAGGGCCTTCGGGGGCATAAGCCTTGTAGAGGTAAACCCGATGTTCGAGAAGATAATGAGGGAGAGGGGGCTCTACAGCCGCGACCTCATAGTCAGGGTGGCCAAGGTCGGGTCTCTGAGGGAGGTTCCAGGGGTACCAGAGGACGCGAAGAGGCTCATGGCCACGGCCCTTGACATAGACCCAGAGTGGCACGTGAAGATGCAGGCGACCTTTCAAAAGCATGTCGATAATTCGGTGGCCAAGACCGTCAACTTAAGGCACGAGGCCGGCCTCGACGCGGTCAGGAAGGTCTTCATGCTGGCCTACAAGCTGAAGTGCAAGGGCATAACGGTGTACAGGTACGGGAGCAAGCCTGAGCAAGTGCTCTACGTGGGCCTCGAGCCCGGAGAGGAGGCTTCCATAACCTTGAGCATGGAGTACCTAGAGCAGTGTCCCAAGGGCCTCTGCTTCGTTTAGGTGGAGTATGGTGAGAAGGGGCTACATTCACGTGTACACGGGCGACGGGGAAGGCAAGACCCTCACGGCGTTTGGCCTAGCCCTGAGGGCCGTAGGCCATGGGTACAAGGTCATAATAGTGCAGTTCATGAAGGGCAGGAAGGACGTGGGGGAATATAAGGTGAGGGACAGGCTAAAGCCTGAGTACGAGATCTACCAGTTCGGCCGAGAGGACTTTGTAGACCTAGGGAGCCCCTTGCCCATTGACTACGAGCTCGCCAAGAGGGGCCTCGAGTTCGCTGAGAAGGCCTTGGAGAGGAAGCCGAGAGTCCTAGTGCTCGACGAGATAAACTTGGCGGCCGCAATCGGCTTGGTGAAGGTGGAGGACGTATTGAAGCTATTGGAGAAGGTGCCCGAAGAAACCGTCGTGGTGCTGACCGGCCGCGGAGCGCCGAAAGAGTTCATCGAAGTGGCAGACCTGGTCACGGAGATGAGGGAGATAAAGCACCCGCACAAGCGAGGGGTTGAGGCTAGGAAGGGGATAGAGTATTGAGTGCGCATGGCGCGCTCGGCGACACGGACCTCGTCTTGCTTTTATCCTCTCGACCTTTACATAACCCCAGAGTCGTGGGTGTCTGGCTGTGGTCGAGATACTGTACGAGGTAGATATCAGGGGGAAGAAGCTTAAGTTAGCTAAAGGAGACATCACCGATTTGGAGGTCGACGCGATAGTAAACGCCGCTAATGAGAGGCTGAAGTTGGGTGGAGGGGTCGCCGGGGCCATATTGAGGAAGGGTGGCCGAGAGATTCAAGAAGAGTGCGACAGGATAGGCTACTGCCCCGTGGGAGAGGCCGTCGTGACCGGAGCTGGAAAGTTGAGGGCAAAGTACGTCATTCACGCCGTAGGGCCTAGGTACGGCGAGGGCGACGAGGACAACAAGCTCAGGAGCGCCACCCTCAACAGCTTAAAGAGGGCCGAGGAGAAGGGCTTGAGGTCCATAGCCTTTCCAGCCATATCGACGGGCATCTTCGGCTTCCCGAGGGACAGGTGCGCCGACGTAATGCTCAAGACGATAATTGAGCACTTAAAGGGGAGTACGGGCTTGAGAGAGGTCGTGATGTGCCTCTACGACGACGAGACCTACAGGATTTTCGAGAATAAGCTCAAGGAATTGCTGAGGCCTAGTTGATGGTCGAGACCAAGGAGCCATAACCTCTCTCCTTTAGGAACGCCCTCACCTCATCCAGCGTCGGCAGCCCGGCTTGGGCGCCCAGCCTAGTGCACTTGATCGCTGCGACTGCACAGCCGAACAAAGCGGCCTCTCTTGGCTCGAGGCCTCTCAACAAAGAGAAGATGAAGCCGGCCTCAAAGGCGTCTCCAGCCCCCGTGGTGTCGACGACATCGACCTCGAAGGCCCTCACCCTAACGACCTTGCTGCCATCGGCGACCACGCAACCCCTCCTACCCAAGGTCGCTACGACCACTTTGACGCCTTGCTCAAGGATCTTACTGAGGACGTCGGACAGGCTGAGGCTCGGAAACAGCCTCTTTGCATTGGCCTCTGAGACGAAGACGAGGTCGCACCACTTGACGACGTCGCAGACCCAACCTTCTTCAACTAGTTGGATGGCGTGCTCTGCTAGAAAGCCTACGTCTGCGCTGGTCATAACCCCGTGACGCCTCGCCTCTTCTAGCAGGGAGGCCGCGTGGCGCACGCTCAGACAGTCCGTGTGAAAGGCCCTGCACTTGATCACATACTCTTTAGCTCCTTCGGGCAACACCACGTTCTTTTGGACGCCCGGGTCGACTATGAACGTCCTCTCGCCTCTTCGATCGACGATGCACACTACCTTGGCCGTGGGCCCTCTCTCGTCGACGACCAACATCGACGTGTCAACGCTGGATGCCCTCAAGCGCTCAACGATCATTTGGCCATAACGATCCCCGCCGACGATGCCTATGACGCCGCACCTTAGGCCCAGCCTCGAGCATCCCACGAGGAAATTACCCATCGTGCCGCCGCAGTCGATGATGCTGGCCATCGAGAGGTTGCTCGACCCTTTCTTGGGGTACTTGCCGATCTTGAAGACGAAGTCGATGCAGAGGGATCCAAAGCCTACAACGTCCATGACGCTCATAGGCGTCACTCAAGCCTAACACGCCTAGGAGTTTGAGGACTTAGTCCCAACGCCTCGCCGCCGACTACAACCCTTGACATCGCAATACCACGTTGACGAGTTCTTAAGGCTCTTGCGGGTAAGTCCTCATCACTTATCAGCAAGGCCGGAAGCAGTCATCGCCGATATAAGGTAGGCCTGTAGAGGGATTAACTTATCTCTGCCCTAGCCGAATCCTCAATAGACCAAGAACTCTATCCTCTCGTAGCCGCCGACGGCCTCCCCCTTCCTAGCAATCACGTACAGCGTGCACCCGCTTATGATCTGGGCCTCGGTCGATATCTGAAAGCCCACTATCCTGCTCCTCCTCGGGAACTGCCATAGTATCTCGAAGTCGTACTCGGCTATCTCGCGCTCGCTGGTGTTCTCGAAGACGTTGAGCCCTCTCTTCAACGAGCCTTTGAAAGTTATGACCCAGGCTATGTAGGGTGAGTCTATGAAGCCCCTGTGGCTTATGTAAGCGGTGACGACCTTGGGGTAGACCCTCATGCCATTGACCCTGACCTCTTCTTGATCTAGGAAGCTCTGCATGTTGGCGCAGAGCCTCCTGAGCTCCTCCCTACACTTCTTGGGCTTGTTGAGGAGCTTGGCATAGTAGCCATTCGGGTCGTAGTAGTCGTACACTAGGAACTGGTGGAACTCGCCGGACCTCGAAACACTGAAGTAACACGACGCTGATGTCGGGACCACGTCCTCTCTCAAGTCAGCCACCGTGCGAGCGGTCTGTATCGCCTCGTCGCCATTGCGTCTAGCTCAAATGACTTATAAGCCCTACTCACCGTCGGCGGGGCTCGGTCGTGGAAAAGTGGTAGCCCGGGGGAGATTCGAACTCCCGTCGACGGGGCCAGAGCCCGCCATGCTTGGCCGCTACACCACCGGGCTCTGAGTACAGAGAGCTCTGCTGAGGGGGCTTAAATTTTAGCTATCATACTAGGCCGCAACGAGCTCTAAGCAAAATGCCGGCATCCGTGGATGTTTGTGAGCACATACGTGCTCGTCCCCCTCAATGCTCGCCGCTCGAGGGGGCTTGCCAATTAGAGGCTTAAAGCCCTCAGGATGATGGGCTGAGGTTGAGTCCCTCTAACGTAATTGCCCCCTCTTGGATTGAGGGGTTCCTAGCGGCTGAAGGCGGTGAGGTAGATGTTTAAATGGAGCTTAGAGCCCTCCGCGCAGTCCTATGCGGTGACTCTAAGATATCAATGCCCGCAAGAGCTTGAGCCAGAGGCCCTTCGGTTCTTCGGTCAAGCCCGCTTGCCCGGTTTTTGCCCTTCATAGCTAGCCCTCACCACTCCCTCTTGTCAGCGCAACGCCCCAAGCCCCGCAATTGCATCTCGGTGTGATGAGGTGACCACGAAGTAGTTGCCTCAGCTCTAATGACGTGTTCTTCTCCACCATCATTCTCGGCGGTTTACGCCAAGAAAAAGCTTTAATGAGTAAGGAGAGTATTAATCCTGAATCGATCAAAACTTCTAAAACACCTAAGGGATCTCCCTTGCTAGAAGAGCTAAACGTCGACGAGATCGCATTGCTGAAGGCTATGAGCAAGTGGGGCAAGGTCAGCACAAGGGAGTTGATGTCGACGGTGAGCCTCAAGAGGACTAAGTTCTACAACTGCATAAACAAGCTCGTGAGCCTCGGTCTCGTCGACAGGGTCATGGCTGGAGAGTACCGGCTGACTGATCAGGGCAGGACCTTAGCCGAGAAGCTCGTAGACCTCCACGAAGTACCGAGGATACTCGACGGCGACGGAGAGTCGCTGAGGCTCAAGCTAGACAACTCCGAGGTCGAGGTGCGCAACCTCTTGGACCTGAAAAGGGCCGTCAACAACGTCGAGAGCGAGCACCTCTACCAACTGGTCAGGGCTAGCACGATATCTCGATGGCTCTATGCCATAGGCGACAGGTACCTCTCACGCGAGGTCGGCAAGCTCAGGACATCTATCACTAAGGACGACGTTAAGGAGAAGCTGAGAGAATTGGTGGAGGAAAGGGTGAGCTTCTTAGAGAAGTTGGCTGCCTTGGCCGCTTCCGCGCGCAAGAGGAGGGCTGAAAAGAAGAGCTCCTCGTAATCGCGAGTTAACAGCGCTAATGCGGTCAGGCACGTTTACGTGCGCTTGACAGGCTATCGACGTTCTCAAAGCCCTTGAGCTCGTGTCAGGGGTTGGCCCAAGCCATCTTGCTTGTCGATTGCGGATTGAGGAGTAGCGGTGCGCGCTTTCACCTATCCAAAGCCCGCGAGGCTCGAGCCCTCTAGACGCTTTATAAAGCCTGGGCGAAAATCTTAGCTCGAAGCCTGTTGAATAATTGGAGGAGCAACGTTGGAGACATCGAGTGAGTGGAGGTAGCTAGATGGAGCCTTACTACATGACAGTAGCCGAAAGGGCCCTCGACAAGCTTCTGAGCTTCGGCGTGTGTTTCGCTGATGTCAGGCTCGTAGAGCTCAAGGGGCTCAGGATAGAGGTCGTCGATGGAAGGGTGAGGGAGATAAGGTTCATGGACGAGAGGGGCTTAGCCCTGAGGTGCTTGGTAGCCGACAAGTGGGGGTTTACGTCGACGTCGCTTTTGACCCTCGCAGAAGTCGAAAAGGCCTGCGCCCGGGCATACAGGCTGGCCAAGAGCGCTGGCAAGGAGGCCGAAGGGAGGGTCACGCTTCATTGCAAGCCAACCGAGTCTTCGATCAAGGTGGTCCCGGTCGAGGACCCCTCCTCGGTCTCTGTGGAGGAGAAGCTCAAGTTATGTAGTGAGATGGAGAGGGCCATGCGAAGTGCTAACAGGATCAAGAGCACGAGCGTCGCTTACTCGGAGTACCAAGAGAGGGCGTACATAGTCAACAGTTTAGGATTGCGAGCTAGCTATGAAGTCCCATCGCTCTTAATATCGGCCACGGCCTATGCCAGTGAAGCCGGTGTGGTGCAACGGGGCTACGAGTCCCACGGTGGAACCGGAGGGCTCGAGGTGTTCAAGGCGCGAGACCCTATGGACATAGCTCAGAAGGCCTCTCAAGAGGCTCTAGAACTCTTGAAAGCCAAGGGCCCGCCTGCTGGTAAGTTCACGTGCATTCTGGACCCCGATCTCGCTGGAGTGTTCATTCACGAAGCCTTTGGGCACGCGTGCGAGGCAGACGCGGTCTTGCAAGGCAACTCTATACTTGAGGGGATGATGGGGAGGAGGGTAGGCTCAGAGGAGGTCGTGGTCAAGGACGATCCAACGCTCAAGGGCCTCTTCGGCTATGTCCCAATCGACTCGGAGGGCGTGAGCGGAAGCGGGACCGTCATAGTCGATAGAGGGCTCCTGAGATCCTACCTGCATAACCTCGAGACATCAGCGAAGATGGGCGTGAGCCCGACGGGCAACGCGAGGGCCCAAGGCTATGGATCGATCCCGATGGTCAGGATGACCAACACCTTCATAGACAGGGGGAGCTGGAGAGTCGAGGAGCTGTTCCAAGACGTCAAGAGAGGGGTCTACGCCCAAGGCAGCGTCTACGGATACGTAGACCCAGCCAAGGGAGAGTTCGTGTTCAAATGCTCCAAGCTCTACATCGTTGAGGACGGGGAGCCTAAGCAACTTTGTAGAGACGCATCTCTCTGTGGCTTCACGCTTGACGTTCTGATGAACGTCGAGGCGGTCGCCGACGACCTCTCATTTAAGCCGGGGTTCTGCGGCAAGGAGGGCCAGTACGTCAGGGTGACGACGGGCGCCCCGCACGTGAGGGTTAAGGACGTGGTTGTAGGAGGTCTAGATTGAGATGGATATTTTGGACCTCTGCAGGAAGGCAGTTGCCGAGGCTTTGAGGTCGGGTGCGGACGCGGCGGACGCCTACGGGGTTGACGTCGAGCTCCAGAGAGTTGAGATTAAGAAGGGCGAGATAAAGGTCTCGAAGTCCATTCACGATGCGGGCATAGGGGTCAGGGCAGTGGTAAGGGGGTCTGTGGGGTACTCCTACGTCGCAAGCCTCGACGTGGACTTGGGGGATGTGGCCAGCAAGGCGGTCAAAGCGGCTAGAGCAGGCTACCCGGACCCGGACTTCAAAGAGCTCCCGAGGCCATCGAGCTATCCGTCTCCCGACGGCACTTTCGATGACAGGATCGCCTCGCTCACGCCCGAGGAGCTGGTGGACATGGGTATATCCCTCGTGAAGAAGGCCCAAGCGGACAAGGTGTACTCGATTAACGTGGTCCTCGAAAGCTCGAGGTTTACGTGCTTCTTGGCGAACTCCAATGGCGTTGAGGGGGTGGACGAGGGGACCTACCTTAGCTTCTCAGTCTACGCAACGGCGAGAGACGGTGTTGGCATGTCGTCGAGCTACGATGGAGATGTCGTGAGGACGATGAAGGGCATAGACATGGAGTCGATGGTCGTTAGGGTAGCGCGAGAGGCCGTGGAGGGCCTAAAGGCGAGGCCCTACAAGACGACCAAGGTCCCGGTCATATTCTCGGGCGACGTCCTGCTGGCGATAATGGTTGAAGGGGTGGCGTCGGCGCTAAACGCCGACTTGGTCCAGAGGAACAGGAGCTTCCTAGCTATGCGCATAAATCAAAGAGTGGGGATCGAAGAGCTCACCGTCGTAGACGACGGGCTTGTGGAAGGCGGTCCCCTAACGGGTAAGTTCGACGTCGAGGGCTCTCCAAAGCAAAGGACGAAGCTTATAGATAGGGGTGTCGTGAGGGGCCTGTTGCACAACTCCTACACAGCCGGTAAAGCTGGAGTGAGTAGCACGGGCAACGCCTCTAGAAGCGGAGGCCCCCTCGACTTTCGAGGACAGGTCACCATAGCGCCATCGAATGTGAGGGTGGAGGCGGGCGATTGGAGCCTAGACGAGATGCTCGAGGAGGTGAAGGAGGGACTGCTGGTCCTCAACACCTTCGACTCGCCCAACGTAGCCAGCGGAGACCTGTCGGCTCTTATCGCTCAAGGATACATCATCGAAGGGGGCGAGGTGAGGTGCCCCGTAAAGCAAACGCTCTTCGCTATAAACATCGCTGACCTCCTCAAGGGCATAAGGGCCTTGGGGAGGGAGAGCAGTAAGCACTTTAACTTGTACTCGCCTCCCATACTCGTCTCTGAAGTACAAGTGTCGAGTAAGGCCTGAAGCGAAGAGGCGTTCGAGGAGTGAGCGCCATGGGGCTCGACTGGAGGAGCATTGAGGAGAAGTGGAAGGAGAGATGGCTAAGAGAGGGCTTGTTCAACGCGGACCCCGAGCCGGGCAGGCCGAAGGTCTTCATAACCTTTCCGTTCCCCTACGTGAACGGCAGGCTACACGTAGGTCACGGCTTCTCGGCGACCAGGTTGGACGTTTACGCGAGGTTCAAGAGGATGAAAGGCTTCAACGTCCTCTTCCCCTTCGCTTGGCACTGGACCGGAGAGCCCATAGTGGGCGCGGCCGAGAGGATAAGCAAGGGCGACGAGAAGATGATAAGGACTCTGAGGCTGATAGACAAGATCCCCCAAGAGGAGATCGAGAAGTTCACGGACCCTGTCTACATGGCCAAGTACTATATGAAGGAGAACAAGAAGACCGCCATCGACATGGGCTTTTCCGTGGACTGGAGAAGGGAATTCCACACGTCCAGCTATCACCAAGCCTTCTCAAAGTTCGTCACTTGGCAGTTCAACAGGCTCAAGAAGCTAGGCTACATAGTCAGGGGAACCCACCCAGTCGTGTGGTGTCCTCACTGCCAGAGCCCTACGGGGGACCACGACAGGCTCGAGGGCGAGGGCGTCTCGCCAGAGACCTACACATTGGTGAAGTTCAGGTGCGGCGAAGCCTTCTTGCCAGCGGCCACCTTCAGGCCCGAGACCATATTCGGGGCCACGAACCTCTGGGTCAACCCCGACGCCGTCTACGTAGAAGCTGAAGTCGATGGAGAGAGATGGATAGTGAGTAAGCCCACGGTCTTAAAGCTCAGGGAGCAGCTCAGGAGGGTGGAGGTCCTCAGGGAGCTCAAGGGCGCGGAGTTAGTGGGCTTGTGGTGCAGGGCACCGATGACCAATAGAAGCGTACCAATTTTGCCTGCGAAGTTCGTGGACCCAGAGAGCGGCACGGGCGTGGTCTTCAGCGTGCCAGCTCACGCGCCCTACGACTGGCTAGCCCTGAGGGACCTGAAGAGGGATCCAGAGCTTCTCAGGCTCTACGGGCTCGACCCTAAGGTCGTGGAGGCAATCAATCCGATATCAATAATAAAGGCAGAGGGGTTCGGGGACTACCCAGCGATAGAGTCCGTGGACAAGCTAGGGGTCAAGGATCAGATGGACCCCAAGGCCGACGAAGCGACGAGGCTGGTCTACAAGAAGGAGTACCACACGGGGGTCATGAAGGAGACGTGTTTGGGCTACTCCGGTCTCAAGGTCTCCGAGGCTAAGGAGAGGATAGCTGAGGAGATGAAGAGGGCGGGGCTCGCGGACCAGCTCTATGACTTGCCGGAGAGGGTCGTCTGCAGGTGCACGACTAAGTGCATAGTCAAGATACTGACGGACCAGTGGTTCCTCAAGTACTCTGACCCCGAGTGGAAGGCCAAGGTGAAGAAGCTTTTGTCGCGGATCAACGTGTTCCCCGAAGTCGCTAGGAACTACTTCTTCGAGGTCGTGGACTGGCTCAGGGACTGGGCCTGCGCTAGGAGGACGGGGCTCGGGACACCCTTGCCGTGGGATCCCTCGTGGATAGTCGAGACCCTCAGCGACTCCACGATCTACATGGCCTTCTACGTAATAGCCAAGTTCGTCAACATGGGCTTAGTGGGGCCCGAGAACCTGGTCGAGGAGTTCTTCGACTATGTCTTCTTGGGAGAGGGAAGCCTCGAAGAGGTGTCTAAAGCCACGGGCTTGAGGCCAGAGCTTGTAGACGAGGTCAGGAGGGAGTTCTTATACTGGTACCCAGTCGACCTCCGGGGCTCGGGCAAGGACTTGGTCCCGAACCACCTGACATTCTTCCTCTTCCACCACACGGCGATATTTCCGGAGGAGCTCTGGCCCAAGGGTATAGCGGTCAACGGGATAATGATGGTCGAGGGGGAGAAGATGTCAAAGTCCAAAGGTAACTTCGTGACCCTCAAGGACGTCATAGAGAGCTACGGGGCCGATGCCGTGAGGTGCACTCTGATGATAGCGGCAGAGGACATGGACGACCCGGACTGGAGGTTCGACGCGTGCAAGGACATGAGGGAGAAGCTCGACTCGGTCTTCAAGTTCATTAGTAGCGTAGTGTCGATGCCGAGCTCGGGCACGATGGGTCCGCTAGAGAGGTGGCTGTTGAGCAGGCTTCAGAGGAGGGTCAAGGCCGTCACGGAGGCCCTCGAGCAGCTCAAAAACAGGACGGCCCTCGAGATCGCTCTATTTGAGGTTTGGAACGACATTCGCTGGTATCTTAGGAGGGCGCAGAAGCCTTGCAAGGAGGCGCTCTTAGAAGTGGCGAAGACATGGGTCAGGTTGCTTTCACCGTTCGCCCCCTTCATGTGCGAGGAACTCTGGAGCATACTGGGCGGGGAGGGCTTCGTCTCCAGAGCCCCTTGGCCCTCATACGACGAGGCCAAGGTGGACTACTTCGCCGAGGCCTCGGAGTCGCTGGTACAACAGGTCATGGACGACCTGAAGGAGGTCCTGAGGGCTACGGGGATGTCACCCTCCACAGTCCACATCTACGTGGCCTCTAAGTGGAAGTGGGACGTGTACTTAAGGGCGCTGGAGGCCCCGTCGCCGCGAGAGGCGATTAAGGTGGCTCACCAAGTAGCGAGGGAGCTCCAAGTGGAGAGCCCCAAGATAGTGCAAAGGATCGCCGCCGAGGCCTCTTCCGTAAGCGGAGACCGCAGAGAGGCGAGGTTGAAAGCCGGGCCACTGGACGAGTACGAGGTCTTGATGTCTGCCAAGGACTTCTTGGAGCGCGAGTTCAAGTTCGAAATCAAGATATGGAGGGAGGAGGGAGAAGGGGTCTACGACCCCAAGGGCCGGCGGGTCAACGCCATCCCTTACAAGCCGGCTCTGTACTTGGAGTAGCTATTTCTTAGAGGCCTTTCTCTTGGCTATCTTTCTCAAGACGTCAACTCCTTCCCCTATGTCTTTGACCTCCAAGTAACCCTCCTTAACAGCGCCCTCGAAGAGCTCGACCCCTTTGCTGCTCCTCACTATCACCGTTGACCACCCGGGCTGAGAGCCTATGGCCCCCACGGAGACGTCGGCGTAGAGCGCCGTTAGGTCTCTGCACACGTGGCAGTACTCGTTGACGCACTCCCTAACGTCCTTAATGGGCACGCTCAAGACCTCTGAGCCCTTGACGTAGACCTTGAACTTGCCCTCCTTTATGTCGAACTTGGACACTTGGGATATGTCTATCTTGTTTGACGAAAGGTACTCGAGGAGCTTCGGGTGATGGAAGGACTCCATGCAAAACAGCCCTATTATGAAGGCCACCTTGTCCCCGAGCTTGGTAGCGGCCTTCGGCTGGACCTTTAGGTTCCGAGTAGCCGTGACTTGACATGGCACTCCGACGACGCACACTCTGTCGAGCTCGTAGCCGTAGAGGGCCTCCTTTAACGCCACGAGGTTGGGGCAGTTGGAGTACTTCGTGCCAGCGGCCTCCACTAGGTCCTCTAC
>DAIQQE010000144.1:0-2924 GCA_036786905.1 Candidatus Nezhaarchaeales archaeon | reverse complement strand
GACTACGTCGATCCTCCCTCTCTTCATGGAATTGAACGCCTCTTCCTTGTCCTTGATATACCCACCGAAAAGCGGCAGGATCCTCAGATCGAGCCCAGCCCTCTCAGCGTACTTGATCAACCACTCGTAGACTTGGCTAGCGAGCACTACGGTCGGTAGAATGAAGAGGACCCTCCCTCCTTGCTTGGCGCTGTATAGCGCCAGCGTCACGGCGAAGAGCGTCTTCCCGACGCCTGTCGGGGCTATGACTGCGAAGCTGAGCCCCGATAGAGCCCTCTTGGCCCACGTCCTCTGCGCGCTCCACATCTTCTTCCCAGTGACGTCGCTGAAGAACTTCTCGAAGTCCTTCAACTTGCGTGCTAAGGCGACTTGCTCTCTAAGGCCAGCCAACTTGCCACGAGCCTCTAAGAGCTCTCCTAGCTTTAGCTCGAAGTCGGGGGACGACTTAGCTAGGTCTAGGAGGCTCTTCAAGTCCTCGCTATTGGGCAGGCACTCGTCGCACGGCAAGCGCGCTAGCAACCTCTCATCAGTTATGTCCCCGCCACAGTTGGGGCAGAGACCCTTGAATATCGCACGCACCATTCTGTTCGAAATCCCAGAAAAGGCCGGAGGTTATTTAACCTTGCTCAGCCCCAAGGTCCTCCACGTCCTCTATGTACATCAAGTTGAAGCCCAACTCTTCTACGAAACGCATCCTCGCCTTGACCCTCGCAGAGCCGTACTTCACGACGACCCTCGCATCGATGGCGTTGCCCTTGAGCGAGGAGTAATCATAGGGACCAAGGCCTTCTCCTTTGATGGAGCTCACGTCGAAGTACACCTCGACCTTCTCTCTAAACGGTTGCAAGGACATGGCCTTCTCGATGGCCTCCTTAACGGCTCTGAGCACGTCCTCCCTCTTGGCCACGGGGAGGCCCACAAATTGGTGGTACAGCGCCCCTAAGGCTATGCCGGCCTCGAAAATCGCCCTCTCCCTATCGGTTATCGAGGGGTGGAAGTGCTTCTTCGCAGGGTCTTCAGGGCTCACGTGCTTAATCTACTGCTCTAAGCCTTTAAAGCTGCCCTCAGCTCTACGTAGCCCTTTAAAGCTGCCCTCTTGAGATCCCTCAAGAGCTCCTCGACGAGCTCTTCCGTGTGGTGGGGCATTAAGACGGCTCTCAGGTGTGTCGGGAACTCCGACAACAGCCATCCAAGCCTCCTCATCCTCAACGAGAGCTCTTTGACGCTGATTCGCTTGGCCCTGACGCCGACTATGTTCATTACCGGCCTCATCAACAGCTCAAGCCCCTCCTCTCCCTCTATCCCCCTCGCCAACCGCTCAGTGAGCATCATGCACTTCCTCACTAGCTCCCTGTAGCCCCTCCTCCCTAGGACCTTCAGGAGGACCCACACCGCTGCTATAGGCCCCCCCGGCCTAGTGCCGGTTATCGTAAAGCTCCTAGCCCCTCCTCCAGCTAAGTAGGGGGTCTCGAAGGTTATCGGCTCGACGAGTTCCTCGCCTCTGAACAAGATCCCTCCAGCTGGTATCGGGGCTAGGCCCATCTTGTGAGGGTCGACGGTGATGGAGCAGACGCCCTCGAGCTTGAAGTCGAACTCGGGGACCTCGTAGCCCAGCTCCTTGAGAAACGGAAGTACCATGCCGCCGAAGGCCGCGTCCACGTGGAGGTAGACTCCCTTCTCAATCGCCAGCTCGCTGAGCTCCTCTATCGGATCCACGGCCCCTAGAGCCGTCGTCCCGGCTATGCCCACTATGGCGGCCGTCTCCTTCGTTACGTTGCGCCTGACGAATTCGACGTCGACCGTGTAGTCGCTCGTTAGGGGGGCCTCTATCACCCTGAGCCCTAGAAGGTTTGCGGCCTTGTAGAAGGAGACGTGGCACGAGGCTGGTACTATGACCTCGCGCCTCTTCATGTAGTTCCTGGCAGCCCACAGAGCGAGTATGTTGGCCTCCGTGCCGCCCGAGACTATGGCCCCAACAGCCTTGGAGTTCGAGAGGAGGGCCCCGAGGTCCTCGACGACCTCCTTCTCGAGCCTCGCCACGCCCTCCCACACGCCGGGGTCTCCGACGTTGCTCTCGATGCCGATGAGGTAGGCGATCTCGGATATTGGAAGGGGCTTGGGACACATGGAGCCAAGGGCTCTGAAAGCGAACCTATTGACGTCTTTCTCGACTATCCTCGCCAGCTCCTCTAACACCGCTTGAGGGCTATCGCCCTCTTCCCTCATATTGGATCCTCTTTGAAGGACGAAGAACGAGCTGAGTGGATAAGCGCGTTGATCTTTAAAAGCCTTATGTAGATACCCCTTCTTCCTAGATGTCCACCTATATCCTATCGGTATTTGTCTAACTCGTACAAACGATTTCGACGTCACAGGCGCTGAGGCTTGTGCCAAGCTTTTAAGCTGGTCCTGCCCAATGCTTTCCTCGCCGGACATGACCGTCAAGGCAGTGGTGTTGGGATCAGGTAGGGAGGTTGGGAGGGCCTGCGTAGTGGTGAAGGGGGAGAGCGCGTCGTTGATGTTGGACTGCGGCGTGCACCCAACGGCCACGGGACTCGACGCGACCCCGAAGCTGGACCTCGTCGACGTAGGCTCCATAGATAACGTCGTGTTGACGCACGCGCACTTGGATCACGGAGGGGCTTTGCCGAGGCTCTTGAGGATCGGCTTCAGGGGAAGGGTCGTCACGACCCTGCCCACCGCGGCCCTCGTGGGGATGATGTGGAGGGATCAGCTGAGCATAATGAAGAGGGAGTGGCCCGAGGGATCAAGGCTGTGGGACTCGAAGGAGATGAACTTGACGCTCGCGAGGCACATAAAGTACGTGACTTACGAGGAGGAGCTCAAGCTTCCCGGCGGCGCGAGGCTAGTGCTACACGACGCCGTCGTGTAGCACTAGCCTCGCGCCGCCGGGAAGCTTGAGC
>DAIQQE010000032.1:0-12282 GCA_036786905.1 Candidatus Nezhaarchaeales archaeon | reverse complement strand
GGGGTGGTCCCTCAAGATAGCTTGACCGAAGTCGAAGAAGACCGGTTTTTCCTTCGAAAAACCGGTCTTCTTCGACTTCGGTCAAGCTATCTTGAGGGACCACCCCAACGCGGATTTCTTCCTTGAAAGAGATGTCAAGAACTTAGTGAACTTCTTTAAGAGGAAGGGCGTCGAAGTCGACGCCGAGAGCGTATTGGCGGAGATATTAAGTTGCTAAGCTAAGTCTTCTCTTCCTCTAGGACGCCGAGCAACCCGCGTCGCCTAAGCTCTTCGACCTCGTCCTTCGTGTACCTCCAAAGCAGGTCTCCCTTGCCGGGCTGGAAGTCCCAAGGGGCCACTAGGACGAGGTCACCTTCTTTAAACCAAAGCCTCTTCCTCAATTTACCCGGTATCCTACACTGCAATACCTTTCCGTCAGCAGTCTTGACCTCGGCCCTCTCGTTCCCCAAAAGCTTCGTTATCAGGCCCACTACTTCTCCTTCGGCTGGGAGCCTTAGCTCTCTCCTTTCCTCCTTTTGCTTCAAGTTTATCCGAAGTGAGTAAGTAGCGTGAGCTATTAAGCGTTTCGAGATCTGAGGAGTATTGTCAGCTTGCGGAAAGGCTTGCCCCTTCTCCTATCCCACCCAGAGTCCTTGAAGGACTCCTTCACTTGAACCTTGAAGTTCTTCTTGATCGTGTTGGCTATCTTGCGCGCTAGGTCTATCGATGGAAGCTTTATGTCCACCCCTCCATCGACTTCTTCCCATACCGCACCCGTTTGCACGTTGTGGGAGCCCCCCGACTTCTCCACTATCAACTTATTCACTAGAAGCTTTATTTGCTCGAGCTCCTTGTCGGCAAAGTCCCTCAGTTGTATCGTGGCCTCAAACTTCTTGCCTACCATCTTAAGGCATATGGGACATATCGAGAAGTGTGGTTTTACGTCCAAGATCCTTGGAGTCTCTCTGGCTCTAGAGGGCAAGCGTGTCTCTTCGCCAAATGTCATGGTCACTGCGACCTGATCACCCGATAAGATCCCGTAGGCCTCCTGAGGGGTGAGCGATACAGAGGCTTCGAGATTGCAAGACCTCTCAACCTCGCTCTTGATAGCGTGAGCCATTCTCTCGACGACCGCCTCTTCGTGGGACAAGTCGACCGGCAGCCATCGACCCCTCACCTTTACGGAGAGGCACTTCCTGCAGAGCGTCAGTGAGACCCCTCGAGGCAACGTAACGGCTCCGTGGACCTCAGCGTAGCAACTCGGACATAGGTTTCTGAGGCTTAAGGCCTCGTCTAAGCTTATCTCGGCACCGCACTTCGCGCAAAATCTCCTCAATGAATTGCTAGGAGTCATGACCTCTCGTGCAAGATTACGTCATCTTCACCAATTGCGCGTGTGGTATGGAGGCTACTACCATCACGGCGTCTTTGTGTACAAGCTTGCTTTTGACGGCGTACTTGACGGCGTTTTTGCCGAGAAAGTTCGCTATCGTCGCCTTCTTTGCTATCTTCATAGCTTCTCGAATATTCATCTTCTCGCCCCCGTAGAACTTCTCGCTGACCTCTATCTTCACAGCCCCTTCTGTAAAGGTCTTGCCAAGCAAGTCTTCGTCGCAGATCGCCACCACCACTTCCTTTCCGTGGTGGTGAACCTTAACGTAGACCTCTATCTCAGAGGAGTTTGGTTCAGACAACTCAGGCCCCCCTCGCGGGGCTTATGGCACCGCAAGCAGCGCAGTGTATCATCAGCACTCTGCCCTCCTTACGCAAGACCGTGTCGACGCCCTTGCAAACAGGGCATATGACGTAGAGCTTCGTGTAGACCTCGATTAAGCTGTCTACCTTCTCCTTCGAGAACTTGCCGTGCAAAACGGCCCTCGTATCCTCTATAGACCCCGCGGTCCCCAGCTCATGGAGCAAGAAGTTGAAGAACTGCTCGGGCTGTCTGTTAAGCGTCGAGGTTATCTCCTTGAAGTTTTGTATTATGGTCCTGTTGCCTATGATCATGACCTTTGCCTTGGGCATTTGGAAGCGCTCGCCAGAGGTCGGCTTGGCAGGGACTTGGCTTAGGGCCCTATCGAGGAGGGCTAAATACTCTCGAAACCTCTCGTCTTCACTGCCTTGCATCTCTTAGCATCTCCTCTCTTCGATCTCGTCGATGCTAAAATAGCCGGGGCGGTTTATAACGCTTGTTGGGGATTTCAGGTCCCAGCTTTCCAGCTCTCTAAGTATGCCTTCTGCTCCTCTGTTAAGGAGTCTATCTCGATGCCCATTGACTTGAGCTTTAGCCTAGCGACCTCTTCATCTATCTCCCTCGGCACGGGATGCACGCGAGGGGGTAGCCCTCTACCTCGCTTCACCAAGTATTCGACAGAGAGAGCTTGGTTCGCAAACGACATGTCCATGACCTCGCTGGGATGTCCTTCGGCGGCGACGAGGTTTACTAGTCGTCCTTCAGCCAAGAGGTACAACCTCTTGCCATTGATCAGCACATGCTCGGTCACGTAGGGCCTTATTTCTCTCTTCTCTTTGGTTATCGCTTCAAGGTCTTCGAGGTTTATCTCGACGTTAAAGTGACCGCTGTTGGCCAGTATTGCCCCATCCTTCATCTTTAACATGTGCTCCCCCCTTATGACGTTTATATCTCCCGTAACGGTCACGAATATATCGCCCACCTTAGAGGCCTCGGACATGGGCATTACGGTGAAGCCATCCATGACAGCCTCTAAGGCCTTTATCGGATCCACTTCCGTGACCACTACGCGTGCCCCCATGCCGCGGGCCCTCATGGCAACTCCCCTACCGCACCAACCGTAGCCCGCCACGACAACTACTTTCCCGGCCAATAAGACGTTGGTTGCCCTAAGTATGCCGTCCATCGTGCTCTGTCCCGTGCCGTACCTGTTGTCGAAGAGAAACTTCGTGTATGCGTCGTTGACCGCTATTATCGGGTACAAGAGCTTGCCCTCTTTTGCCAACGCCCTCAGCCTGACGACGCCCGTGGTCGTCTCCTCGGTCCCTCCGATCACCTTAAAGCTGGGCGCAACTTCCAAGACCTTCTCCACCACTTCGACCTCCTTCGAAGGCTCCCCATAAGTTAGCTTGTGTATCGTCGAGACCAGGTCCGCGCCGTCGTCTATGGTTATGTCAGGGGATTTGGACAAGACCCTCCCTATAGCTTCGTAGTAGCCCTCAAAGTCCATACCCCTCCAAGCGTAGACGTTAACGCCCGCCGATGCCAAGTAAGCCGCGACCTCGTCTTGAGTCGAGAGAGGGTTAGAGGCGCATAGGGCTACCCTTGCACCGCCATCCAGTAGCGTTTCGACTAAGACGGCGGTTTCTTTAGTTACGTGGAGACACGCGCCGATCGTGATGCCTTCGAGGGGCCTCTCTTGCCTAAACCTCTTCCTTATCTCTGCTAGGACTGGCATGTGATCCCTAGCCCACTTGACGAGGCCGCCACCCCGCTCCGCGAGAGAGAGGTCTTTCACTTTAAAGTCCACTACACCAAGGCCTCCTTAAGGGCCTCGCCGCATTTACACGCGCGATCGGCGGGGATTCTAGGTATAAGCTCCGCCAACAACTTCTTCGCCTTGTCGACGTTCTCAGCCATGACCCTTGCGACCTCCTCGGCCGTGACGTGCTTTGGAGCCCATACGTCGTAATCGGTCACAAGCGTTATCGCCAAGTAACATATCTCGGCCTCTCTCGCGAGGTTGACTTCAGGAACCAAGGTCATCCCTATGACGTCAGCTCCCCAGCCCTTGAAGAGCCTCGACTCGGCCCTCGTTGAGAAGCGAGGGCCTTCTATGCATATGTACGTCCCCTTATCGTGGAACCTGAGCCCCAGCACCCTCAATGTCTCGATGGCTATTTCCCGTAGCTGAGGGCAGAAGGGATCAGCAAGCGACACGTGACACACGACCCCGCCGTCGTAGAACGTGTAGTCTCTTTTCTTCGTGAAGTCTATGAACTGATCTACCACGACGATGTCGCCTGGTGCGTAGTCCTCCCTCAGGCTACCCACAGCCGACACCGATATTATCCTCTTGACGCCTAAGTCCTTGAGCGCCCATATGTTCGCCCTATAGTTTATCTTGTGGGGCGGTATCTTGTGACCTCGGCCGTGCCTTGGTATGAAGGCTATGGACTTGCCACCGTACTGACACAGGAATATAGAGTCAGAGGTCGGGCCGTAGGGCGTGTACACCTTTATCTCCTGAGAGGGGCCGAACATGGACGGATCGTAGAGACCCGATCCGCCGATGATTCCTATCTCGGCCTTCTCCTTAGACATAAAGACCACAAGTTCAACTTAAACAGCTTTAAGTAAAAATGCTTGCGCTCCACCACACACTTAAAACAAATAAGCCCTCCAAGGTGCAAATTATAGACGGTGCATGCTTTATGCCCCAGAAGATGAAGGTCAAACTGGTCACGTGGGAGGACGTAGTTCGTTGGTGCAAGGAGCTGGCGAAGAAGATAAGAGAGTCCGGGTTCAAGCCGGACGTCGTGGTGGCCATAGCTAGAGGAGGGTTCACGCCAGCTAGGTTGCTATGCGATTACTTAGACGTCGTGGACTTGCTGAGCATCAAGATAGAGCACTGGATAGAGACAGGGAAGCACAAGGAGGAGGCGACGATCAAATACCCCTTTAACTACGACTTCAGCGAGAAGAAGGTGCTGATAGTCGACGACATAGCAGACACGGGCAAGAGCATAATAGTGGCCAAGAAGCACATAGAGGAGGTGTGTAGGCCCAGAGAACTCAGAGTCGCCACTATGCAACTCATACCCTCAACCTCCCTCATAGTGCCCGACTACTACGTCGACGAAGTCAAGGAGTGGACGTGGTACATGTATCCTTGGAACTTCACAGAGGACATGACCAACTTGATAATGAGGATAGTGAGAGAGAGGCCCGAGGCTGAGTGGAGCCCCGAGGCGATAGCAAAAGAGTTTAAGGAGAGCTACGGAGTGGAGTTTCCGATCGACGTCTTCAGAGAGATACTCGACGAAATGGTGCTTCGAGGGAGGCTCCTTAAGATAGGTGATCTCTACAGGAAGGCGTGACGGCCTCCTCTAAGCCACGACTTCTTTAACCACCACGTTTATACCTCAGCAGAAGAGCTCTTTATGGCGTCCTCAATGATCCCCGCTGGGTGGTCTACGTGAGGGTGACTGCCGTAAGGCACGACGGCAAGAAGCTGGAGATCGAGATAGAGGACGAACTCCTAGAGCTCCTGAAAAAGGAGCCCTTCGAGTACAGGGTGAGCACTGATTGCATAGGCCCTGTGATAGTCCCCGTAGAGTTCAAACCTCCCAAAGAGGACGACTACGTGGTGAACCTCGGGGACAAAAGGTTTTACATATCCTCAACCCAAGCTCTTTGGCTCAAGAGGATAACGCTAGACATGTTCAGGGCCCTCTGCTCTATCTAATTCCTTGCCCAGTGCATAGAGCTCCCTCCTACGTGCTTCGAGCATCTCGACTGGCTTGCCTTCGAACTCGGCGGCCGAGAGTAGCCCAATCCCTCTAGCCTCAGCCTCCCTGACCACGGGCTCGATCTTTCGCTTGTAGTCCAAGTCCCTCAACAAGTGGTGCTCGAGGATCATCATCCTCAAAGGCGTCTCGCGCATTATCCTGATTAAATTGTCTATGGACTTCTCTAGGCTCTCATACGAGTATCGGTACCCGAGCATGTAGGTCATGGGGCCGTCTACTATGAGCACGTTCGCCCTCTCCCGCAGTATCACCTCCAGCTGGCACTCAAGAGGGAGGCCCTCTACATCCGATGTGTACAACACCTTCTCTTCTCCGTCATACACCGAGACCATAACGACGTAGCCTAGCCTAATGTCGGTTCCATGGGGCACTGGCCCTGATATCCTTATGCTCGTGGAGCCCACCTTTATCTCCCTCCCATCCGCATATTCGTAAGATCCACCCGCTTCGCTTATCCTCGACAGGAAGAAGGCCGCCCTCCTCCTCTGACTGAAGTTTATGTTCTGAGTTGGGTGCTTGACGAAGACCGCCTTGTTGACGAATAAGTAAGCCGATTCGGGCTCGTGGTGGTCATAATGATAATGAGTTATCACCACGTGGCTACACTCAGCTAGCCTCTCCTCTATGAGGGCCCACGCATCGTTGAGCCTCTTGATCTCTAGAGGGTGGGGCGGAAGGCCGTAGCGATATGGAGCTAGCGCGACTCCTGGGTCTATCATCAACCTGACGTCCTTGGTCTCGACTATGGTCGCCATGGATCTCACCCCCATGCTATCGAAAGCGAGTAGCTCTAATTCCACTGGGCCCACCTCACGGCCTCTCAAACACTGAAAGGCTGCCCTTCAGCTGTAAAAATGTGTTGAGCCGTAGCCTTAAACCCTCACAGCCGCTCTGCGTCGAAAACTCCTATTTTTGGCGCGTAAATACTTAAAAACCCCATAAGTCAAAGAAGTGGTGCCGAAGAAGTGATTTTTCATGGCTGGTTGGTGGGGTAAGGCCCTCCGAGTGGACTTGACGGAGAAGGAGGTAGAGGTCGAGGCTCTAAGGCAAGAGGTCTTGAAGATGTTCTTAGGGGGCACGGGCTTGGGGGCTTACTGGATGTATGAGCACTTGAGGCCTGGCGTTGAACCTCTGTCGAGAGAGAACGTGATAATGCTTGCGTCGGGCCCCCTTACTGGCAGCCGAGTCTACGGGACTTCGAGGGCTACCCTTATCTCCAAGTCCCCCCTGACTTCGACTTTCTTCGACTCTACGTGCGGAGGGCTTTTTCCGACGTACTTCAAGAGGACTGGATTTGACTTCGTAGTTATCTATGGGGCCTCAGAGGAGCCCGTCTATGTGCACATATACGACGATGGAGCGGAGATACTCCCCGCTCAAGACCTGTGGGGGCTTAGGGTCACAGATGCAATTCAGGAGTTACGGAAGAGACATGGATACAAGTGCTCTGCTATAACCATAGGGCCTGCTGGAGAGAACCTCGTCAAGCTGGCCTCCGTCATGGGCGACAGCGGGCACGCCTTCGGCAGAGGAGGGCTTGGTGCCATCTTCGGGTTCAAGAAACTAAAAGCGGTGGTGGCGAGCGGGTCAAAGCACGTGGAAGAGGCTAACAGCAGGAGGCTCGACGAGCTATTGGACAATATGCGCACTAGGATCACGTGGAGCCCCTATCTGGGTAGGACGTTGAAGGACTTTGGTACCGACGCCCTACTAACAGTTATAAATGATTGGGGCCTCTTGCCAACGATGAACTTCAAAAGGGGCTTCTTTGAGAGAGCCGACAAGCTTTCGGCTGAGGAGCTTGCTAAGCTAGTTGTAGGAAGAAGGGGCTGTTATAACTGTCCCATAGCTTGTAAGAGGGTCACGAAGACCTATAGGATTGTCTGCGAGGGGCCAGAGTACGAGAGCATCGCCAACCTAGGTTGCATGCTCGGAGTTGACGACTTAAAAGATGTCGCCGAGATGAACCACTTATGCAATGAGCTCGGGCTTGACACCATATCCACGGGCGTAACGCTGGCATGTTTCCTAGAGTTGGTCGAGAGGGGCAAGATAGAGTTCGACTTGAAGTGGGGCGAGGCCGACAAATTGAAGGAGCTAATAGTAGAGACGGCCTACAGGAGGGGCTATGGAAGGGAGCTAGCCGAAGGCTCTCTAAGGCTCGCTAAAAAGTACGGAGAAGAGGGGCTGTCGATGAGCGTGAAGGGCTTAGAAATACCCGCCTACGACCCTAGAGGGGCTTTCGGGATAGCACTCTCGTACGCGACGTCTTATCGCGGTGCCTGTCACTTGAGGAGCTGGACCATAGCCTTCGAAGTCATAGGCGTGCCCAACTTGGTGAACAGATTCTCGTCTTTTGAGAAGCCCTCTTTGGTCAAGTACACGCAAGACTTGGCAGCCGCCTACGACAGCTTGGTCATGTGCAAGCACTTCGCTGTGGAGTTCGACGAAGAGCCTTTGAGCGCTATGCTGAGCGCTGTCACCGGAGTAGAGTTCTCTAAAGAGGAACTGCTAGTAGTGGGCGAGAGGGTCTGGGCTCTCACGAGATTGTTTAACGTGAGAGAGGGGTTAAGTGCGAAAGACGACACTCTGCCCAAGAGGTTATTGACCCCGCTAGCCCTAGGCCCCACGGCTGGCAAGGCCCCACCGCTCGACCAGATGATCAAGGAGTACTACGCCGTGAGGGGCTGGAGCCCTGAGGGAGTGCCAACAGAGGAGTGCCTCGCTAGGCTAGGCTTGAAGGGGGTTGTGCGGCCTTGGAGAAGGGCATAGACCGCGAGGTCTACGAGGTGCTTAGGAGTTACGCGTCTAGGATTGCTAAGAGAGGTTATGTGACGGCACACGGCGGGAATTTGAGCATTAGGTCGGGAGGCTACATGTGGATAACTAGGCACGCTTGTTCGCTCGAGGATCTTAGGCCAGAAGACGTGGTCAAAATCCCTGTCGAGAGGCCTTCGAGCTATGACATCATAGCCTCTACGGAGACCCCCGTGCACAGAGAGATCTATCGGAGGACGAATAACCTAGTCGTTATGCACGCTCACCCCCCATTTTCGGTTGCCTTGTCGTTCTTCATCGATGAGCTCGTGCCGATAGACTCCGAGGGTTACCATGTCCTGAGGTGCGTGCCGGTAGTCGAGGGCAGGCCCGGCTCTCCCACCCTAGCCGACGAGGTGGCCAGCAAGCTGATGAGCCATTGGGCTGTCATAGTCAGGGGCCACGGAGTCTTCGCTTCGTCGAAGTTCGTCGACCACACGTACCAGATTCTATGCATGGTCGAGCACTCCGCTAAGTTGCTTTACTTAAAGAGCCTTTACGAGGGGGCTCTCGGTATAAAGGCAAAGATCCCAAGAGAGTTCTGATCGAGAGGCGCTAGTAAAGTTTTAGTGAGGCGACCGAAGTATGCTAGCGGAAAGCCCCGGTAGCTCAGTTAGGCAGAGCGGCGGGCTGTTATCGTGATCGACGGAGACCCGTAGGTCGGAGGTTCGAGTCCTCCCCGGGGCGCCAACTCCCTGACCTTCTAACGTAGATTGCTTCGGCGCATCTCCAAGCCAAAATCGATCGGCCTCGAGGACTCTTAGTCCTTTTCACCTCGAAGTAAAGCTTAAGAGCCCTTTGGGGGCTTTGAATAGACTCGAAGGCCCCGGGTAGCTCAGTGGTAGAGCGCTCGGCTGTAGCCCCTGCGCGCGGGCCGAGAGGCGATCCCGCCGCGATGAAAGCCCGTCGGCCGAGACCGAGTGGTCGCAGGTTCGAATCCTGCCCCGGGGACCACTACCTCTTAATACAATGGAACACTATCACGGGGGAGTAGGGCAGGGGCTTGGAGGTCACTGAGAGGTCGAGGGCTCTTAGCTCGCGGTAAAGCTTGTCCTGCCACTTCCTATTCTTGCTCCCGAAGACCGAGAGGGTCCCTCCTGTCTTTAGGAGGGAGGCTAGATCTCTAAGGAAGGCGCTTGAAAACAGGGCGGGGTTCTTATTTGGATTCGGACCCCCATCGTGAATTATGTGATCGAAAGAGTCATTTATGTAGCGCACGGCAATGGTCGCGTCACAGAGGCATAGCTTGACGGCCGGGCTCCAGAGCGCTTCTCTAAATGGCGGGTAAGGATTTCTATAGAGGGCTATCGCGAGAATCTCAGGCGAAGAGTCTATCGTCAGATAGAGCGAAGGAGAGGTTGTGGAGAGGACCGAGTAACAGGTCCTCCCGAGGCCTGTGCCTATCTCAAGCACCTTAGAGCCGTGCTTGACAGCCTCGGCCCACGCTATGTAAGAGCCATAGACTATAAGCCTCGTCACGTCTCTGTCCTCCTTGGTGTAGCCCAAGCCCCCCGTGACGTCATCTATTGAGTGCCACACGTCCTCTTGGCTCAACGAGAGGGCCCATTCCTTGAAGTGGGAGACCATCGCCCTACTGACACGGTCGACCTCTTCGTATTGCCTCTTCTGCAACAACTCCTTAACGTGGCAGTTCGAGTTCACACAACTCGTGCCCTCTCTAGGGGTTTAAAAGGACGGCTCCTCTCTATCCAATTTGACCTGAGGACAGGCAACGGTGAGAAAGATGAGGCCTTTCACCACCACTACCATAGGGAGCTTCCCCCTCACGCCGGGCCTCGAGAACCTTAAGCGAAGCCTCGAAGTCCAAGTCAAGGCTGGAATTGACTACCCTGCGCTTCCTCAACTCGAGGACTTCTGCGCCATGTTCTTAGACGACATAGCCGAGCGAGGTAGGGGTGTCGAGAGGAGAGGGGAGGGTTACTTGCTGATCGGCCCTGTCGAGCCACCTCAAGAGCCAGCCATAGTGCGAGAGCTGACTTTGGCGTCGGCCGTTCTCAAAGGTCTGGGCTTCGAGGGGGGCTTGAAGGTTCAGGTGACGGGTCCTTTCACGCTTTCGTCCATAGTCAAGTTCTTGGACAAGTCGGCTATGGCCTACCCCGATATAGTTGAGAGCTTCGCTGACGCTTTGGCTTACATACTGTCGTCGATCGCCAGCTTCGAGAGGGTTGAAGTGGCCTTTGTCGACGAGCCAGCGCTTTACTACGCCTTGTGGTACGGCTACGACGAGAAATTCGCGGTAGAGGTTCTCAACAGGACCTTCAAGGGCTTGGGGCAGGGCGTTGAAAGAGGGCTACACATATGCGGCGATGTGAGGGGACTCTCTAGAGTGACGTTAAGGCTCGAAGTCGACGTTCTACACCACGAGTTCGCAGGATTTCCGAAAAACTTCGAGGCCTATAGCGCAACTGAGCTGGCAAGGGCTGATAAGATGCTAGGTATAGGAGCCGTGACGACAAAGCCCTTGGACTCGAGGATTAAGATCGAGAGCGTCCAAGAGGTAGTAGGGCTGTTAAAAAGGGCGCTGGAGCTCTACGGACCTCGAATAGTGGTCGCGCCAGACTGCGGGTTTAGGGGGCTTGCAGAGATCATGAGAGACGATGAAGCCACTAACGTAGTGTTCCAGAAGTTAAAGTCCATGGTCGAGGCCGTCCAAGAGATTAAGAAGGAGGCCGTACGTCGATGAAATCGCCTGAGCGCTGAGCTTTGGTCGCTTTCCCTTCCTCATTTAATCTCAGAAGGATCGCAAGGTATTCGCCATATCACATACGTAGGGCTGTTAGCGACGGCTTTTGAGAAGCTCCAAGAGACCTTGCAAGTCTACGAGGCGTTCTTCGCGGGCGTTCATGTCCCTCACCCTGTAGACGCCCTTCTCCAATTCCTTCGGACCTAGAATTACCACGTACGGGATGCCCTTTGCATCGGCGTACTTCAGTTGCCTCTCCAGCTTTCGACCCATGACGTCTACCTCTACCCTGAAGCCCTCGTCCCTCAGCTTCTCGGCGACCGCTACAGCCTCTCTTTTGAGGGAAGGGTTCGTGCAGGCGACGAATACTTGAGTCATAGTCCTTGCCTTGGGTAACATGTTCGCCTCGCTCAGCACCTCGACCAGCCTGTCTATGCCCAACGATATGCCGGTCGCGGGGGTCGGAGGTCCTCCCAGTAACTCTATGAGGTTGTCATACCTACCCCCTCCCGCTACGCTGCCGACACTCACATTGGTCTCAGCCGAGACCTCAAATATCGGCCCGGTGTAGTAGTCCAAGCCCCTAGCCAAGCTCAGGTCCACAACTACGTACTCGGAGCACTTGTAGAGCTCCAAGTTGCTTATTATCTCGGCCAGCTCATTGAGGCCCTCCCTGCCCCTCTCGGTCAGCACGTAGCTGACCTCTTTCTCTATAGAGTCTAGGTCGCCGCACTTTGATATCTGCATCATTATCGTCGATATCTGGTCGCCAGTCAAGCCGAGCCTCTCCAGCTCTCGCCTAACGCCCTCCCCTCCAATTTTGTCTAGTTTGTCTATGGCCCTGAACACGCCTAGCCACAGCTCTCTCTCCACACCAGCAGAAGCCGCTATAGATTCGAGTATCTTCCTGTTGCTTAGCCTCACTCTAAAGTTCTTCATTCCCAGCCTCTTCAGACACGATATCGCGACTGCTATGACTTCGGCGTCAGCGTCCATTTTCGCGCTACCAACGATGTCCGCATCGGCCTGCCAGAACTCTCTGAACCTCCCACTCTGAGGTTCTTCGTACCTCCACACCCTCGATATGCAGTATCTCTTGAATGGCTTCGGGAGGTCGGGGTGGCTGGCGACGACTCTCGCTAGAGGTACCGTGAGGTCGAATCTTAAGCCGAGGTCGCGACCTGCCTTGTCCTTAAATGCATATATTTGCTCCTTAACCTCGGGTCCGCACTTAGCCGTCAAGACGTCTAAGAATTAGACGTCTTGACGGCTAAGTG
>DAIQQE010000143.1:0-2944 GCA_036786905.1 Candidatus Nezhaarchaeales archaeon | reverse complement strand
CTCGCTATGTCATCAGGGATCTCCTCTCTCTCAATGATCTTCCTGATCTCCGCGCTCACCTCTTCAAAAGCCTTGGGGTCTTTGCTCTTCGCAACTTCCCTTAATGCTTCGCTTATCTTCTTCTTGAGGCCAGTCCTCTCTATGAACTCCTTATAAGCGTATGAAGTGACGGCAAAGCCTGGCGGCACCGGTATCCCTGCCTTTGTCAGCTCACCCAGATTAGCGCTTTTACCGCCAACGAGCGCTAAATCGTTCTTGTCTATCTCCTCGAACCACAATACATAGGCCTTTTCTTTCATGCTCTCCCTCGCGACCTAAAGTCTCAAGTCTAAGAGGAAAATTTAAACGTTAACTCAAGTCGTTACCTATCTTTCTTGCATAATATCTCTTCGTGTAATATCCGAATTCCTTGCGAGGACCGAAGCTCTCAAGCCCTTGGGTGTAAAGTTGCTCTCTGAGCTCATCTGCTTTGGACTTCGATATCTGATTAGTCCTCTCCAAGAAACTTATGACCTCTTCAGCCTCTTGAACGCTCTTGCAACGCCTTATGTAGTCGACTGCATCGGGCATGCCTATTTGGAAGTCGTCGTCCGTCCTAGAGCCTCTGACTTCGACGCACATAATTTTCTCTTCTAGTTCTCTAGCAAGGTTGGGGTACTTCCTTTTCAGCTCTTCTATGTCCATCTCTATCATGTTACTTCCTCTTCAGCTTCTTAGCGGCCACGATTGATATTACGTCGTTCTCTTTTAAAACGCTATCCTCTCCAAGCTTAATCTTCTTTCTAGCGTCGACGGCGTATATGAAGCTCTCGCCAAGCTCTGTGTGGATCATGTACGCCAGCTCTCTAGCCGTCGTTCCGCGGGGGACCAAGTAGACGTCTGGAAGCACATTGCCCTCCGTGTCGGTTAAGTTGTCGGGGTCGGCGACTGGGTAGACGGGGATCATGTTCAGTCTCTTGAAGTACATAGTGTTCAGGACTTCTTGAACTCCCGTAGAGCCCCAGAAATCTAAGACCCGTTGTTTGATGACCTCTAAAGCTCTTAATTGCTCCGAGGTCAGTTTCTCGCGATTGACTATCTTGAAGGAGCTGTCGCCAGGCGTGTACTCGATTAGGCCCCTCTCGGCAGCCCTTCGGAGAGCTAGCTCGGCCTCGGCGCTACAAGGAATTACGACGTCATCACCATAGGCCTTTTTGAGCCTCTTGACGTTTTCAACACTCTCAGGAATGTCGCACTTATTAGCGGCTATTACGAACGGCTTGGCCCTCTCAAACAGCCGCTTAACGAATGCAGTTAGGTCCTCTTCGCTCCATACTCCAAGCCTCTTCTCCCTCAGGTCCAGCTCGTCGAGAACCTCCCTTACATACCTCAAGGAGATTTTCAGGCCGCTCAGCCTTGAGGCCAAGGCCTCTTCCGCCTTCAACCTACCGTGTTCTACAGACCTCGATAGTTTGGCCCAGTCTTGCTTCAGCATACCCAAGATCCACAAATGGACCTCTTTCTCTATCATTTTGACGTCTGAGAGCGGATCATGGGAGCCAGGAGGGCATGGCCTTCCCTCAGCGTCCGTGGAGCCGGAAGCATCAACAACGTGAATTATCCCATCGGCTTCCCTCATCTCATCTAGGAACTTGTTCCCGAGGCCTTTGCCTTCGTGCGCCCCCGGTATGAGCCCAGCGAGGTCTATTACCTTAACGGGGACGTACCTTATGCCGTCTCGACACACGGAATTTCGAGGGTTGTCCTTGACGCCAAATTCTTTGCACACGCACTTGACTTTTAGATATGCGATCCCCACGTTGGGCTTTATGGTCGTGAAAGGTCGTGGCTCTATCTTAACAGGCAACATGGTCAAAGCACTAAAAAGCGTGCTCTTGCCGACGTTCGTCTTCCCGACCAATGCCGTCTCCGGCATTGTGGCCCACTCTATAGTAACGTCGCTGAGGTATATTTCTTGTCAGGGCTCCTTGTGAGCACGAGAGCTAAACTATAAAAAGGCGCTTGAAGTATAAAGACGCTCCGACGACGAGGTGGCAGGCTTAGTGGCAGGGTTTAAAGTGTTAATCACCGACGACGTTCATGAGTCATGCGCAGAAGCACTTAAGTCCAAAGGTTGCCTCGTCACCATAAAGCCCTCATTGACAAGGGATGAGTTGATGAGGGCGGTTAAGGAGTATGATGCCATCATAGTTAGAGGGAGGACGAGACTTACCAAGGACATAATAATGGAAGCACAGGGCCTAAAGGTCATAGGGAGAGCTGGCGTGGGGCTTGACAACATCGACCTCAAGGCCGCATCTGAAAAGGGCATAAAGGTCGTGGCATCACCCCAAGCATCCACCGTCGCAGTAGCGGAGGCAACTATGGCCCTCATCCTAGCGCTGGCTAGGATGATACCCGAGGCCAATAGGACGTTAAAAGAAGGGCTGTGGTTGAAGAGCAAGTTCATGGGCTTCGAATTGAGAGGGAAGGTCTTGGGCATAATAGGATTTGGCAGGATAGGCAAAGCAGTCGCTAAGAGGGCCTTGGCCTTTGAAATGAAAGTAATGGCCTACGACATAAGGGACATAAAAGAAGAAGCAGAGAGCATGGGTGTTAAGGTCGCCGCGACGCTTGAAGAACTCTTGAGGGAAAGCGACGTAATAACGCTCCACACACCTCTGAACGAAAGCACGCGGCACATGATAGGTGAAAGGGAGATCTCTCTCATGAAAAGGAGCGCTATAATAGTGAACACCTCAAGGGGTGGGATAATAGATACGAGAGCGCTCTTAAAGGCCCTCAAGGAGGGTAGGCTAGCAGGAGCGGCGCTAGACGTTTTCGAGAACGAGCCCCCGAGAACCGAAGAGGAGTGGGAGCTCATAAGACTACCAAACGTGGTAGTAACGCCCCACATCGCTTCTCAGACATGCGAGGCCCAAGTAGCTGCTGGATTGATGATAGC
>DAIQQE010000142.1:0-2945 GCA_036786905.1 Candidatus Nezhaarchaeales archaeon | reverse complement strand
CGGCACCTATGAATGGGTGCTCGCTTGTGAAGTTCTTTGAGTCTAGGAGCGTAGAGTGGAGGGATGGAGTCGTAAGGCTCATAGACCAGAACGCTTTGCCTTGGGAGTTGCGCTACGTTGAGTGTAGAAGCCCCGAGGAGGTCGCGAGAGCCATAAGGGACATGACCGTGCGAGGGGCCCCGGCGATAGGAGTCGCGGCGGCCATGGGGGTAGCGCTTGCAGCTTACTACTCCAGCGCTAAGGACTTAGAGGGGCTCCTGAAGGACGTCGAAGAGGCGGCTCGGATACTGTCTAAGGCTAGGCCAACGGCGAGGAACCTCTTCTGGGCTATCGAGAGGATGACGAGCGCCATTAAGAGGGCTCAGAGCCTCGAGGAGGCCAAGGAGATCGCCGTGAAAGAGGCAATCAATATGGCGGACGAGGACGTGGAGGTGAACAGAAGTATAGGCGAGATAGGCGCTTCTTTGATAGAGGATGGCGACACGGTACTGACCCACTGCAAACAGCTGGGCTGAGCGCCCAGCTGGCAGATTGCGGGAGCACTGGCGACAGTTGGGTACGGCACAGCCCTAGGTGTGATTAGGAGCGCAATGGCCCAGGGGAAGAGAGTGAGGGTCATAGCGACTGAGACGAGGCCAAGGTTGCAAGGGGCGAAGCTGACGGTCTACGAGCTCAAGAATGACGGGATAGATGTGACCCTCATAACGGATAACATGGTCGGCTACGTCATGAGCCGAGGGATGGTGGACAAGGTCATCGTCGGAGCCGACAGGATACTTAGGGACGGACACGTGGCCAACAAGATAGGCACGCTGACCATAGCCATAGTAGCCAACAGGTACTCAGTGCCCTTCTACGTGGCGGCGCCCTCTTCGACCTTTGACTTGAGCTCGAAGGTCGAGGACGTCGTCATAGAGCAGAGAGATCCGAGGGAGGTGCTAGAGGTGAACGGGAAGCCCATAACGATAGACGTCGACGTCCTCAACCCGGCGTTTGACATAACGCCGCCAGACCTGATAACCGCGATAATAACGGAGAGGGGCATAATAAGCCCTCCATACCACGAGAACATACCCAAGACGATAGCAAGAGCGACAAACGTTTAACGGGGCCTGCAGACTACAGCTCGGGCGATGAAAGGTCAGAGTTAAGATGAACGGTGATTAGAAGGCATTAGGTTGAGCCCCAACAAATAAAACGAGGCGCGTAGGAATACGAACACGTGGGTGGGCGGCCGTCGTCTAGCCTGGACTAGGACACCAGCCTTCCACGCTGGCGACCCGGGTTCAAATCCCGGCGGCCGCACCACCTCTCCTCGCGTAGCCTTTCCCAGCCACTTGGGCTTACGGTTCGCTCGAATGCTGTGAACTCATGAGTGAACTCGTGATTGTTCTGACAAGTTTTCGCCGTCTGAGAGGGTCGATTTGAGGGGTTAGCGACGAGACAAGGAGGACAATTCCAAAGGAGGTCGGGGAAGCTAGGCTTCAAAGAGATGGTAGACAACCTCACATACAAGTTCGAACATTCAATGCTTTTATGAAGTAGTGAGGGCAGGTCGACTTAGATTACGGTTCAATGTCTTGTCTTTAACTACGACTTAACTCTAACAATAGTTTATGCAACCCACTATGACATCGATGTTGTAGTAGCTTCGATTGAGAGCGCTTCCTAAAGCCTAAAAAAGCTTTTCATGTATACCTTAAAATAAGTAAGGCTCGAGCTTAAGGAGGAGTTAGAATAAGATGAAGATGACCACTTTAATAGTTTTATCGGTTGTTGTAGTAGCCTGCCTAGCTTTTGCCTCTTACTTGGGTTACTACTATGGTTACTCCGTAGCGTCGGCCGAGAGGGCAGCTGCTGAAGAAAGCTTTAGAGAGCAAGCCTCTAAGACCATTGAGGAAGTCAAGGACGCGGCCGTCAAGGCCATCAACAACGTCAAGGACGCGGCCATCAAGGCCATTGACGAGGCCGTTAAGGCAGCTAAAGCCCCCGTTTACGTCGTCGAGGTCGAGCCGATCAAGTCCATTGAGGTGGAGTGGTTAACCCCCTACGAAGAAGTTCTAGCCAAATTACCAAAGACCACGACCCTGATACTGTCTGACGGCTCGAAGGTTACGGCCAAGCTGAGCTGGATCTCAATAGCCGATCCCCTTTTCCCAGAATATACTTACAACCCGTACACAGCTGGGGTCTACAAGGCAACGGCCATAGTCGAAGCGCCCTATGGGGTCAACGTGCCGGGCCTGGCCAAACCCCTAGTAGTCACCACGAACGTGACGGTAATGACCCCGCTTCTCCCCCACCTCTACCCCAAAGCAACGCCTCTAACGAGCCCGCGCTATAAGCCCTTGTTCAACCAACCGGGCATTTACAAGTCCGAGTGGATGATCGTCGACGGGCTAAACAGGACCTATCATTACTACGTACCCTCGTCATATGATGGAGCGAAGCCCGTGCCACTCGTGATAACGCTTCACGGAGCATGGTCCTGCGGCCTGGCGAACTTGCTAGGTGCCGACGATTACGCTGAGAAGTACGGCTTCGTGGTCGTATGCCCAGACAGCTACGGCTACATATGGAGCATGCCGATATTTGGAGGGAACGTGACTGAAGAGGTCAAATTCTTCTCCAAGCTCATTGACGTAATGAGCCAGAAGTACAAGATAGACACGAAGAGGGTCTATGTAGTTGGGATATCGGCTGGTGGAATGATGGCCTCTTACCTAGCGGTCTACTTGCCGACGAAGATCGCTGGAATTGGGGTGATAAGCGGCTCCCTCGTACTGGCGACCATGGCTGACGCGGATGTACCATTTCCGAAGAACATGACGGTGGTGATAACAGCTGGCACCCACGAACTTCTCTTCGGCCGGTTGTTCGACGAGCACCTCCGTGCTCGCAAGGCCGTTGCGTATCTTGTAGACAAGCTCGGCTGTAACCCAGTG
>DAIQQE010000141.1:0-2970 GCA_036786905.1 Candidatus Nezhaarchaeales archaeon | reverse complement strand
CCGCTTACCCTTATTCGACCTTCAATTTAAATTTCAAGCTTCTGGCACCTTCCGACGTCGGAGGACGAGCCCTCCATGTTGCACGGAAAGGCGCTAAGACGCCTCTGCGACGTCAGTTCGATGCTTAGTCCTTGCCATTGCATCGAAGCGCATATTAGGCGTGGCAATCCTTTAATCAGTGCGGGCCCGCCATGCTTGAGAGAGGGGAGCTAGTGAGCATAAGAGAGCTCGAGGGCGGTTTGGCCCACGACAGGTTCCTCAAGAACGCAGTTCAACTTAGGGTCAAGGCCCTGAAGGATCTGACCCCCGAGGAGGTCAAGGTGGTAGCCATGGCCGTAGGCGGAAGGCTAGTCGACTTCAAGATAGACGACGCGACCGCGTGGGCCATAGCCGTGACGCCCCTGCCAGGCTTCCACATAGTCTTCTGCATGCAGAAGTACTCGCCCGAGTTCGAGGACACCATAGAGGTCTTGTTCTCTCGAAAGGCCGTAGATCTCGGGATGCCAGCCGAGGACGCGAGCGAGTGGGCGATCCTCTACTTGAACGCGATGATATACGCCGTCAGGCGCGTGCTCAGGAAGGACGTCGAGAGGATTTCCCACTACCTCTAACGACGTCCCTTGTCCTTGGGAGCGAGCCTCTTGAAGTAAAAGCATAAAAGCCCCTCATGTCCTCGTAGACGGGGAGGGGCCGGTAGTTTAGCCTGGCCAGAACGCTACCCTTACGAGGTAGTGGTCCCCGGTTCAAATCCGGGCCGGCCCACTAGCCCGTCTCCTACTTCAAGAGACGGGAACGAGAGATTTCCCAATGACGGCTCTCTAGAGGAACAAAAATAAAAAATGAAAACTCAGCCCTTGACCGATGTTGGTGGCCACGTCATCTAGTGGCTTGCGCTAATTGCGCTACCCTTCGCCTCGTGAGCAACGAGACAGCGACGCAGACGACCAGCGACGCGATGAGCGCCGGGAAGAACGGATTCAACGGTAGCCTCGCCACGAACCTGTCGTAGTAGCCCAAGGACAGCCCGACGACCAAGCCCGTTATCAGGGCCGCAGCCGCGCCGCTCTTAGTGATGAACTTAGGCGCGTGCAGCATGAAGATGAGTGTTACGCCGAGGGTGCACCCCGCCAGGCCCTCAGACGTCCATATAATCCATGGTATGATGGCTGGAGGGCTGAGGGCTACAACGGCAGCGATGGCCCCTACCACTACCGACGCCACCCTGGACCACAATATCAGTCTCTTCTCGTCAGCCGATGGATTTACCAGCTTTTGGTATATGTCCCTCGTGAAGAGGGAGGCTGACGTGATCAAGAGCGAGTCCACAGTGCTCATGCACGCCGCGAAGATTGCTGCTAGGAACAGGCCCGCAAGCGCAGGGTGCATCATGTAGAATACGTAGTAGGGGAGCGCCCAGTCGGAGGTCGGGGGCTTCGGCATGAGCCCCTGCTCAACCGTCACTCTAGCCGCTAGGGCCACGTACTTGGGCAGGAGGAAGGCTATGGCGTAGCCGGCCATGCACGCGAGCGGTAACCACTTGAAGTAGCTCTCCTTCTTCAAGCTGTAGACCCTATGAACCATTCTGGGGTGGCTGGGGAGCCCTATGAGCAAGACGGCGAAGTGGGTCACTATGTACGGCCAGGAGAGCGGAGGAGCCCGCGCAAGGGGTTCCAACAGCGCTGGATTCGCCCGACCTAGCTGGTGGAGTATTTGGTCTAGGCCTCCAAAGCTGGACATCGTCAGCGCGAAGATTACTATGACCGCGAACGCGAACGTCAAGTACTGTATTAAGTCCGTTACCGCGACCCCCCATACGCCTCCGGCTACCGTATAAGCCAGCGTTATCACCGTGCCTATCAATATGGAGATCTCGTAGGGCACTTTTAGCATGACGGTCATGGCGATCCCTACAGCGGTCCACTGGGCGACTAGCAGGATGACGGTAGTTATGAACAATATCACCACGGCCAGCACCCTCATGACCTTCGAGCCGCCGAAGTAGTGTTCGTAGAAGTCCGGTATCGTCAGGAGGTTGTGCTTCCTGACGTACCTCCACAGCCTGGGCCCTAAGACGGTTGTCACAACAACCATGCCTAGTACTGGCCACAGCTCGCCGAAGAACACCACGCCGAAGCTATAGGACATCCCCGAGGCCCCTATTAACGACATCCCGCTGTAGAGCGTGGCGATCATGTGCGCGGCTATTATGGGTCCGGGGAGGGCGCCGATGACCCAGTCCTTCAAGCTCGCTACGTACCGCTTCGTCAAGACCCCCGCGATCGTCACTATCCCCAAGTACACTATAACTATGGACCATATCCAGAGGAGCCTCTCCTCCATGGTCTCACTGCTCCTCTTGAGGCTTGAACTTGAAGTACCATATTATCGATATTATAAGCCCTAGCATCAGTAGCACGAAGGCCCAAACGGGCATGCCGGCTATTAGTACATTCTCGCCCATGGCCTCTCACTCCTTGCCTTGATACATATCTTGACAAAGGACTTCATCTTATAAGTGTTGCGCTTTTCTCACCTTTGCGTTTTAGTAGTAACAATGTGCGCAAGCGCTGCGGTTCTCGAGACCGCTTCTATCATGGGAGTTCCATAAACCACCGCAACATAGCATCTTCATGCTCTCCGTCGATCTCCCAGCCTTCGGCCTTCGTTCAAGAGCCCTAGCCTTCGCAGCCTTGACTGAGGTACATTAATCATTATTTTAGACCGGCCCTATGCTCTCAACTCCTCAAATGCCTTCATGAACTCTACTCAAGGATATGTACAGGGCTTGTCGAGATCTTTGGACGGACCGTTTCGCCGCACCACCTAGGCGCTAGCGTCCAAGTGCACAGCTGACCGGGAAGATAAGGTCGGGGCTACTTTTTCTACGACCCCGCCCTCTTAAATGGATAAGAATGGTAAAAGCATAAAAGCCCCTCATGTCCTCGTAGACGGGGAGGGGCCGGTAGTTTA
>DAIQQE010000140.1:0-2991 GCA_036786905.1 Candidatus Nezhaarchaeales archaeon | reverse complement strand
CCTAGCGGTAGACGCCGTCAAGCAACCCCATCGCTAGCCTCCAACGAGCCTCCTCAAAGGGCTCAAAAGGGCCTCAAGTAGAGGCGAGGTCTCTTCAAGTCCGCGCTACCGACGGCGCATCGCAAGTGCTAGGCTTAAATCTCTTGAGTGCTTGAGAGTCGTAGGGCCCGCGACCTAGGGCTGAAGGCCGAGAGGTGTTTGAGTGAGGAGAATAAGGCTGTCGTTCGCGAAGGGGGTTGAGGTCGAGTTCTGCGACAGGGAGAGGGCTATCAAGCAAGTCGTGGAGCTCGCGGAGAGGGGCACTAGGCACCCCTTGGT
Source organism: Candidatus Nezhaarchaeales archaeon (assembly GCA_036786905.1). Taxonomy (GTDB): domain Archaea; phylum Thermoproteota; class Methanomethylicia; order Nezhaarchaeales; family WYZ-LMO8; genus WYZ-LMO8. The sequence continues at coordinate 2,673 of DAIQQE010000140.1, read as the reverse complement.
CGTGTTCGGGCCAGAGGGCTGCGGGAAGACCGCTTGGCTTAGGCAGTCGGTCGAGGCCCTCAAGGAGCTCGGCTTCGGCGTAATATACTTCAACCCCATGAGGAGGGACTTCTTGACCGAAGTGGGGCTCAAGAGCTTGGAGGAGAGGGTCTCGGAGCTGTTGAGGGGGGCCTCGTCGATCCACGCTCTAGCGGGGCTCGTCGTCAGCGTCATAGACCTCGCTGTTGAGGCGATGAGGTCTGGGAGGGATAGGCTGGCCATGATAGTCGACGACGCCTTCCAGTTCATCGGGGGCAGAGAGGCCTCGTTCGTCGTCAAGGGGATGCTAGAGGTCATCGAGTACCCGCCGAGGAGGTATGAGAGCGTCGTGGCGATCGCGGCGACGAGCGAGGGGCTTTCGAGGAGGGAGATAGGGAGGCACAGGTGGGCGACCCTCAGGCCCATGTGGAACATGAGCGAGGAGGGGTTTGAAGAGATCTACGAGAAGTTGCCCGGGCCTAAGCCCGACTTCGATGAGGTCTGGCCCATCACCGGCGGCAACCCAGGGTTGCTCGCTAAGTTCTACGAGGTCAAGTGGGATGTAGACGCCGTCGTGGAGGGGCTCGTCGACTCCAAGGAGCTCGACGCTTTTGCGTCGTCCTTGAGTAGCGAGGAGAGGGGGTACCTCTTAGAAGCTATCGAAGATCCCGACACGCTACTGGCCAGGGAAAGGATGCCGTTGCTAGACAAGCTGGTCGAGCTCAACTTGATCGTCGACGCGATCCCTGAGAGGAGGCAAGACTTTTGGATAGACGAGCCCCCTCCTCAGAAGGACTTGGAGCTCGGCATCGGCAAGAGGATAGCTTGGCAGAGCCCGTTGCACAGAGAGGCCGTGAAGAGGGCGATGAAGTAGTGCCCACTACGACGGCGTGCCCTCTCCTTGGCCAGCTGCTCCTCCGTCGAGCCCGCGATAGCCCTCAGAGCCTCGACTCCAGCGACCTCGCGCCCTCGCCCCTCGGCCCAAGAGCGCATGAGAGCTAGTCGAGGCCTCGCAAATTTATAAGGCCCTGTGAGAGCTCTTAACTCGATGTGCGCGAAGCCGAGGGTGGGTCACGTATATCGACTTAGGCGAGGGAGAGTGGGGCACGTATATCTCTTGAGGCGTTCGAGAGACTATGGCCGTGAGGATCAGGCTTAGGCTTAGGTCTAGGACCTCGGGAGAGGTATCCGAGGTCTCGGCGCTCGTGAACACGGGCTTCGAGACCGAGAGCCCCCAGTTGCTGATACCGACGCGGCTCGCAATGCGGCTCTCGCTCTACCCACCACCCCCCACGTCCAGCGTGGTGGAGGTCGGGACGGCTGGCGGGCCCTCGAGGGTCTTCTTGGTCAGGGACGCCATAGACGTCTGGGCCCTCACGGAGGACAGGGAGGTCGGCCCGAAGCTCGCCGACGTCCTGATATCGCCGATCGAGGAGGAGGTCCTAGTGAACGACAAGCTGACTGAGGAGCTAGGCGTGGTCCTGCTAGCCCCTGGATCGGGGAAGTGGAGGTTCGCCGACGACCCGGTCGACAAGGTGAGGAGTAGCGAGAGGCCCCAATACTGGTGAGGGCTTGAGGGGCTTAGTCTAAGAGGCTTGAGAGGGCCTCGACGCCTCTAATTTTGATCTTCCTCAGCGCGGAGGCCCCCTGAAGAGCGAGCCTGGCCAAGTTCAGTTCGACGATTAGAGAGGCCGAGCTCGCCGCCGATAGGAGCTCGACCAAGGGCTTGGAGGTGGCCGGCCCCGCCTCCACTAAGCGGACGAGCAGCAGGGCCTCTACGTTACCAACCCTCTCCTTTATCTCGTGGAGGCCTTCCAAGACCTCATCGACCTCGCAGCCCGCCCTCGCAAGCAGCTCCTCGAGCTTGCTGCAAGCCCTCTTGAGGGACGTCAGCTCCTCCCTCAAGCCCTCCCTCGAGGGCATCGACCCCACGTATTTGCTACCGCGGATCAAGGCTTAAGCGTCGTGGTCATTCCCCGAGATCGTGATCGGCCTAGGAGCGCTGTAACTCTTACAGGGACGCAACTTTAAAGCTCAGACCCCGTCATATCGACGCCATGTATAGCGGGAGCCTGGAGGGGTAGGGCTTCGAAGAGGAGAGCCACCTCGTTCCTCGAGCTGGCGAGGTATTCGTTGCAGAAGGGGTTCTACGACGTGGCCGCGTTCAATGCCGAGCAAGCGGCGCAACTTTATCTAAAGACGACGCTCCTCGAGCTTGTCTGGGACTTACCGAGGACGCACTCGATAATACTTCTGTTAAACGAGCTTAAGCGCGTTGGCGGCAAGGACGTTGAGGGTTTCGTTAAGGAGAACAGGAGGAGCCTCACGTCCTAGAGGACGCCCATTTAACGAGCGGGTGTTTCTATAAGCTCTTCGATAAAGAGGACGCAGAGGACTTGATCTCACTCGCCGAGAAGGTGATGGGCCTCTGTGAGAGGCTTAGACGTGGCTTGGGGAGAGGGCCGAAGTGTTTAGGAGTTGGAGGAGCTGGCTTGAAAGGGTCGTGGAGGCGAGCAAGGGAGTCCTCTCCCCCGATCTAGTTGGGGTGTACCTATTCGGGAGCGCCGCAACGGGGAGACTCGTGGCCTCCTCTGACGTCTACGTGCTGGTGGTCGCGAAGGATCTCCCGAAGGCCGCGCTAGCCAGGTTGCAGAT
>DAIQQE010000031.1:10752-12437 GCA_036786905.1 Candidatus Nezhaarchaeales archaeon | reverse complement strand
GAGCAGAGAGAGCACTTCTCCCCCCGAGAGACCTTGCCCAATACCCGTACCTCCAATCCTAGAATAGAGGCGTCGACTTTAAGCTGTTGCGAAAGCCGCTCGGCGACAATAAATATCTAGGAGGGATTGGGAGTAGTGAAGAGGGCCCGTCGTCTAGCTTGGACAGGACGCCAGCCTGCGGACGGCCGGTAGAGAGCTGGAGGTCCGGGGTTCAAGTCCCCGCGGGCCCGCCACGGTCTAACAGAGGCGTGCTAAGTGAGCGAATTTCAGAGGGCCTTGTGCGCGAGGGCTGGCTGCCCCACAGCCTGAGCGTGGTCGTCGGCTACACCCTCTCGAACTTAAGCGTCGTCGACGTCGAGAGCTGCACGTTGGTAGGGCTCCGGCCCTACAACTGCACCTCGACGAAGGTCTCTGAGCGAGGGGACGCGGTCTACTTGGGGGTACCGATGGAGCTTTACAGAGAGCTCTACGAGGTGGGGGGACAACCTAATAATCGTCAAGCTGAGGCTCAAGCTCGACAAGGGAGGGCTCATCGCCTCCTACCTCCTCAGGTTCCCCTGGACCCCGCCGAGCGTCACGATAGGCGAGGGCGGCGTCCTGATATCCAACAAGGCCCCCGTGGCCCTCTCGTTCGACGTTACGATAACCTACTCCTATCGCGAGGGGCCCTCGATCGAGAGGCACTTGAGCTTAGTCGTGGAACCGGTCCAGTCCGTCGTCGTGCCTCTGGACCCCAGAGCCTCTGGAGCTTACGTGGTCGTGAGGTACTCGTTCATGGGCAAGGCAGTGGTGAGAGCCGGTCGAGTTGAGCTTGGGAGGAGCTGAGGTCGCCGAAATCCCCGTAGCGAAGGGCAAGCTAGGGGTTCGCGCAGCGGCAATGACCTCGCTAGCCCTAGCGGCTTGGCTCCTACTAATGCTGATACTACCGCTCTACCACATCGAGGGCCCAGTAGAGGGGCTGGTGTCTTTCGCCTACTACGGGCTGGAGTACTATGGCGTGCCCCTTTACGTCTACGAGCTCGACGTGGTCCGCTCCTTCTCAGCTCCCACAGCCGTCTACGCCGCCTACGAAGCCTTCTCGGGGCTCTACCTCCTCAAGGCCGTCAGAAGGAGGAAGGACGTTGAACTGCCTCTGAGGCTCTGCTTCTCGGGCGGGCTCGCCGGCGTGGTAGTCGGGGGAATTATACTAGGCCTATACGCGTACTACTTCAGCAGGGCGTTGTCCTCGCTGGCCGTCAGTCTATCCCACTCCACTACGGCTGGGTTGATAATCTTGGGCTCGAGCACTGTTCGCCCGACGTGGTACACGCCCTTGCTGGCCAACCCCTTGGCCATCTTGTTCCTGTCGGCCTTGGCCTCGGCAACCAGCGCCTTGGCATTGCTGATGGGCTCGAAGGGAGGGGCGAGGGCCAGCCCGACAGAGAGGCACGAGGCCTTCGCCACCTCTGCATTGCCATCAGGCCTCGCCCGTGACGCTAAGACTTAGGCAAAATTTAATTAATGGCCTCCAGCCCGTTTATCCTGATGAGCGGGTCGGAGAGTAAAGGGGGCGAGTGCGCCCACGACAGGCTGGAGTACTTGGGGGACCAGAAGGGCGAGAGGGGCGTCAACAAGTACTACAGGTGCGCGAGGTGCGGGAGCGTGCTGATACTGTCGGAGGACGGCACTTGGTACGAGGTGCCGGC